>NZ_JAOCLR010000001.1:0-395693 GCF_029845405.1 Pigmentiphaga sp. GD03639
GCAGGCGGCGGGGAGAAAGGCTGCCGTGGCCAGCAGCCTGCGGCGGGCAGCCTGCTGCGGCGAGAGCGAACTGCCAAGGAATGGCGCGATGAGCATGGTCGTTGTCTCCTGTCTGATTGTTTTGTATATAAAAATAGTTTTCGAATACTAAACTTGACGCAAGCTTGCCGGCAAGTCAGGTCATTCCCTGCGTTCGTGGAGGTCACAATTCGGACCAAATGGTTCGATACGCTATGGAAGCGAGAGAGACAGGGCGTGAACAGGACCCGGGGGGAGGTCCCGGCCAAGCGCGTGTCGGCCGTGCGGATGGCGGAAGCGCCGATGCCGGGAGCTAAGTGGTTTCTCTAGGGAGGCGGGAGAATGCCGGCAACAATGAATGTTGCACTTTCATCGGAAATCGCTGGCGAGCGCTTACCATCGAATGGTGGCCGGCCTTGCAGGAAGATGGACGCGTCGCGGATTTCGCAGGGAGGGCATGAAACTGGAAATGTCGTATTTTTTTACATGTTGAATTGTGGGCGCAATTATGTAATAACGCTCATACGCCAAAGTTAACGGCAGTGCTGCGCAAAACTTTAGCGCTGGTTCGCCTTCCAGTCGCTGCGCATCACGTCGTTCTCCGTGTGCGGGCTTTGCTTCGATCCTGGCTGTGTCTCCATGGCGTGCCGCAGGCACGCTGGTACCAATTTAGTCATTGAGCTGTCCCGCCATGTCCTACCTCACGGATTCTTCGAAGTTGTCCGGCTTCTGGAACGCGCGCTCGCAAGGCCTGCACCGGTTCTGGTGGGGGCTGCGGTATGCCCAGCCCATGACCTTGCTGGGAACGCACCTGGGCCGCAAGGACGAATACCTGGCCTGGTTCAACACGGTCGAGACACCGGTGCTGCGCCATCCGGCCAGCCGCTGGAGCTTCTGCCAGCGGCCGCCCAGCATGGTGGGGGCGCAGGCTTTTCACTTCTTCGGCGTGGAAAGGGTGCTTTCCGACAATCGTGGCTGGCACTGGCGGCCCTGGGGCGAGAACTGGCTGCACAATCTCCATGCCTTCGACGATCTGGTGGCGGACGGCGCGGAAGGCCGCTTCGAGTGGCACGAGAAGCTGGTCACCAACTGGATCGTGGCCAATGCGCCCGGCAAGGGCGTGGGCTGGCGGCCTCCCAGCCTGTCGCGCCGCATCGTGAACTGGGTCAAGTGGGACCTGGACAAGCATGGCTTGAACGAAGTGGGGCGGCGCAATCTGGTCGTGCAGGTGCGTTTCCTGCGCCAGCGGCTGGGTGTGTCGATGACGGCGGCCTATCCGACGAAGGCGGGCAAGGCGCTGCTGTTCGCCGGCGCGTTCTTCGATGGAGCGGAAGCCGCGGCGTGGCGCAAGACCGGGCTGTCGGTGCTGCGCACGGCACTCAAGCCCAGCTATATGCGGGCCAGGCTGGGCGGAGGCGATGGCTATCGCATCGCCATCATCGAGGATCTGCTGGACGTGATCCAGCTCGACAAGATCTATCCAGGCACGCTGGGACGGGACGAGCTGGCTCGTTCGCAGGATCTGGTGCTGCCGCTGCTGGCGATGGAAGGCGAGCGTCGCGCCGCGCCCGGGCTGGACGGGGCCGAGCCGGTATTCTTTGCCGAGCCGAAGGTGCACGCGCTGCGGCAGTACGCGCAGCGGCTGGGCCTGAACGCACCGGCCTGATCTTCCGGCGGCTTCTTACCCCCTTACAATAGGCGCTCCTCCGCAAAGGAGGGGTGCCGGCGTCTGCCTGCCCCGCATGCCGGGCATCTTCTTCGTGGGGCCTAGTCCGAGTCTGTCCATGCTTCGCATATCGCTTGCTTCCGGTTTCCTCGGTCTGTCGGTCCTGCTGGCCGCGCCCGTGCACGCCGCCGACCCGTTGCGCATCGGCGAGATCAACAGCTACAAGGCGCAGCCCGCCTTCCTCGAACCCTATCGCAAGGCCATGCTGCTGGCCCTGGACGAAGTCAACGCCGCGGGCGGCGTGAACGGGCGTCCGCTGGAGCTGGTGATCCGGGACGACAACGGCGTGCCGGGCGATGCGGTGCGCGCGGCCGAAGAGCTGGTCTCGCGCGAGCGCGTGGCGATGCTGGCCGGCGGCTTCCTGTCCAACGTCGGCCTGGCGCTGGGCGACTATGCCCGGCAGCGCAAGGTCCCGTTCCTGGCCAGCGAGCCTTTGACCGACAAGATCACCTGGGCCAACGGCAACCGCTACACCTTCCGCTTGCGGCCGTCGACCTGGATGCAGGTGTCCATGCTGGTGCCCGAGGCGGCCAAGCTGGGCAAGAAGCGCTGGGCCATCGTCTATCCGAACTATGAGTACGGACAGTCCGCGGTGCAGACCTTCAAGACGCTGCTGCAGGCCGCGCAGCCCGGCGTCGAGTTCGTGACCGAGCAGGCGACCCCGCTCGGCAAGCTCGATGCGGGGCCCGTGGTGCAGGCGCTGGAGGCCAGCAAGCCGGATGCGATCTTCAACGTGCTGTTCGCCACCGACCTGACCAAGTTCGTGCGCGAAGGCGCCACGCGAGGCCTGTTCAAGGGGCGCGAGGTGGTCAGCCTGCTGTCGGGCGAGCCCGAGTACCTCGAGCCGCTGAAGGACGAGGCGCCCGAGGGCTGGATCGTGACGGGCTATCCCTGGTATGCGATCAAGACGCCCGAGCACCAGCGCTTCCTGGATGCCTATCGGAAGAAGTACGGCGAGCCGCCGCGCCAGGGTTCGGTGGTGGGCTACGTGACCATCCACGCCGCGGCCGAGGCGCTGCGGCGCGCGGGCGGCACCGATCCGGAGAAGATCGTCGACGCGTTCCGCAACATGCCGCTGTCCTCGCCCTGGGGACCCATCGTGTTCCGCGCGCAGGACAACCAGTCGACGCTGGGCGCCTTCGTCGGGCGGACCGCGCTGCAGGGCAGCGGGGCGCAGCGCACGGGCGTCATGGTGGACTTCCGCTATGCCGACGGCGCCAGGTACCAGCCCACCGATGCCGAGGTGGCGAAGCTGCGGCCGGCGCGCTGAGCGGTGCTAGCGCAACTGCTGAACGGGCTGGCCAGCGCCAGCAGCCTGTTCCTGCTGTCGCTGGGGTTGACGCTGATCTTCGGCGTGTCGCGCGTGGTCAATTTCGCGCACGGCTCGCTCGCCATGCTGGGGCTGTACCTGGGCGTCACCCTGGCCCAGGCGCTTATCCCGCTGTGGGGCGCGCTGGGGTTCTGGGGCGCGGTGGCGGGCGCGGCGCTGGCGGTGGCCGTGGTGGGCGCGCTGATCGAGCGCGGCGTGCTGCGCCGGCTCTACGGCAGTCCCGAACTCTTTCAACTGGTCGCGACCTTCGCGCTGGTGCTGATCATCCGCGATGCGACGCTGGCCGCCTGGGGCGCCGACGATCGGCTCGGGCCCAAGGCGCCGGGGCTGACCGGCGTGCTGGCGCCCGGCACGCTGAACCTGCCGTCGTATGACTTCGTGCTGATGGCGATCGGCCTGCTGGTGCTGGCAGGCGTGCAATGGATCATGACGTCCACGCGCTGGGGCCTGCAATTGCGCGCCGCCACCGAGGATCGCGAGATGGCGCTGGCCGTGGGCGTGGACGAGCGGCGGCTGTTCACGCAGGTATTCGCGCTGGGCGCCGGCCTGGCGGGGCTGGCGGGGGCGTTGCAGATGCCGCGCGAGCCGGCGTCGCTGGCCTACGACCTGCAGGTCGTGGCCGAGGCCTTCGTGGTGACCGTGGTGGGCGGCATGGGCAGCGTGATCGGCGCCTTCGTGGCGGCGATGATGATAGGCGTGGTCAAGGCGGCCTGCGTGGCGCTGGGAACGGTGTCGATAGGCGGCCTGGAACTGGTGCTGCCCAAGCTGACGCTGGTGATCGAATTCCTCTTGATGGCCATCGTGCTGGCCTTCCGCCCTTGGGGGCTGTTCGGGCGGCCGGTGGCGCCGCCGCGCGCGGCGCGCGCCGAGCTCAATCCGCTGCCGCCGCCCACGCGCCGCGGCGGCCTGTTGCTGGCCGCGGGCGTGGCGGCGCTGGCGCTGTTGCCCTGGCTGGCCGGCGACATGGCTTACGTGCTGGTCCTGGCCGTGGATGTCCTGATCGCCGGTCTTTTCGCCGCCAGCCTGTATGTCCTGATGGGGCCGGGCGGCGTCCATTCGTTCGGCCATGCGGCCTTCCTGGGCCTGGGGGCTTATGGCGGGGCGCTGGCCGCGCCGCTGGTGGCGGCCGTGCTGCCGGGGCTGGGCGACTCGGGGCTAGGCGGCATCGCCAGCATCCTGCTGTGCCTGGCGGCGGGCATGCTGCTGGCGCTGGCCGGCGCGGCGGTGTTCGGTTTCGTCGTGCTGCGCGCGGCGGGGGTCTACGCGGCCATGCTGACCCTGGCCTTCGCCCAGATCACCTGGTCCATCGCTTTCCAGTGGGATGCGGTGACGGGGGGCAGCAACGGCCTGTTCGGCTTCTGGCCCCAGGGCTGGCTGGCGACGCGCGAAGGGTATTACTGGTTCGTCCTGGCCGTGGCCGGCGCCGGCGGCCTGCTGCTGCGGCACCTGATGCACGCGCCCTTCGGGCTGACGCTGCGCATGGTGCGCGACGCGCCGTTGCGCGCCGAGAGCCTGGGCCTGCCGGTGTTCGCGGTGCGCTGGACGGCCTTCATGCTGGCGGGGGCGCTGGCCGGAGCCGCTGGCGTCCTGACGGTATTCGCCAAGGGATCGGTCGCGCCCGACCTGCTGGCCATTCCCCGTTCGGTCGACGCGCTCGTCATGGTCCTGCTGGGCGGTCTGCAATCGCTGGCCGGCCCGTGGCTGGGCGCCCTGGCCTATACGGTGGGACAGGATTTCCTGGCGCGCGCCACCGAGTACTGGCGCGCCGCGATCGGCCTGGCCATGCTCGCGGTGATCCTGCTTGCCCCGGGCGGCCTGACCGGCGTCCGGCGGCTGGGGCGCCTTGCCCCAGCGGGACGGCCGGATGACGGGAGGGCGCCGCGATGAAGCTGGTCGTCACGGGCTTGTCCAAGTCGTTCGGCGCCGTTCGGGCGGTGGACGACGTCGGGTTCACGCTGGAAGGCGGCCAGATGCTGGCCTTGATCGGACCGAACGGCGCGGGCAAGAGCACCTGCTTCCAGTGCATCAACGGCCAGCTCCGGCCTGATGCCGGACGCATCGAATTCGATGGGCGCGATCTGGCGCGCCTGGGTGTCGCCGCGCGGGCCCGGCTGGGTCTGGGACGGACGTTCCAGATCGCCCAGGTGGCCGCGTCGCTGAGCGTGGGCCAGCACGTCGCGCTGGCGCTGGCCGCCCGCGATCCCGGCGTCTGGCACGGGATCCGGGGGCGCGGGGCGGGCGTGGACCCGGCCGAACTGCGCGCCTGGCTGGAACGCTTCGACCTGGAGCCGCTGGCCGGCAGGCTGTGCGGGGAACTGCCTTATCCCGAGCTCAAGCGCGTGGAGCTGGCCAGCGCGCTGGCCCTGAGGCCCCGGGTGCTGCTGATGGACGAACCCACGGCCGGCATGACCCGCGCCGACCGGCGCGGCCTGATGGCCATCGTGAAGCAGCAGGCCGCGGGCGGCCTGGCGGTGTTGTTTACCGAGCACAGCATGGACGTGGTGTTCGGCTTTGCCGACAAGGTCCTGGTCCTGGTGCGCGGCCGCGTGATCGCGGACGGGGCGCCCGCGCAGATCGCTGCCGACCCGGCGGTGCGGGCGGCCTACCTGGGCACGGCCGCGGCGGGAGAGCCGGCATGACGGCGCTGTTGCGCACGCATGCGCTGTGCGCCTTCCATGGCCGGGCGCAGGCGTTGTTCGACGTGGACCTGGAGGTCGGGGCGGGAGAAATCGTCGCCCTGGTCGGACGCAACGGAGCCGGCAAGAGCACGCTGATGCGCGCCTTGGCGGGCCTGGTGGAAACCACGGGCGAGGTGCTGCTGGCCGGCCGCTCCATGGCCGGCTGGCGTGCCGACAGGCGGGTGCATGCGGGGCTGGCCTGGGTGCCCGAGGATCGGCGTATCTTCACCCAGCTCACGGCGCGGCAGAATCTGGAGGTGGCCGCGGGCCGGCCGCGTCCCGGCGCGGAACCCTGGACCGTGGAACGGGTCTGTCGCCTGTTTCCCGAACTCGAGCCGCTGGCGCATCGCCCGGGAGGCGCGCTGAGCGGTGGCGAGCAGCAGATGCTGGCGATCGGCCGGGCGCTGATGACCCAGCCCCGGGTAATCCTGCTGGACGAGCCGTCCGAGGGCGTGGCCCCCATCGTGGTGCAGCGGCTGGTGGAGGCGATACGCGTCCTGCGCGGGCAGGGGTTGGCGATCCTGCTGTCCGAGCAAAACGAGGCCCTGGCCGCGCCGCTGGCCGACCGCAGCCTGTACCTGGATGACGGCGTGCTGGGAAGGGCGCCCCCAGGGGCGCCAGGGTAGGGGCGCCTCCCGCGCTGGCGGCGCCCGACGCTCGTCCATATAGTTGTTATCGTCAACAAAGTAGTGTATAAAAACAACTATCGTAGGCCACCAGACAATCCAGGGGTTCGCATGAGCAGTGCATATTCCACCATCCGCGTCGAGGTCGAGGACCACGTCGCGACGCTGACGCTGAACCGGCCCGAGAGCCGCAACGCGCTCAATACGGCCATGTGCGGCGAGTTGATCGCCGCGGCCGAGGCGCTTGCCGCCGACGACGCCGTGCACGTGGTCGTGATCCGCGGAGAGGGGCCGGTGTTCTGCGCCGGCGCCGACCTGAAGGAGCGGCAGGGCATGTCCACCGCCGAGCTGACCGCGCGCCGCGTCAAGGGCTTCACCGCCTACGCCGCCCTCGAGCGCCTGCCGCAGGCGGTGATCGCCGTGGTGCATGGCGCGGCCTTCGGGTCGGGCTGCGAGATCGCTGGCGCCAGCGATTTCATCCTGGCTTCCACCGAGGCGAAGTTCCGCTACCCGGAAGTCGGCTGGGGCACCATAGGCGCGACCCAGCGGCTGCCGCGCATGGTGGGCACGCGCATGGCCAAGGAGCTGCTGTTCACCGGCCGCACGGTGGACGCGCACGAAGCCAAGGCCATCGGGCTGGTGAACCATGTGTACGAGCCGGCGGAGCTGGAGGCGCGCGCCATGGAAATGGCCCGCCATATCGCCGCGGCCGCGCCGCTGACGGTCCGGCTGACCAAGCGCTGCGTGGACCAGGGCGTGGAGACCACGCGCGAGGGCGCGATGGCCGTGGAGCTGCTGGCCATCGAGGAGAACCTGCGCCACAGCGACTGGAAGCGCGCGATCTCGGGCTTCGGTGCGGGAGCGCAGAAAAATGCTTGACCGGCCCACTACGCTTTATCGCACGCTGGAACGCACGGCCGGGGAATACGGCGCGCGCGAGGCCTTCGTCTGCCAGGCCGACCGCCTGACCTGGAACGAGGTGCTGGCAGGCACCCGCCGCATCGCCGCCGCCTTGCACGCCAGCGGCGTGCGCAAGGGCGACCATGTCGGGATCATGCTGGGCAACGGCGCCACCTGGCTGCAGACTTTCTTCGCCTGCGCGACCCTGGGCGCGGTGACCGTGCCGGTCAATACCCGCTTCAAGACCGACGAACTGCAGTTCTGCCTGAAACAGGCGGACGTGAAGCTGCTGGTGTTCGCCGACACCTTCCTGGGCATCGATTTCGTCCAGTTGTTGACCGCGGTCGAGCCGGCACTGGATACCGGCCTGCCCGGCCAGGCGCTGCCCGAGCTGCGCCGCGCCGTCATGGTGGGCGACGGCCCCTGCCCGGCGGGCGCCGAGCGCTACGCGGATTTCCTGGCGCGGGGCCAGGAGGTCGCGCCCGGGACCATCGAATCGCTGGCCGCCGACATCACGCCCGACGATCTGCTGCTGATGCAGTTCACTTCGGGCACGACCTCGTTCCCCAAGGGCGTGATGTTGACCCACGCCAACATGCTGCTCAATGCCTGGGCCGCCGGGCAGCGGATAGGCGTAAGGCACGACGACCGCTATTTCAGCATCCGGCCGTTCTTCCACGTCTCGGGCACCACGCTGTCCGTCCTGGTCAGCCTGGTGGCGGGCTGCTGCCTGCTGACGCTGCCCAAGTTCGACGTGGCCGAGACGCTGCGCGTGATGGACGAGGAAAAGTGCACGCTGACCTCGGGCAACGACACCATTTTCCTGATGATGATGGGCCATCCCGACTTCGATCCCAAGAAGCTGCATCTGCGCGGCGGCTGGGCGGCGGCGGGGCCCGAGGTCATGCAGCAGATCCGCGACGTGATGGGTGTGGACCACGTGTGCAATGCCTACGGGCAGTCCGAGGCTTCGCCCAATGTGATCATGTCGTCGCGGGACGACCCGTTCGAGTTGCGCGCCCATGGCTGGGGGCTGCCGCATCCCGGCACCGAGGTGCGCATCGTCGACCAGGACAGCGGCGAGGTCCTGCCCCCCGGAAGCCAGGGCGAGATCCAGGTGCGTGGCTGGCACGTGATGCGAGGCTATTACAAGATGCCGGAGGCGACCGCCAAGGCGCTGACGCCGGAAGGCTGGCTGCGCACCGGAGACCTGGGCGAGATGTCGCCGGAAGGGCGGTTGCGCATGGTCGGCCGGCTCAAGGACATGTACCGGGTAGGCGGCGAGAACGTCGCGCCGGCCGAGGTCGAGGAGACCCTGCACGCGCATCCCGCGGTGCAGATGGCCCAGGTGGTCGGCGTGCCCGACGCGCGCCTGGGCGAGGTGACGGCGGCCTTCGTGCTGCTCAAGGAAGGCAAGCAGGCCGGGCGCCAGGAGCTGATCGACTGGTGCAAGGCGCGCTGCGCGAACTTCAAGGTGCCGCGCTACCTCGAGATCGTGGATACGTTCGACAATATCGGCATGACGGGCAGTTCCAAGGTCCAGAAGAACAAGCTCAAGGCGCATGCCATCGAGTTGTTCGGCCTGGCGAACGTCCACGGCGCGAAGGGAGGCTAGAACCATGAGCGACGTCACGCTTTGCGAATGTTTCGCCCGGGATGGCCTGCAGCACGAGGAGACCTTCATCCCCACCGCCACCAAGGTGGCATTGATCGACCGCTTCGCCGCCATCGGCTTCCAGCGTGTCGAGGCGACTTCGTATTCGAATCCCAAGGTCGTGCCCCAGTTCGGCGATGCCAGCGAGCTGCTGCGCGCGCTGCCGCGCCGCGACGGTGTCTGGTACAAGGCGACCTGCGCCAACGTGCGCGCCGTGGAGCGCGCGGTGGCCGACCTGGACGCAGGCTTCGGCGCCAACGAGATCAGCCTGCTGGTGTCGGCCAGCGAATCGCATTCGATGAAGAACCTGCGGCGCAGCCGCGCCGACCAGTGGCAGAACGTGGCCGACATGGTGGCGGCGTCGCAGGGGCGTTTCCGCATGATCGGCACGGTGTCGGTCGCCTGGGGCTGCCCCTTCGAGGGCAAGGTATCGGCGGACAGCGTGCTGGAGGACGTCAGGCGCTTCGCCCGGCTGGGCGTCATGCACGTGGCGCTGGGCGACACGACAGGCATGGCTGCGCCGCGGACCGTCAAGCAATTGATGTCGGCGGTGCACGCCGAACTGCCGGAGGTGACGACCGTGGCGCACTTCCACGATACGCGCGGCACCGGCCTGGTCAACTACGTGGCGGCGCTGGAGGCGGGCTGCCGCTATTTCGACTGCGCCTTCGGCGGCGTGGGCGGGCATCCGGCCAAGGTCAAGTACGGCGGCGGCCATACCGGCAACGTCTCGACCGAGGACCTGGTGAACCTGTTCGAATCCATGGGGGTGTCCACCGGCATCGACCTGGAGGGACTGATGGCAACCGCGGCGATGTGCGAGGAAGCCCTGGGCCGCACGCTGCACAGCCGTGTCGCCCAGAGCGGGTTGAATCCCTTGCTGGGAGTGGCGGCGCATGGATAGTCCCGAGTCCTGCGCGGTGCTGGAGCCGGAAGCGGTCATTCCCACCGGCCCCCTGGCGGGCTCGGCCCTGGCGCCGTTCGCCGCATGGCTGGGCATTTCCGTGCGCGAGGCCGATCATGGCCGCTCGCTGCTCGTCATGACCGCCAGCGCGCGGCTGGCAAACCGGCGCGGGGTCATCCATGGCGGGGCCATCGCCACGCTGATGGACTCCAGCATGGCCATCGCCACCCGCACGATCGAGTCCGGCATGGAGACTTCCGGAACGGTAGACCTCAACATCCATTTCATCGCGCCGGGACGGGGTGACCTGACGGCCCGCGCCGAGGTCCGGCATGCCGGCGGGACCATCGCCTTCTGCCAGTGCGAAGTGCGGGACGAGGCCGGCACGCTGGTGGCCACGGCCATGAGCAGCTTCAAGCTGAGGCGGGCCAAGCCGTCCCCGGCCGGGCCCGAGTAAGGTAAATTCCTGCGTTCACCTATCGAGAAAGACGTATGACAAGACCCGTTCCCGCGAATCTCAAGGAATTGTTTTCCTACCGCCTGAACCGCCTGGCCTTCGTCTCCAGCCGCATCGCCGCACGGGTGAACGAGAGCCAGTACGAACTGGGCTCGCGCGACTGGCGCATCATCGGGTTGCTGGGCGCCTTCGCCCCGCTGTCGCTCAATGCGCTGGCACACGAGGCCAACATCGACAAGAGCCAGGCCAGCCGCAGCGTGGCCGAGCTGATCGAGCGCGGCCTGGTCAAGCGGGGCGCCGACGAATCGGACGGCCGGGGCGTGCGGCTCGACCTGACCCCGCAGGGCCGGGCGCTGTACCGCAAGGTTTTCCCCAAGGCCGTCGATCGCAACGAGAAGATGCTGTCCGTGCTGACCGACGAAGAGCGGGAAGTGCTCGAGCGCGCGATCGACAAGCTGACCGAACATACGATCGGGTTGTTGGAAGAATTAAAACCCCCCCGTACGCGCTGACGCGCGCCCCCCAGGGGGCGGGCGGCGGGGACCGGCGGAGCCGGATCCTCCGTGCCCTGGTCTGGGGCGATTTTCTCAGGGGGTGGCAACGGGGCTGTGGGGGGAGTTTCCGCCAAAATAGTTGAATTTATCAATTAAGTAGTATATAAAATCAACTATATTGGAAACCACGAGCATGAGCATGTCCGAACTCCTGATTGAGAACCGAGGGGCCGTCCGTATCCTGACGATGAACCGGCCGGAGAAGCACAACGCGTTGAATACCGCGCTGACGCAGGCGCTGGTGGATGCGCTGTGGCAGGCCGAGCGGGATGCCGAGGTCCATGCGGTGGTGCTGACGGGGGCGGGCAAGTCGTTCTGTGCCGGCGCCGATACCTCGGAGTTCAGCGCGCTGGTGCCCGAGGATCCCCAGGCCGTCAACGCGCGCGCCGACCTGACCACCGGGCTGCACCTGGCCTTCTCGCGCATGTCCAAGCCCGTCGTGGCCGCGGTGCGGGGTAATGCGCTGGGCGGGGGCGCGGGGCTGGCCATCGCCTGCGACCTGGCCGTCATGGCCGAGAACGTGCGTTTCGGCTATCCCGAGCTCAAGCACGGCATCGTCGCGGCCGTGGTCATGTCCAATCTGGTCCGCCAGTTGGGCCGCAAGCATGCTTTCGAACTGCTGGCCATGGGCGAGCCCATCGACGGTCCGCGCGCGCTGGCGCTGGGCCTGGCCAACCGGGTCGAGCCCGACGACCGGGTGCTGGAGGCCGCGCTGGAAATCGCCGCCAGGCTGGCGGGCTGGAGCCCCATCGCGATGGGGACCACCAAGCGGCTGTTCCATCGCGTGGCCGAGCTGACGCTGGAGGAAGGCCTGGCCGCCGGGCGCGACACCAACGTCATCATGCGGGGCTTCCGCAAGGCGGCGAAATGACGCGTCCGCTGGAGAACGTCACCATCCTGGACCTGTCGCGGGTCCTGGCGTGCCCCTTCGCCACGATGATCCTGGCCGAGCTGGGAGCGACGGTGATCAAGGTCGAACAGCCCGGCACCGGCGACGAGACGCGCAGCTTCGAACCCAAGGTGGAAGGCGAGGGCGGTACCGAATCGGCCTATTACATGGCCTTCAACCGCAGCAAGCAGTCCATTACCGTCAACCTGCGTAGCGCCGAAGGGCAGGACCTCATCCGCAAGCTCAGCGCCCAGGCCGACGTGGTGCTGGAGAACTTTCCGGTCGGGACGCTGCAGCGCTACGGGCTGGACTACGCCCGGCTGTCCCAGGACAATCCCGCGCTGGTCTACGTGTCGTGCACGGGTTTCGGCATGACCGGCCCCTACGCGCCTCGCAAGGGCTACGACACGGTGTTCCAGGCCATGGGCGGCATCATGAGCCTGACCGGCGAGCGTGGCGGCGGCCCGGTCAAGCCGGGGCTGCCTGTGGCCGACCTGACCTCGGGCCTGTGGGTCGCGATCGCCATCCTGTCGTCCCTGATGGGGCGGCAGGCCACGGGCAAGGGCTGCCACGTGGATTTCTCCATGCTGGACGGCCAGGTCGGCCTGCTGTCGCTGGCCGCGGCGCGTTTCTTCGCGCTGGGCGAGGTGCCGCCCCGGCTGGGCACCGAACATCCGGGCCGCGTGCCGTCGGCGGCGTTCCGCTGCCGCGACGACAAGTGGGTGCAGGTCACGGGCAGCGACCAGCACTGGCAGCCGCTGTGCGACCTGCTCGGGCTGCATGAGTGGGCGCAGGATCCGACCCTGGTGCGCAACATCGACCGGGTCAACCGGCGCGAGGAAGTGATGGCCGGCCTGTCGGCGGCCGTCGCCCGGTTCGACCGCGACGAATTCTGCCGGCTGTGCGACGAAGCCAAGGTGCCGGCCGGCCCCATCCTGAGCGTGGACGAGGTGCTGAGCAACGAGCACGTGCTGGCGCGCGGCATGGTGCGCGAATTCGCCCATCCCCAGCTCGGTTCGTTCAAGGCGCTGCCGGTGCCGTTCAAGTTCGACGGCTTCGACGACCCCAGCCTGGGGCGGCCGCCGCTGCTGGGCGAGCACACCGACCAGGTGCTGGCGGACAGGCTGGGCCTGGGCAAGGAGGACATCCAGGCGCTGCGCGAAAGAAAGGTCATCTAAGGCCGTGCCGGCCTAAAACCAGGAGACATACATGAAGCAGTTCAAGCAATCGTTGTTGGCGGCGGCGCTTGTGCTGGCCGCCTCGGGGGCGCAGGCCCAGTCCTATCCGACCAAGCCCATCGTGCTGGTCAACCCCTATGCCGCGGGCGGTCCGGCCGATCTCGTGGCGCGCAGCCTGGCCAAGGAGCTGGGCACCGAACTGGGGCAGCAGGTGGTGGTCGAGAACAAGGCGGGTGGGGGCGCGACCATAGGCGCGGCGTACGTGGCCCGGGCGGAGGCCGATGGCTATACGCTGCTGTTCGGCACCGCGGCGGCCCACATCGTCACGCCGCTGATCCAGCCCACGCCCTACGATGGCATCAAGGATTTCACCTTCATCGCGCTGGCGGCCAACCAGCCCAACCTGCTGGTGGTGAACCCCTCGGTCAAGGCCAACACCGCGAAAGAGCTGATCGAGCTCGCGCGCAGCAATCCCGGCAAGCTGAACTACGGTTCGTCCGGCACCGGCACCTCGCCCCACCTGGGCGGGGAGCTGATCAAGCAGCAGGCCAGGATCGAGATGGCGCACATCCCCTATGGCGGCGCGGCGCCCGCGATTACCGATCTGGTGGCCGGGCGCCTGCAGGTGGGCGTGATGAACCTGTCGGGCGAACTGCCCTATGTGAAGGCAGGCAAGCTGCGGGCCCTGGCCTACGCGTCCAAGACCCGCTCGCCGCTGCTGCCCGACGTGCCCACGTTCGCCGAGGCGGGCCTGGGCGGCGCGGAGTCCGCGTCGTGGTACACGGTGGCGGCGCCCAAGGGCACGCCCGCCGCGGTCGTCAACAAGCTCAACGCGGCGCTGAACGCGGTCACCAAGAAGGCGGAGTACCGCAAGCTGATGGAGGCCCAGGGTACCGAACTGGCCACGCTCACGCCCGAGGAGACCACGCGCTTCGTCGTGGATGACGCCCAGCGCACCAAGGACCTCATCAAGTCGGCCAACCTCAAGCTCGAATGACCATGACCGCCAATACCCCGCGCATCCCGGCCCCGGCCGGGTTGGCTTCCACGATAGACCGCGTGGACATCATCGCCTGCTCGCAGCGCCAGGACGACCCCAGCTGGCGCTTTGCGCGCGGCACCATCACCCACGTGGACGGCTGGATCGTGGCGCTGACCGCGCGCAACGGCCAGGTGGGGTATGGGCACGTGCTGGGCACGCCCATCTTCAAGCCCGACACGGCACGCATCGAGCCGGTCCTGGAGGCGCTCCGGCGCGAGGCCCGGGGGCAGGACGCATTCGCGCTCGAAGCCCTGCACCGCCGGCTGGAAGCCGTGGCGGGGGTGGAAGTCTGCGCGCTGTCGGGTTTCGTCTGCGCGATCTACGACCTGCAGGCGCGGATGCTGGGCGTTCCCCTGCACGTGCTGCTGGGCGGCAAGGTACGCGATACCGTCGAGGCCTCGCGCATCGTCTCGATCAAGCCGCCCGAGGACATGGCCGAACAGGCCGCCAAGCTGGCGCGCCAGGGCTATCGCTATCTCAAGCTGAAGCTGAGCGGCGAGTCGGAGCTTGACGTCGCCCGCGTGCGCGCCGTGCGCGAGCGGCTGGGCGAGGCCGTCACGCTGACGGTGGACGCCAACCAGGCCTACCAGGCCGACGAGGCGATCCGCGTGTGCCAGGCGCTGCGGCCGATGGGCGTGGCGATGATGGAGCAGCCGGTGCCGGCGGCGGACATCGAAGGACTGTGCCGCGTGCACGCCGCGGGCGCGCTGCCCATCGAGGCGGACGAGGCCATCGCCGGGCTGCCGGGACTGGTGCGCCTGATCGGCATGGGGGCGGCCGACTCCTACAACCTCAAGGTGCATTACCTGGGCGGCATACGCAACACGCTGATCGCCGTGCGCCTGTGCGAGGCGGCGGGCGTGGGCTACCGGTTCGGCGCGATCTTCGGACCGCGCCTGCTGGCGGCCCAGGGCGTGCATGTGGCCAGTGTCGCCGGCAGCATCCATGCCGGTGCCGAACTGGCGGAGTTCGATCACCTGCTGGACGACCCGTTCGTGGGCCTGGAGGTCGAATCGGGCGAGCTGGCGGTGCCCGAGGGCCTGGGGTCGGGCGTGGACTACCAGCCCGCCAGCATCGGGCAGGCCTGAATCAGCGTATGCAGGAGGCGGCGCCGCTCAGGGCCGCTTCCGCTTCGCGCGCCAGCCGCTCGACCAGTTCACCGGCGGGCTCCAGTTTGTCGATCAGGCCGGCGCTTTGCCCGGCTTCCACCTTGCCCTGCGCCACGTCGCCGTCCTTGGCGGCCTGCCGCAAGGAACTGCGGGCGAACAAGGCATCCAGCTCGGCATCGTCGGCGCCGCGGTTGGCCGCCGCCTCGTACTCGGTCGAGAAGGCGTTCTTGACCATGCGGATGGGCGAGCGGCCACGGCCGACGATGGCGGTGTCGCCGATGCCGGCGTTCAGCACCAGGTCCTTGTAGGCGGCGTGCAGGCCCGATTCGGGCGTCAGCAGGAAGCGCGTGCCCAGTTGCGCGCCGCTGGCGCCCAGCGCCAGCATCGCGGCGATGCCCGCGCCGTCGGCGATGCCGCCCGCGCCGATGACTGGCACCGTCACCGCGTTGACCGTCGCCCGCACCAGCACCAGCGTGCCGACCTCGTCCGGGCCGGGATGGCCGCCGGCTTCGCCGCCCACCGCGATCACCGCGTCCACGCCCGCGTCCTCGGCCTTGCGGGCGTGCAGCGGGTTGGCCGTGACCTGTATCCACGTGACGCCGGCCTCCTTGAAGCGGCCGATGTGGGCCTTGGGGCCGCCCTGCGAGGCGATGATCACCGGCACCCCGGTTTCCAGCACGATGTCCAGGAATTCCGCCGCGCGCTTGTTGTACAGCGGGACGTTGACCGCGAAGGGCTGGCGCGTGCCGGCGCGCACGCGGGCGATGGCGGCGCGCAGGTCGTCGGGATACATGGGGCCGGCGGCGATCACGCCCAGGCCGCCGGCCTCGGAAACGGCCAGGGCCAGCTCGGCGTTGGACGAGGCCCAGCTCATGCCTCCCTGGACGATGGGGTGGCGGATGCCCAGGAGGGCGGTCAGTCGGGTAGCAAGCATGATTCGAGAGGGCAGTGTGGGAGGATTCGTAGGGATGCGCTCAGCCGGCTGAGGCACGGATCCGGTCGTTGACGCCGCGCGCGGCACGCACGGCGTCTTCCAGGGACAGCTCGTAGGCCTGCTGGAAGGCGCGCTTGGAGGCCGACAGGCCGGCCGGCGCGAACTGGGCCAGGCGCTCGGCCAGCGCGAGCGCGGCGGGGACCAGTTCGGCTTCCGGGACGATGCGGTTGATCATGCCCAGCGCGTAGGCGCGTTCGGCGTCGATGGGGTCGCCGGTGGCCACCAGTTCGAAGGCCGCCTTGGGGCCCACCTGCCGGATCAGGTTGGGAATCAGCATGCCGGCCGAGATGCCGTGCTTGACCTCGGGATAGCCGAAGCGGGCGGCGGGGGCGGCCAGCACCAGATCGCTGCCCAGCGCCAGGCCGGCGCCCGCGCCGATGGCCGGGCCATTGACGGCGGCGATGACGGGCGTGCCCAGGCGCGCCACGATGGTGTTGATGTCGACCAGCAGGTCGCTGCGCCGGCTGGCCAGCTCCGGCTGCTCGCGCGCCAGGCGGCGGGCTTCTTCCAGGTCGGCGCCGGCGCAGAAACAGCTGCCCCGGGCGGCGATGACCACGCATCGCGTGTCGGGATCGGCATCGGCGCCATTGAAGGCGTCGACCAGGCCTTGCAGCATCGCCAGGCCGAGCGCGTTGCGCTTAGGATGGCGGTTCAGCGTCAGCAGCAGGACATGGCCGTATCGCTCGGCCAGCAGTTCGTTTTCCTCGACCACGGTGGCGTTTCCTTGAAATATAGTTGAGAAAGTAAACTATGTAGTTAATTTCGTCAACTTTATGGCGGCTCAGGCGTCCGGCGGCACGGCGCGCCCCTGCTGGAGCGAGCCGCGGTAGGCCTGGGGAGAGAGTCCGGTGCGCCGGGAGAAGAAGCGGCTGAAATAGGCCGCATCCGAGAAGCCCAGGTCCTGCGCGATGCCGGCGACGGTGGCGTCGGTGGCCGCCAATTGGCGCCGAGCCTCGCGTACCAGCCGATCGTGCAGCATGTCGAGCGCGGAGAGCCCGCATACCGCCCGGCATATCCGGCTCAGGTGGTCCGGCGTGACCTGCAGCGCCGCGGCGAAGAAGGCCAGCGCATGCTCGCGGCGGAAGTGCAGTTCCAGCAACGCACGGTACCGCTGGACCAGGGTGTCGCGCACCGCCTGCCGGGCATGAGCGGGTTCCCCCGAACTGGCCTGCCTCAGGAACCAGGTGGCGAGCAGGATCGCATGAGCCTTGAGCACTTCGGTGCGCCCCGGTTCGGCGCGGGCGAACTCGGCCCCCAGCCCTTCGAACAGGCTGGCCGCGCGTCCGGTTTCCTGCGCGAGTTCCTCCGGGCCGATGATCAGCGGGACGTCCAGCAGGCTGGCCAGGGCGGGAGCGGACGAGAAGGCGGCCTTGAGCAGGGCGGTGGGGACGGTGACCTGGCTGCCGGCGCTGCCGGGCCGGTAATGGAAGGCGTGGACGGTGCCGGGAGGGATCATCAGCGCGGCGGGCGCGGCAAGTCCGTGCCGCGCGCCATTCATCACGGCTTCGGCTCCGCCGCGCTCGATCAACTGGAACTGGTGCAGGCCTTCGTGCCGGTGGGCGGGAATCGTCCAGTCATGCAACACGCCGCGCACATCCATGGGTTCCCAGTGCAGGCAGTCGTCCGGCATGAAGTGCCTGACTTCCCGGAAGGCGACGGCGATCGGGGCGGGCGGTTTCATGGGAGGTCGGATATGTGCAAGGCTCGCCGGTATTGTCCATTATTTTCCGTCCCTGTCCTATCTATAGTTCCCTCTACCGAGCCCGCAGAGGCAGAGCAAAGGAGACACCATGGGCAGCAGGATGGGATGGATAGGGGCGGGCGCGGCGGCATGGGTGCTTTCCTGCTCCGCGGCGTGGGCGCAGCCCGCCAGTACCGTGGTTTGGTCGGGGTTTCCGGTCGGCGGGCTGGGAGACCAGGTGTCGCGGCCGCTGATCGAGCAGTTGCGCTCGCGCTATCCGGGCACCATCGTGCTGGGCAGCAAGCCGGGCGCGGGCGGGCGCATCGCCGCGGAGTTCGTCAAGCGAGCGGCGCCGGACGGGGCGACCCTGTTGCAGGGGCCTTCGTCACCCATCGTCCTCTATCCGCACACCTACGGGGCCAGGCTCGCCTATTCGCCGCAGGCCGATTTCGTGCCCGTCGCGCCGCTGGCCTCGTATGCCATCTCGATGACGGTCGGGCCCGGCGTGCCGGACGAGGTCCGCACGCTGGCCGACTTCATCGCCTGGGTGAAGCGCCATCCCGAGAAGGCCAACTACGGCATCCCCGCCGCGGGTTCGGCACTGCATTTCGTCGGCGCCACCTTTGACCGGCTGGCAAGCCTGGACATGAAGAGCGTGGCCTACAAGGGGGGAGCGCCGTTGCTGACCGATCTGCTGGGCGGCCAGGTGCCGGTGGCGTTCAACGTGATCAGCGAAGTGTTGCCGCACCTCAAGACGGGGCGGCTGCGCTCGCTCGCCGTCAGCAGCCCGGAGCGCTGGCCCGCCGTGCCGGAGGTTCCCACCTTCGCCGAACTGGGGTATCGCGACATCGCGATGGTCGAATTCCTGGGCTGGTACGCGCCCGCGCGCACGCCGCCCGAACTGGTGGGCAGGCTCAATGCGGCCGTGCGGGACGCCTTGCAGACTCCGGAAATGACGGCCGTCTTCGCCAAGAATGGACTGATGCCGCTGATCGAAACGCCCGAGGCGTTCGCCGAACGGGTGCGCGAGGACACCGCGCGCTGGGCTCCCATCGTCAAGGCCACAGGCTTTACTCCCGAGGATTGAAACATGACGCATGACCAGGCGCCCGGAAGGCCGCCAACGACCAGCCTGACCGGAGCGCAGGTCCTGGTGCGCCTCCTGCAGGCCGAAGGGGTGCCCTATGTCTTCGGCATAGTGGGAGGCAAGCTGGCGCCCTTGCTGCACGCGTTATCGCGCTCGTCCATTCCCTTCGTGGGCGTGCGCCACGAAGCCGCGGGCGCGATGATGGCGGCGGCGGTGCGGGCCGGATCCGGCCGCGTGGCCGTGGCGCTGGGGGAAATGGGGCCCGGGGGCCTGAACCTCGCGTCCGGCGCCGGCGTGGCTTTCAATAACAATCTCGCGGCCCTGCTGATCACGACCAACCAGCACCGGGCCGCCGCCTATCCGCATCATGGCATGTTCATGGACATGGATACGCGGGCGGTGCTGGCGCCGCTGACCAAATGGAATGCCGTGGTCCATGATGCCCGCCGCCTTCCCGAACTGGTCAGGCGCGCCTTCCGCGAAGCGCTGGGAGGGCGCCCCGGACCGGTGCACCTGGACATTCCGCAGGATGTGCTGGCCAGCACGCATGATTGGCCGCTGGATGCCTTGGCGATCGCGCCGTCCCGCTACCGGGGCGTGGCCGGGCCGCGGCCCCCTGCGGCCCAGGTGCGGGAAGCGGCGAGCCTGCTCGCCCAGGCGCGCCGCCCCCTGATCGTCGCCGGCGGCGGCGTGGTCCAGGCGGGCGCCGCCGGCGGCGTACGCACGCTCGCGCAGCGCCTGCGCGCGCCTGTCGTGCCGACGCAGATGGCGCTTGGCGTCATATCCAGCGACAGCCAGCACTTCATCGGGCATGGCGGCTTGATCGCCGGCGCCGCGGTGGCGCGCGCGTTCGACCAGGCCGATGTCGTCGTCAGCCTGGGATGCAGGCATTCCTCATGGATGTGGGACGAGCGTGGTCCGCTCGTGCGCAGCCGGCACCGGGTGCTGAACGTCAATATCGATCCGTCGGCGCTGGGGGCGCCGGCGCTGCACGAGATCGGCATGCACAGCGATGTCCGCGAAGCGCTGGACGATCTGCTGGCGTGCCTGCCGCAAGAGCTGGCGGCGGTCGAGGACGGCTGGCTGGCGGGACTGCGGGCGGTGCGCGCCCGATACGAACAGGCCCTGGCGGCCATGGATGCGCCCGTGGGGCAAGCCATGCATCCGGCGGCGCTGGCGCGCGCGATCGGCCAGGCCATCCCGGACGACGCCGTCGTGGTCTTCGATGGCGGACATACGAGCTTCTGGAGCAATGACCTGACGCCGGTGCGCGAGGTGCGTTCCCGGTTCCACGAGCCGGGCATGAGCCACCTGGGATTCGGGTTGCCGTATGCATTGGCCCTGAAGCTCCTGCATCCGGGGCGCGCCGTGTTCAACGTCACGGGGGACGGTTCGTTCGGCTTCACGCTGCAGGAGCTGGATACCGCCCGGCGTCATGGCCTGCCCGTCGTCAATATCATCCACAACAACGAGGCCTGGGGCATCATCCGCGCAGGACAGCGGGCGCAGGCGGATTTCGAGCTGGGCACGGGGTTGGAGGGGACGGACTATGCCGCCATCGCGCGCGGATTCGGCTGCCACGGCGAAACCGTGGCGCAGCCCGGCGACCTGGCGCCTGCGCTGGAGCGGGCGCTGGCCTCGGGGTTGCCCGCGGTGCTCGATTGCCGCACGGCATTCGTTCCGCATCCGGCGATGGCGGCGTTCGGCAGCATGAACCGCTACGGATTCGAGGCGCTGACCCGGCCGGCCTGAGCGCGGCGGCGCCGGGCTACACGCCCAGCAGTTCGCAGGCCGCCGCGAACAAATCCTGCGCCGGATCGGCCAGCCGGTCGCAGATGTCCAGATGGTGGCAGTCGGGTATTTCCAGCGTGCGCGTGACGTTGCGCGGCCAGCAGGCGGCGATCAGCCGGTTCTGGCGGCGGAACTCGTCCGTTTCGGATGCCCCGACCGCGGCTATCAGCGGCACGCGGCGTTCAGGCACGAAATAGGCGGGCGACAGCGCGTCCACGCGCGCCGGCGTCAATTCGAGGTTGGCCAGGAACGGCGCCTTGGCGACCGGTTCGAGGTCGTACAGCCCGCTCAGCGCCAGGCCGCCGCTGACGAGGTCGGGCGGCAGGTCCGTGGACCAGGCCTGCCAGCGCGCGGCCAGCATCATCGCGGTCAACTGGCCGCCGGCCGAGTGTCCGCTGGTCACGATGCGGCGGGCATCGAAACCCAGTTCGGCGGCATGGCGGTACAGCCAGGCATGGGCGCGCAGCATCTGCCGCACGATTTCCTCGATGGGCGTGGCGGGCGCCAGCCCGTAGTCGACGATGGCGACGGCGGCGCCGCGCGCGACATAGGCGGGCGCGATCCAGGAAAAATCGGACTTGTTCAGCGCGCGCCAGTAGCCGCCGTGGATGAAGACCAGCAGCGGGGCGCCGGGCTCGCGCGGCGGAAAATAGTCCAGGGTTTCGGCCGGCGTTTCGCCATACGGCAGTCCCAGCTGCGCGGCTTGCGTGCGGCGGGCCAGCGCGCCGTCGGCGGCCCAGCGGGCGGTATAGGTGGGATGGTCGGGAATGCGGGCGAGGTTGTTGTACTCGTGTTCGCAGAATTCGGAGGTGAAGGCCGGATGGTCGTGCAGCGGATGGACGGGCATGGCGTGTAGGTCGGATCGGGACGGCGAAGGCCGGAAGCGGCGCCTGGGGCGCCGCCCGGCAGTTTAACCATTCCGCGCGGGGAAGGTCCCGTCCACGTAGTACCAGCGTCCGTCCTCGCGCACGAAGCGGCTGTTCTCGTGCAGCCGCTGGGCGCGTCCCGCCAGCCTGCTGCGGGCCACGAATTCCACCGTGGCGTGGTCGGCGTCCGCCTGCGCCGAGGCCCGCACCTCCAGGCCCAGCCACTTCAGGCCCGGTGGATCGGGTTCCAGGGCGGCCGGCCGGGTGGAGGGATGCCAGGTCGCCAGCACATAGTCATGCCTGCCGAGCACGTAGGCGCTGTAGCGGGACCGCATCAGCGCCGGCGCGTCGGGCGCCTGCAAATGGCCGGGACCCTGGTGCCACCGGCCGCAGCATTGCGCATACGGACGGGGCAGCCCGCAGGGACACAATTGGTCTACATTAACGCCTGACTTCATTTGCTCCGGTATCCGCCATGCTGTTTCTTCTTTCCCCCGCCAAGAAACTGGATTACGACACGCCCGCGCACGTCGAGACGTCCACCCAGCCCTTGTTCGTGGATCGCGCCAAGAAGCTCATCTCGGTGCTGAAAACCAAGTCCGCCGACGACGTCGCGAGCCTCATGGACCTGAGCCCGGCGCTGGCCGAACTGAACGTGGCCCGCTACGCCAAGTGGACGCCGAAGTTTACGGCGGAAAACGCCAAGCAGGCGGTGCTGGCCTTCAACGGCGACGTCTACGAGGGGCTGGACGCTGGCACGCTGACGGCCCGCCAACTGGACTGGGCACAAGAGCACGTGGTCATCCTGAGCGGCCTGTACGGCGCACTGCGGCCGCTGGACCTGATGCAGCCGTACCGGCTGGAGATGGGGACGCGGCTGGCGACCCCCAAGGGCAAGAACCTGTACGAATACTGGGGCAGCGAACTGTCCGACTACCTGAACCAGCGCCAGGAGGCCGACCGGCATCCGGTCGTGGTGAACCTGGCTTCCGAGGAGTACTTCAAGGCGGTCGACCGCAAGGCGCTGAAGGCCCGCGTGATCCAGTGCGTGTTCGAGGACTGGAAGGGCGGGGCCTACAAGGTGATCAGCTTCCACGCCAAGCGTGCGCGGGGCCTGATGGCCCGCCACGCCATCGAGAAACGCATCGCCAAGCCCGAGGGCCTGCAGGGCTTCGATGCCGAAGGCTACGGCTACGACGCCTCGGCATCGAGCCCGGACCGGCTGGTGTTCCGCCGCAAGGCGGCCTGATCCGGCTGCGGCTGGCGCAGCAGCCGCAGCCCGTTGAACACCACCAGCAGGCTGGCGCCGGCGTCGGCGAATACCGCCATCCACAGGGTGGCCTCGCCGGTGAAGGTCAGCACGAAGAACACCAGCTTGATGGCCAGCGCGAACACGATGTTCTGCCACAGCACCCGCGAGGTCCGGTGCGACAGGCGGATGAATTCGGGCAGCTTGCGCAGGTCGTCCTGCATCAACGCGACGTCGGCTGTTTCGATGGCGGTGTCGGTGCCCGCCGCGCCCATCGCGAAACCGATGTCGGCGCGGGCCAATGCCGGGGCGTCGTTGACCCCGTCTCCCACCATGCCCACGGGCGCCGCCCGGCCCAGCGCCTCCACGGCGGCCAGCTTGTCGTCGGGCAGCAGGTTGCCCCGCGCATCCTCGATGCCCAGTTCCGCCGCCACCGCGCGCACCGTGGCGGCGTTGTCGCCGGACAGGACCACCGGCTCCACGCCCAGCCGGCGCAATTCGGCCACGGCGGTCCGGCTCGAGTCGCGGATCGTGTCGGCCACCGCCAGGATGGCCACGGCCACGTCGTCCTCGCACAGGATGACGGCGGTCTTGCCCTGGCGCTCCAGCGCTTCCAGTCCGGTTTCCAGCGCGTCGTCCGCCGCGCCCAGCTCGCGCGCCAGGCGCAGGCTGCCCAGCGCATAGGTCCGGCCCTCGATCCGGCCCGTGACGCCGCGCCCGGCCAGCGACGCGAAATCCTCGACAGGCAGCGCCGCGCCCGCGTGGGCCGATACGATGGCGTGCGCCACCGGGTGGGACGACAGCGCGTCCAGGCTGGCGGCCAGTTGCAGCGCACGGGCACGGGGCAGGGGCGAGGCGCCCAGCGTCACCACGTCGGTCAGGGCCGGCTTGCCGTGGGTGAGCGTGCCCGTCTTGTCCAGGGCCAGGCGGCGCAGGCGCCGTCCCTGCTCCAGGTACAGGCCGCCCTTGATCAGGATGCCGCGCCGCGCGGCCGAGGCCAGGCCGCTGACGATGGTGACCGGCGTCGAGATGACCAGCGCGCACGGGCAGGCGATGACCAGCAGGACCAGCGCGCGGTAGACCGAGTCGAGCCAGGCCATGTCGAACGCCAGCGGCCCTGCCACGGCGACGATGATCGCCACCACGAACACGGCGGGCGTGTAGACCTGGGCGAAGCGATCGATGAAGCGCTGCGTGGGCGCGCGCTTGCCCTGGGCGTCCTGCACGGTCTGCGCGATGCGGTCCAGCATGGTGTGTCCCGCGGCCGCCGTGACGCGGTATTCGAGCACGCCCTGCTGGTTGACGGTGCCGGCATACAGCGCGTCGCCTTCCTGCTTGGCCACCGGCATGCTTTCGCCGGTGATGGGGGCCTGGTCCACGCTGGACGCGCCGCCCACCACGATGCCGTCCAGCACGATGCGCTCGCCCGGCCGCACCCGCACCACGGCATCCACGCCGATCAGCCGCGCGGGCATTTCCTGCCACGAGCCGTCGCCCTGGCGGACCAGGCCGCGCTCGGGCGCCAGCGCCGTCAGGCTGCGTATGGCGTTGCGGGCGCGCGTCAGGCTGAGCGCCTCGATCATCTCGGCCACGCCGAACAGCCAGATCACCATGGCCGCCTCGGGCCACTGGCCGATCAGGGCCGCGCCGATCACCGCCACGGTCATCAGCAGGTTGATGTTGAGGGTGACATGGCGCAGCGCCAGCCAGCCCTTGCGCAGCGTGCCCAGGCCACCCAGCAGGATGGCCGCCAGCGCCAGCGCGGCCACGGGCAGCGAGGTGTCGGCGCCGGTGGCGTAGGCCAGCACTTCCGAACCGATCGCGAAGGCGCCGGCCAGGCCCATGCGGGCCCACGGCTGGCGCGGCGCGGCCTCGGCCGGCTGGTCCTCGGGCGCGGCGGCCGCGTCGATCGGCACCGGCGACATGTTCAGGCCGGCGATGGCCGCCATGATGGGTTGCGGGTCGTCCAGCACATGGCCGACTTTCAGCGTGCGGCCGATCAGGTCGAACGACAGCGTGCGCACGCCGTCCATCGATTCGAGCGCCTTGCGCAGCAGCCGTTCCTCGGTCGGGCAGTCCATCTGCTCGATCTTGAACAGAGACGTGCGCAGTCCTTCGTCCGTGGCCGGCAAGGCATCGCGCGGGCGAGTGGTTTCAGGCGCGGCTTCGTGGCCGTCGCCGTGGCAGTGTTTGCAGGAATCGGACATCCGTCTGCTCCAAAGGCGTTACGGATCCATTTGAAACCCTGTAGCCGGTATAGAGTCAAGCGGGGACATTGGCGTATCCTGGGAGGTGGAAACAGCCGCGGGGAATGCGATGAAGATAGGAGAACTGTCCACGCGGACCGGCACGCCGGTCGAAACGATTCGTTACTACGAGCGCGAGGGCCTGCTGCCGCCGCCGGCCCGCACGGCCGCCAACTACCGCATCTACGGCGAACCGCACGTGGAACGGTTGCTGCTGGTGCGCAACTGCCGCGCGCTGGACATGACGCTGGAAGAGATCCGGCGATTGCTGCGCTTCTGCGACGATCCCGCGGACAACTGCGGCGAGATCAACGCCTTGCTGGACGAACACATCGGCCACGTCGCCACCCGCATCGCCGAACTGAAGGCCCTGGAGACGACGCTGAAGACCTTGCGCAGCCAATGCTCGGACGAACGCGCCGCGCGCGATTGCGGCATCCTGCAGGGGCTGGCGGCCGCACCGGAGCCGGCGCGCCGCGACGCCGAGCACAAGCACGGACTGCTGGGGCCGACCCACGGCTGAGCCGTCCGGCCTGTGCGAGCCTCCTTTTAGCGGGAACTGGCCCTAGTGCACCTGCGGGACCGTGGCGCGTATCAGCAGCGCGGTCTTGGCCATCTGCTTGATCTGGTAGGCGAGCTGCTGCAAGACCAGCACGCGCTCGGCGTCGGCCGGCGCGGTGCCGGCCTGGGCGGCCGCCACGGCGCCGTCCATGTCGCGGGTCAGCTGCTTGAGCTGGTCGTCCTCGTCCGGCTGGGGCGGCTTGCCGGCGTTGGCGTCGCGCAGCAGGCGGTCCACCGTCGCGACCGTCTCGGTCATCGGCGGCGGCAGCGAAGGCAGCGCGGCGATCAGCGGCGCCGCCGCGCCCACCTGCGCGGCCATGTCGTGCAACTGGATGACCAGGCTGTTCAACTGCGCCGGTGAACGCTGCTTGGACTTGGGCTCCAGCATCATCCGGTAGAACGAGTTGGTGAAGTTGCCGAACGCGATGTGCACGTTCTTGCGCGCCAGCCGGTAGTCGACGTTTTCCTGGTGCATCTCGACGTTGTCGACCGAAGTGCCGGCCAGTCCCAGGCTGGCCATCAGGTAATGGCGATTGGCCTCGATCGCGCGCCGCAGCAGCGGCCGCAGCATCCGGTATTCCCAATAGGGGAAGACGTAGCTGCAGGCCAGCGCGATGGCCGAGCCGACCAGCGTGTCGATGGCTCGCTCGCCCACCACCATGAGCGAGCCCGGCGCCAGGAAGTGGAAGCTCAGCAGCACGAAGGCGGTATTGAAGGCGGAGCTGCCGACGTAGTACAGCAGCACCAGGCTGTTGGCCATGACGACCGCCACGAACATCGCCGCCAGCAGCACGAACTTGTTGTGCACGAAGAACAGGAGGGCCAGGACCAGGGCGCAGCCGATCAGCGTTCCGGCCAGGCGCTGCAGGTTGCGCTGCTTGGACAGGGCGAAGCCGGGCTTCATGATGACGAGTATGGTCAGCACCACCCAGTAGCCGTGGATGGCATGGTGCGGCATCAGCCACTCGCTGGAGATGGTCATGCCTATCGCCGCTGCCAAGGTGACCCGCAGTGCGTGCCGGAGATACGGCGAGCTCCATCGGAAGTTGCTGCTCAGGCGGCCCAGCTTGAAGTCCTGGCGGGACAGGAAGCGCTGCAGCGAGGCGTCGACCTGGAGCGAGCCCGGTTCGTCCAGGTGAGCGACGTCGGTATGGCGGCGCAGCCGGTCGACGATGTAGGCGGCGTTGCGGGCGCGGCGGAAGGTCGAGATCAGCGCGGCGTAGGCTTCCGGCTCGGCCTCGGGGAAGCCGCGCTGCTTGAGCAGTTCGATCTCGTATTCGATGGCTCGCACTTCGGCCTTGACGGTGACCCTGCTCTTGCTGGGCATGCCTTGCGTCACGGCCAGGCCCACGGCCTCGGTGTCCTGCGAGAGCTTGTGCAGCAGGTCGCGGAAAAAGACCAGCAGGTCGGAATCCTTGAACATCCTGCGCAGCAGCAGGTAGTCGGTATGGACCGCGACCATGGTCTCGTGCAGGTCGACGATGTCGATGAACAGATTGAACAGCATGGTCCGGTACTGGTCGCGCCGGCGATCGGAGCGGCGGGGCAGTTCGCGCAGCACCACGTCGCGCGCGGCTTCCTGCTGTTCGGCCACGGCGGCCTGGCGGGCGATCAGTTGCCGGTAGTTGTCTTCGATGTCGACGTCCGGATCGTAGAAGCGGGCCTTGGCTTCGAGGTACTCGGCCGAGGCGAAGATGCAGACGGCGATCGCCTGCTGCGCCTGCCGGTACCAGAGGAGCCGGTTCACGGCCAGGCTGAACGCCGTGTACCACAGGCCGCCGACCAGGACGGCGGCGGTGTGCAGGGCGGCGGCGCGCGCGTCCAGGACGTCGTGCATGGTCAGCGTCATCAGCAGCAGGCAGCCGAAGCCGATCAGCCCGCCCTTGCGGCCGTACACCGCCAGCAGCGAGAAGCCGAAGCACTGCGCGATCACCGCGATCCACAGCGCCAGCGGGTAGGGCGAGGCGAGCGCGGTGATGGCCGCCGCCAGCGTGCCCAGCAGTGCGCAGCCCAGCATCTCGTTGCGCCGGTGCCGGAAGGGCCCGGGCTGGTCGACGATGGCCACGCACATGGCGCCGAACGTCGCCGCCAGCCCCAGGGCCGCGTGATGGAACAGCCCCAGCAGCACCAGAGCAGGCATGAGCACGCCCAACGCCTGCCGGATCCCCATGTAGAAGTACTGGCTGTAGATGAATTTCTTGATGTTCTTGGTGGAGTAATCCATCGAAGCGGATTCCGGGCGGTGTTCTGCGAGTCTATTGGAAAACCCGCCGGCCGGGGGAGGCCCCCGGCGCGATCAGGCGCCGCCGCCCGGCGGATGGTATTGGTACAGCCACGTCTCCGACAGCGTCAGTTCGCCGCTCTTCAGGTAGAGGCGCATCTCCACGGGGTCGGTGCCGTCCACCGTCAGGTCGAACTGGGCGCGCCAGTGGCCGGGGATGTCGTCGGGCACCGCCTCGACGTATACGTAGGAAAAGCTGCCGCGCGACGCCCACAGCACGGCTTCGGGCGCGACGCCGTAGGGCAGGCCGGCCAGCGGGCCACCCAGGAATTCCACCATGAACTTGCGCACGCCCTGCGGCCGAGGCTGGCCCGGCTGTCCGCCGTTGCCCAGGCGCGTGGCGACGCAGCGCGCGGTGGCCGGCGGGTAGGGCTCGCGGTCGGTCCAGTGCAGGCGGTACTTCAGCCGGTGCTCGTCGCCTTTTCTGGCCGGGGAGGCCGGGACCCACATCGCGACGATGTTGTCGTGGATCTCGTCATCGGTGGGAATCTCCACCAGGTGCACGGCGCCCGGGCCCCAGTCCCCCAGCGGTTCCACCCATAGCGAGGGGCGGCGCTCGTAGTGGACGCCGTCCAGGTAGTGGTCGAAGTTCCGGTCTCGCTGGAGCAGGCCGAAGCCGCGCGGATTATCGTCGCCGAACGCCGAGGCCATGATGCGCGGCGGATTGTTCAGGGGCCGCCAGATGTACTCGCCGCCGCGGGTCCACATCGCCAGCCCGTCGGAGTCGTGCACCTCGGGCCGCCAGTCGATGGCGGTGGGCTTGGAGACCTCCGAGAACCAGTACATGGACGTCAGCGGGGCGATTCCCAGGCGCGCGACGTCCCGGCGCAGGAACAGGGCCGCGTCGACGTCCATCAGCACCGCCTTGCCGCGCGTCATGTCGAAGCGGAAGGCGCCCGTGATGCTGGGACCGTCCAGGCGGGCGTAGACCGTGACGGTATCGCTGCCGGCCGCCGGCGGGACGAAATAGATGTGCGTGAATGCGGGGAATTCCTCGGCGCGGTCGGGGACGGCGATATCGATCGCGATGCCGCGCGCCGACAGGCCGTATTGATAGAGTTCGCCGATCGCGCGGAAGTAAGAGGCGCTCAGGAACGCGACCCAGTCGTTCGTGCGCCAGTCCGGCGCGGCCGGGCCGGCCACGCGGCTTTCCTGGAAGCGGAAGCCGGCGAAGCCGATGCCGGGGGGCAGCGCGTGGGCGGGGCTGTCGGCGGGCATGTCGAAATAGCTTTCGTCGTACAGGATCTCGCGCGCCTGGCCGGCCCCGTCTCCGTCCAGGACGTACATGCGCACCGGCGTGGGCGAGAACCGGCCCAGGTGGAAGAAGGTGACCGGAAACCGGCCCGGGCCGTCGGCGAACAGGGCATGGTCCGGCTTGAAGCGTATTTCTCCCACGGCGGCATAGTCCAGGCGTTCCAGGATGGGCCAGTTCGGCATGGGCGTGGCCTGGAACGGGCGTGTGGCGGCCTCGCGCGCTTGGCGCACAAGGTGGTCGAACGAGAAAGGCGCGCGCGCGCCCAGCCTGAGCGGCGCCGCCGCGCCCGCCGGCGCGTAGCCCATGGCGGCCATGGCCAGGGCGCCGGCGGTAACGAGAAAGGTACGTCGGTCGGTCATGGAGGGAGAGCCATCCGGTTTCATCGGCGTGCCCAATTTTTCATCACGTCGGGTAAGTCGTTGGTGAAAAAAGGTTTTTTTGTGTAGTCCCACGGCTGTCCCCAAAGTTGTCCACACCGGGGGTGGGTAACTTGGGACAGCGGACCGCGCGTTCGTCAGGAGCGGACAGGCAGCAGCCGGCGGGACAGGATCACGAAACCCGCCGATGCGGCGATGGCGGTAAGGAGCAGCGTCATCGCGGCGGTCATGGGACCGGCGTGGTCGGTGATGAAGCCCAGCAGCATGGGCCATGCGTTGCCGATGTAGCCCGCGATGTAGAACAGCGAGACCATGAGGCCGCGCCGCTGGGGCGGCGCGATCTGGTTGACGATGCCCGCGGCGCCGATGAACGCCGCGCCGAACCCCAGGCCGGTGACCAGGACCGCCAGGCCCATCAGCCAGGCCTGGGTGGCCAGCAGCGAGGCGACGGCGCAGGCCAGTCCGCTGGCAAATACCACGTTGCCGTAGCGGAAGGCGGACGTGCTGGACGTACGCTGGCTGAGGAATTGCGCCGTGCCGGCGCAGGCCGCCAGCAGCGAGCTGGCATAGCCGCTGAGCGCATAGTCGTGGATGCCCAGCAGTTTCTCGCCCAGCGACGGTCCCATCGCCATCAGCGACGAGCCGACCCCCCAGACGATGGACAGCGTGATGCAGCAGAGCAGCATCAACTGGGTGACGCGCCGGGCGGGCAGGGCGCGGGCGGACGCATGCACGGCCTGCGGCGAATGCTGCGCCGGAGCCGGCGGGGCGGTCCGGCGCAGCGGCAGGCGCCACAGCCCATGACCGACGGCGAGGGCGATCGAGACGATGACCAGGAAAGGGAGGACGGTGGGGTAGAGCCCCGCTTGCAGGGCCACGCCGCTCAGGATCGGCCCGAGGATGGAACCCAGCGTGAAGGCCGCCGTGCCGAACAGCGCGGCGCGCTGCTTGTGCTGCGGCGGTTCCAGATCGAGCAGCGCGGCGTTGGCCGCGCCGGTCAGCGTGCCGGTGCCCAGGCCCGCCAGCAGGCGGCCTGCCAGCAGCATGCCCAGGTTATGGGCGAGGGCCAGCAGGATCGCGCCGGTCGCCACCATGGCCAGCGCGGGCAGCAGCAGCCGGCGGCGGTCCGCGACCCTGTCGGCCAGGCGGCCGCCGACGAGCAGCGCGCTCAGCACGCCGACCACATAGGCGAAGAAGATCGCCGTGGTGGTGAACGAGGGCAGGTGCAGTTGCGCCTGGTAGAGCGGATAGAGCGGCGTGGGAACGCTGCTGCCCATGACGCCGGTCATGAGCGAGATCGTCACGAGCGCGCGGGCTTTCCAGAGCGAGCGCGTCGATGCCGGAAGCGAAGGGGAGTCGGAGTTCAAGCGGCAGGGCTCAGGATGGGGCGGCGGGCGGTGGAGTCCTTGCCGCCGGCCGGAATACGAGAGCGCACTAGTCTACACCCATTCATGGATGGGCTACGGGTTTACCATTAGTCGGGCGCTCGGTTGATCTGGCGTCCCATGCCTTTCATAATCGGACGGCGGGTACGGCCATCGCGGCCTGCGCCCCCGCGCCGCCCGCCTCACCTCTCCCCTGGAGCATGCCATGAAGCGAATGGACACCGAACGTCAAGGCAAGTTGAAGAAGCGCCGCGCGGCCCCGCTGGCCACCCCCACCGACCTGGGCGCGGAAGCGACGCGCGAACTCAGCGGCGTGCTCAACGGTATCCTGGCCGACGTCTTCGCCCTGTACCTGAAGACCAAGAATTTCCACTGGCACATGAGCGGTCCGCACTTCCGCGACTACCACGTATTGCTGGACGAGCAAGGCGTCGAGATCTTCGCCATGACCGACGTCATCGCCGAACGCGTGCGCAAGATAGGCGGGCCCACCATCAAGTCCATCGGCCATATCGCCAAGCTGCAGCGCATCCTGGACAACGACGCGGACTACGTCCAGCCGCTGGACATGCTGGCCGAGCTGCGCGAGGACAACAAGACCCTGGCCAGCCACCTGCGCGAGGCGCACGAGATCTGCGACACCCATCGCGACATCGCCACCGCCAGCCTGATCGAGAACTGGATAGACGAGGCCGAGCGGCGCACGTGGTTCCTGTTCGAGGCCAGCCGCAATTCCGACGGCACCGGGCATTGACGGCGGGACCGGCCCGCGTCACAGCAGGGGTTCGATGGGCAGCCATGACATCAGCCGGATCGCCAGCCGCTTGAGCAGGCCGGTGCCGGGTTCGGTGTCGTGCCGGATGGTGCGGCCGTCCCGGCGCTCGAGCCAGTACAGGCCGCCTTCCGGCGCCAGGCCGACCTCGTAGGCACTGTCCGGTATGGTGGTGTCGAATGCCTCGGAAATCCGGCTGGCGAGCTCGGGGCTGTCGATGACGAAACCCAGCTCCGTGTTCAGGTTGGCCGAGCGCGGATCGAAATTGAAGGATCCGATGAAAGCCCGGGTACGGTCCACGCCGAAGGTCTTGGCGTGCAGGCTGGAGCCCGAACTGCCGAACAGCGGCTTGCCTTCGGGCCTGCCGCTGTGGTGCGAGTTGCTGCGCATTTCATACAGGCGCACGCCCGCCTCCAGCAGGTCCTTGCGCCGCCGGGCATAGCCCGAATGCACGACAGGCACGTCGGTGGCCTCCAGCGCATTGGTCAGCACCCGCAGCTTCACACCCTGTCGCGCCATGGCCGCGAAAGCTTCGGTCCCCTGGGCGCCCGGCACGAAGTAGGGCGACACCAGGTCCAGTTCCTTTTCCGGCGTGCCGATGATGGCGGCCAGTTGATGGGCCAGCAGTCCATCGGGCGTGGCCTGGCCCTGCGCCTTGGCCGGGTCGTCGCTGACCATGCGCGCGGGGGCCCAGGTCAGCGGCAGCGTGCCCGCCAGCAGGTCGCGCACGAAGGGTTGCTCGCGCATGGCCCGCACATAGGCGGCCGCGGCCGGGCTGGCCTCGATCGAGGCCGAATCGGTCGCCAACTCGTCCAGCCTGGCGGCCGGGACGGGAGCAAGCAACTGGGCGACCGGATAGGCCGAGACGCTGGCCCAGTAGCGGTCGAAGTCCGCCGAGACCTCGTTCACGATGCCGCCCACGGCCAGCACGTCGAGGTCGGCGAACAGCACGCCATCGGTCGCGCCGAAGTATTCGTCGCCGATGTTGCGGCCGCCCACGATGGTCGCCTGATTGTCGGCCGTGAACGACTTGTTGTGCATGCGCCGGTTCAGGCGCGAGAACTCGAACAGGTAGCCCACCATCTTGGGACGCCGGATGGCGAACGGGTTGAACAGCCGGACCTCGATGTTGGGATGGGCATCGAGCGCGGCCAGGGTCTCGTCCAGGCCCGCTATGCCGTTGTCGTCCAGCAGCAGACGCACCCGCACGCCGCGGTCCGCCGCGGCGTGCAGCGCCTCCAGCATCATGGTGCCGGTCATGTCGCCGCGCCAGATGTAGTACTGGATGTCCAGCGTGCGTTCGGCGGCATGGGCCAGCAGCATGCGGGCGGCGAAGGCGTCGCGGGCGTCGGCCAGCGGGTGGAAGCCCGTCTTGCCCGGATGGGCATCGGCCTGCGGGGCGATGACCCGGCCCAGCGCGGTCTGGCGCGAGACGTCCGGGGCCAGGGCCGATGACACGGAGCGGTCGGCCAGCGGCGGCAGCGAGCAGCCCGCCAGCCAGGCCACGGCCAGCGACGAGGCGGCCAGCTTCGCGGCCCGCGCGCCTATTCCCGGGGAGGTTCGCGCCTTGCCGCCGCCAGGGTTCCGGATCCGTCTGTCCATGCCGCATTGTTGGGCAAGACGGCGCGTAACTCAAATCGCGCCGGCGGGCGGCGACGGAGCGTCCTTATTCGAGGCGCCACCCACGTACCAGAAAAATACGGTATAGTTTCGGTCTGCACGTGGGGCGGTAGCTCAGTTGGGAGAGCGTCGCGTTCGCAATGCGAAGGTCGGGAGTTCGATCCTCCTCCGCTCCACCAGGATTTCATTCAAAAACGACGTACTGCATCTGGCGATGCGGACGTCGTTTTTGTTTTGGGCGGCAGTTGATTTAATGTATCGAATAAAAGACGTTATAGGGTTTTTTGCCGGATAGTGTCTTACATAAAGAACATTGCTTGCGGCAGTTTAATGTTCGATATACGATTCATTATCGCGATTTTTGCCAATAATGTTTCGGATGTAGAACATGAATCTTGCCGAACTAGGGGAAGCCTTCCGCACCGCCCGCATGGCCGCCGAGCTGACTCAACAGCAGGTCGCCGAGATAAGCGGCGTGGCCCGCGGCCGTATCAGCATGTTCGAGACGGGGGCCCTGCCTGAAATCGGCGCGGTCAAGATGCTGAGCCTTTTCGATGCTGTGGGGCTGGAGTTGATCGCGCGTCGGCCAGGGCATCAGCGCACGCTCGACGACGTCCTGGCCGAGCCGGCCGAGGCGGCCGATACCGCGGTGCGCCAGCGGGTGCGCAAGCGTTCCGCGCGCGGCCCGAAAGCCACGAAGCGCCAGCCATGAGCCGCGCGACGCTCGATGTCCATGTGAGCGGCGAACGGGTGGGGACGCTTACCGAGGAAGCGGCCCGGTATGTTTTCAGCTATCTGCCCGACGCGCCGCCGGATCGCTTCGTGTCACTACTCATGCCGGTTCGTGCGGCATCGTACGACTGGAAGACGCTGCATCCCTTCTTCCAGATGAATCTGCCGGAGGGATTCAAGAAGGATCTGATGATCCGGCGCCTGGGCCCGCATGCCGACGTCAGCGATTTCGGCCTGCTTGCGCTGACGGGTGCCAACACGATCGGCCGCGTCCAGGTGGTGCCGCGCGGCGCCACGCTCGCTACCGCCTCCAGCAAGGCCGACATGGCGGGATTGCTCGCGTCGGCGGACTCGCGGGAAAACCTGCTGCGGTTATTGGAAGGCGGCGTGGCGGAAGGGGTGTCCGGCATCATGCCCAAGGCGCTCGTGCGGCCCGAGGACAGGGCGACGGTCTGGACGGACGAGTTCATCCTGAAGACGGGTTTCGATGACCTGCCTGGGCTCGCGATCAACGAGTTCCTTTGCCTGGAAGTCGCTCGCGCAGCCGGTCTCGAGGTGCCCGAGGCCCGACTGTCCGCCGACGGGCAGGTGTTGGCGGTACGGCGCTTCGACCGTACCGCGGGCGGCAGGATGCTGGCGGTCGAGGACTACTGCGCGCTCAAGCCCAATGACGCCGTCAACAAATACAAGGGGACGCTGGAGGACCTGGCCAAGCTCACCCGCGCCTACGTGCCGCGCGCCGCATTCAAGGAGGCGGCACGCCGCCTCTATGCGTTGATATTGTTGAACTACGCCGTTCGCAATGCCGATGCGCACCTGAAAAACTTCGCGCTGGTCTATACCGACGTCGACGATGTCCGGTTGGCGCCGGTCTACGACGTCCTGAGCAGCACCGTCTATCCGAGGTTCGCGACGAACCTGCCTGCGCTATCCTTGCAAGGCAAGCGCGTGTGGGCATCGGGCAGCATGCTCGCGATCTATGGGGCCACGCGGCTGGGCCTGAGCAGGGCGGACATGGACGAGGCGCGTGAACGGATCACGCAAGCCGTGCACGGGGTTGCGCCGATAGTCTCCGACCATGCCGCGCGCTACCCCGGCTTTCGCGATGTCGCGCAAGGCATGTTGGCCGCCTGGGGCGCCGGGCTGGCCGATATCAGGCCCGAGGCCAAGCCTGGGAAAGCCGTTGCACGTTGATCCGCCGCCGCATTCGCTCTTTTTGGTCCGCTCTTTTTTCGCTCGAAACCTGCGCGAGTTGAAATACCATTGAAATACCTCGCGGGTTCCGGATTCCGCAGGGTTCTCCGGGACTACGTTCGGCGAAGCGCGTCCACAAGCTCTTGATATACGCGCCGCACGTCTTCCAGCAGCCGTTCCTCGGTATCGGCCCAATGACGAAAATCGCCCAGGTCCATATTCCGGGCTACCTCTTCGGCGCTCGCGCCGGCCTGGAATCCCTGCCTGGAGCAACGGTCTATCGTTTCAAGATAGTTCAACATCGATGCCAGGCCGGCCTTGTCGCTGATCGGACCATGCCCTGGCACGATGACGTCCACGTCCATTTTCAGCAGATCTCGCACCACGGCGATCCAGCCGGCCATGTTTCCGGCAAATGCGGCTGGACAAACGCGATTGAAGAACAGATCGCCGGTAAAAAGGATCCGCTCGGCAGGCAGCCAGGCCACCGCGTCTCCATCGGTATGGGCGATTCCTGGATGAAAGCAGACGATTTCGCGTTCGCCTTGATGCAGGAACACCCGGTCTTCAAACGTCAGGTCAGGAACGATCACCGGGATGTCGCGCAAATCGGCCGCGAAGTGCGGTCGCTTCGCCGCCCATCGCGCCGCCGCGTCCGGCCCGCCGTTGACGATGTTGGCCCGGCAGGCGCGATGGCAGATGACGCATGCGGAGCGGAATCGGTGCGTGCCAAGGATGTGATCCACGTGATGATGCGTCAGCAGTACACGGCCGACCGGCTTGTCGGTGACGCGCTGGATCGCGCCGATGAACGCCTCGTGCATCGAGTTGGTGCCCAGGGTATCGATAACCACGCAATGCTCGGGGCCGACGATTAGGCCAGCATTGCTATAGCCTGCATTGCCGTGGGCACCGTTGGGCTGCACATAGGCGAACACCCCGTCCGCCAGTTCCCGCATGCCGGTTTCCCACTTGAGGAAATTCGCCGTGCTCATAGGCAATGCTCTAGAGAAGGATGATCGGCAATGAACTTCTGCCGCAGATTCTGATATCCGAAGTACGCCACTACCTCTCGGCCTATGGCACGCCGGGTACGCCTTGCTACCTCCTCGGGAAGCGCGCGCGGCTGGCCGGCTGCTTCCGCGAGCAATTGCACCCTGCAGGCATTGTCCAGCGAGACAAGCCAGAAGATGCACGATTCGATGGTCGTGCCTACGGTCAGCAAGCCGTGGTTCTGCAACAGCAGGGCTTTGCGCGAGCCCAGGGTCCGGGCGATAAGCTTCCCCTCTTCGTCGCTAAGCACAATGCCCGAGTACAGTTCCAGTACCGCATGGTCGTCGAAGAAGGCGCACGCATCCTGGGTAATCGGGTCGAGCTGGCGGCCGAGGCTGGCCCACGCCTTTCCATGCGTCGAATGCCCGTGCGCAATGGCCAGAACATCGGGCCTGGCCTCGTGTATGGCCGCATGCACGGCAAACGACGCAGGATTGAGGATGCCGTCGCCTGCAAGCACCTTTCCGCTCTTGTCGACCAACAGCAGATCGTTTGTCGTCAGCGTTCCAAAATGGCGGCCGTATGCGTTGACCCAGAAGCAATCGGGTTGGCGGGCATCCCGGACAGTAATGTGCCCCGCCGTTCCCCAGTCCAGATTCAAGCTGGAAAGCAGGCGGCAGCCGATCGCGAGTTCGCGACGGCGCCTTTCCGTTTCCTCGCGCGCATCCTCCATGGCGGGTGGAATAGTCATCGGATACTTGGGCGTTTCTTCGTTTGTTTGCATGTCAGGCCTAGATCGGATGAGAAAGCGGAGGGGGCACGCGATTTTTCAACGGTTGGCCCGTGATGAACAGACCGAGCTGGCCGACGAAAAAATCCAGCAACTTGTCGACGGCTCCCGGAGCACTCCACGCAAGATGCGGAGTCAGGCGCACCTTGGGATGGGTGTACAGCGGATGCTTGTCCGGCAGCGGCTCAGGCGTTGCCACGTCGAGGGAGGCGCGCGCCACGGTCCCATCATCCAGCCCGCGCAGCAGCGCCTCCTGGTCGATCAGATCTCCTCGCGCGACATTGACGACGTGCAGCCCAGGTCGGCAAGCCGCAAGGAACGCCTCATTGACGACATGCCGGGTTTGCGGGGTGGACGGCATGCAAAGAACCAGGTGATCGGCCATTGGCGCGAGCCGCATGGGATCGATGACAGCCTGCACCCCGTCCATGGGAGCGGCGAGCGTCCGGCGCAGGGCCACGACGTGCATCCCGAATCCCAACGCATGCCGCGCTACCGCGGTGCCTACCGCGCCCACGCCGGCCAGGGCTAGCATTTTCCCGTGCAATGTTCCTGACATCCGGGGCTTCCAGTCGTCAGCCGCCTTGATCCAAGCTTCAGGAAAGCGCTTTTCGAAACCGAGCATGGTGGCCATCACGAACTCGGCGATGAACGGGGCATTGAGCCCCGCGGCGGTGGTGACGCAGGGTACGTCGAACATCCATTCCGGATAGGCATCGATTCCCGTTCCCGGAAGCTGGACCCACCTGGTCGCTCCTGGCCATCCTCGAGGACGAGGTTTTCCGCGCCAGGCCTGCGTCGGCGCTGCCAATAGGACTTCGGTATCGTGGCTCCAGCCTTCGGGGCCGGGCGCTGCATCGATGATCAAGTGGCGGGCCAACCGGCTGCGCAGCGCCGCGCCAGTCTGGTCTCCGAACTGCTGGGCAATCAAGGGGAGTTCCATCAAATGGGCGCTCGGAGTTCTTCCAGGACCTGCGCGGACAAGCCGACAGGATCGGCATTGCCATAGCCCCGGCCGGCCCATTGTTCCAACTGCCAGCAGCCCAGCTGCTTGGACGTCTCCACAATGCGTTGGCAACGGGCAAACCGGCGCGACGTGAATCTGGCCAGGGCGCTCGGGACATCCAGCCCGGAGTCGAACAGCAGCTCTCCGAGCACGACAGCGTCCTCGAATGCCATGGACGCGCCCTGGGCCAGGTGCGGCGTCGTACTGTGGACCGCATCGCCGATCAATACCACGCGGCCCTTGGCCCAGGGGGCGGGGAGCAACAGCGGCTCCAACGGCCGGTAGACGATGTCCTCGCCCGCCGGCAGCTTGCTTGCCACCTTGCCGACCAGGCCCCCATAGCCTTCGAGACGTTGCGCCAGGCCGGCCTGCAACTCCTCGGTCTTGAACCACGGATTTTCAGGCTCCGGGGTCAGGAGCAGCAGGTACATCTGCTCGTTGGCCAGGGGAATCAGTCCCGCGACGCTTTTTTCGCCACGTTGAAATATGGCCCTGTCTACCTCCGGCAAACGCGGCGCCGTGAACCGCCAGCATCCCTGGCCGGTGAAAACAGGACGAACCACGTCGCCGAACAGCATCTGGCGGGTCGCGGAGTTCACTCCGTCCGAGCCAATGACCAGATCGCAGACGAGCCGCCGCCCATCGCTCAGCTGCGCCTCGACATGAGAAGCATGCTGAGTCAGCGAAGTGACGGTCGTGCCCAGGTCCACGTGGGCGCCCAATGACAGGGCTTCCCGGCTCAGGATGCGATGCAGGCTGCGGCGCTGGATGCCGCAAGATGATGGGAAGCGCGAATCGCCTACATTCGGCTTGGGGCGGTTGCGCAGCATATTGCCCGCGGCGTCGAAATACGAGCTGACGGAATACGGGAAACCTTCCGCCACGCAGGCGTCAGACAAGCCCAGCGCATCCAGCGCGCGTATGGCGTTCGACTGAAGAATGATACCTACGCCGTATACGTCCCATGACTTGCTGCGCTCGACCAGATGGGCCTTGACACCGCGCTTTCCCAGCGCGATCGCCGCGGATAGCCCTCCTATGCCCGCACCGATGATCAGTGCGCGCATTTCCGACGATGCCGATGTCATGCATGCGCTCCTTCCGATACGCAGGTATTGCGTTGCGACCCAAGGCCCGCGATAGACGCGATGATTTCGTCGCCTGCTTTCAGAAAGCGCTTGTAGTGCGTACCGTTGCCCGCCGGCGACCCCGTCAGGATCACGTCTCCGGGCCCGAGGGCAACGCGATTGGAGACATATTCGATCTGTCGGGATATATCGAAGATCATGTCCGAGCTCGTTGCATCCTGCATGACCTGGCCGTTGAGTGCCAGGGTCATGTGCAAATCATGCGGATCGGCGACGAATCTGGCCGGCATGATGAAAGGGCCGAAGGGCATGAAGCTGGGGGGAGACTTGCTGGACAGCCAGTCGGAAGCGATGGCGCGCATGTCCGGGCGGAACAGCCTGTCACGGGCGGTAATGTCGTTGGCGATGGTATAGCCGGCCACATAGCGCATGGCATCTTCCCGGCGCACATGGCGAGCAGGCCTGGCTATCACGACAGCCAGCTCGAGCTCCCAATCCGGCTTCTCGATGTCCTCAGGCAGGGCTATGGGATCGAAGGGGCCGATGACGGTGCTGGGCAACTTCGCGAACGCGTAGGGCATGCCGTTTCTGGCTCGCTCGTCGATCTTCGCCTGGGCTTGCTCGCGCCGCTGTTCGGCCGTACTGGCCTGGTCGTTCACGCCGCCGCCGAAATCCGCCGCATGGTCGATGACATGCTGACGGTAGTTGGCTCCGGTGCAAAGAATCTGCCGGGGAGTGAACGGGGCATGCACTTGCAACTGCCCGGCCGGCTTCCACAGGGCCTGGCAGTCGGCCGGCTCACGCTCCAGAAAACGGGCCACCGAGTCGATGTTCGCGTCCCAATCTTCGACGAACTCGAGCAGGCATTCTTCGCCGTGCAGGCGTATGCCGGTCTGATGCCGCCAGCGATTGATGGCGGCAAGCGCCAAGACCTGGTCGCCGCACACCACGGCGGGAAACGGTGCGCAGCCAGCGATGGAAAAGCTGCCAAATCCGAATGGCAATTGCATGCTCCGGCTCACAGGACGCGCTCCTCGGGACGCGTCAAGCGGACCTCTTCCGCCGGCGCCTCGTCCCGGGGCCTGGATACCCACCATATGTGGCCGAACTTGCGACCCCACACGCGTGGAACCCACGTGTCGTCGAGGTAGTCCGTGTCAGAGGAATACTCGGCATCCCCTCCCGCAGGATTGGGGATGTAGTAGAAGAAAGTCGAGGAAATGCGATGACGCCCCAGCCCGAGCGCGCTATGCCAGCCATTTCTATTCATGTTGGCAGCGCCCGCCATGATCTCGTCGATACTCTCGACCCCGAACGCAATATGGCGGAACGACAGCGACTTGCCCGGCTGCCAGAAGATGTTGTGGTGTTCATTCCTGCCATCCGCGCGAAGAAAGAACCCGCCTCCATCCTGGATATCGCTGATGCGGAATCCGAGCCGGTTGACATAGAAAGCGGCGGTCCGCCGCACATCGGGATGGGCGAACACGATGTGCTGCATCACCTTGGGCCTGGCCTCGGCATACCAGCGCCGGTTCTGATTCCAACGCTCGATGCGGCCCGGCGCGTTGAGCGGATCCGCAGGAGAGGTCACCGGCCTGGGCGTGAACAACTCCAGAACGGTAGGCAGGCCGGCATCGTCCACGAAAGATATCGCCTGTCCGGAAATACGTTTGACCTCGCGGTCGGTAGACAGCGACTTCTCGAAAGTCTCCAGCGCCTGCATCGTATCCACTGCCCAGGTAAGCTGCCTGACGCCGGGCCCGGCTTCAAACGCCGCGGGCAACTCGGGATCGTCTGCCTTGCGCAGCGAAACGACGGACAGGTCCGGCAAGGTGAAATCGCAACGACTTTCATCATCGCCATCGGCTACGAGGCCAAAATCACGATAGAACCGGGTGCTGGCGGCGAAGTCGTGCACCCCATAGGTAACACGACGAATTCCGACTATAGCCATGATGTCTTCAAGAACCTCAAGATGTTTTACGCGGGTGTGATGCCCAGCTTGGCAGCGATTCGCTTCCACCGAGCCAGATCGTCTTTCTGAAACCGCGCGAGCTCCGCGGGGCTGACATCGAAACGGTCGAGCGACGCGGCATCCCTGAACCTGTCCGCCGCTTTGGTCCTGTTTGCTTGCGTGATGGCATCGTGCAGACGGGCCACTGCTTCGTCCGGGGTTCCTGGCGGCACGTACAAGGCAGACCAGGCCGAAAACTCGTAGTCGGGCACGCCCGCTTCCTGCAGCGTGGGGACTTCCGGCAGTGCCGACAATCGCCGCGCCGACCCCACGGCCAACGCGCGTACCTGCCCCGAGCGAATCATGGGCGTGGCAACAGGCAGGTCGCAAAACATCACGTCAACGAAACCGCCCACGAGTTCCGTCATGGCATTGGGTGTGGACTTGTAGGGGACATTGAGCATCTTTACGCCCGCGAGCACGCCAAACAGTTCCCCGCCAAGCCGGGATACCGAGGTTCCGCTGCCAAACGTGAGCTTGCCCGGCTTCTCCTTTGCCAGAGCGATGAACTCGCTGACCGATTTTGCAGGGAAATCCGGCTTGACGACCATGACCTGATACAGCTTGGAGACGCCGGCGACCGGTTTCAGGTCTCGGATGGGATCGAAGGGCAGCTGGGCCAGGAGTATGGGATTGGCGACCTGCGTCGTGGAAGTGGTCAGCATGATGCAGGAGCCGTCGGCCGGTCCGTTGCGAAAAGCGTTGTAGGCAAGCGCCCCGTTTCCGCCCGGCCGGGGATCGATGATGATCGGTACCTTCAGCACCTGCGACATGCCTTCGGCCAGCAACCGCATATGCTGATCGGCTGCGGACCCGGGGCCGAACGGAATGATTGCCGTGATGTATTTGGCGGGGAATCCCGGCGATTGTGCCTTCGCGGGCATGGCCGCGCCGGCGCCCATGGCAAACAGGAAAGAACACAATGCCCTTCTTTTGGTAACCGGAGCGGCTGCCTTGTCGTGATTTTTCAATTTAGTCTCCTCCGGGAGAGCAGGGACAACCCCCGGCATATACGCCTCGCCATGAACCCGGATCGCTAGATTAGCGACGCTACGGGGCGGCCGGGAAATCGTTTTTGCGGATCCAAGCCATAGGCGCTGCGAATGATCCGCGACCTTGCCGCACCGCTATCCGCGGCGCTTATGCGTTCCATCCTCCTAAATGATTTTCCAGCCGCGCAGCGCGTGCCTATGCTTGCTGCTTGCTCTTGCGTGGCTACTACAGATCAATAAATGGAGGAGATAACTTGAGCAGAACTAGACTCTTGCTTGTTGCCGCATGGGGTGCTTTGTGCCTCTCGTCAGAACCCGTTCATGCCCAGAGCAGCGTGACCCTATACGGCGTGCTCGATATCGGCGTGTACCGCAACAACAACGTCAACGGCAGTTCGATCTCCCGCGCCGAAACCCGGCATGAACCGAGTTATTTCGGCCTGCGGGGAAGCGAGGACTTGGGGGGCGGACTGAATGCAACGTACCGGCTGGAGGCTTCGGTCGCCGTCGACACCGGTACCAGCACCATGTGGCGCCAGAGCATCGTCGGCTTGGAAAGCCGGCAGTGGGGCGGGTTCACGCTAGGGCGCCAGTACGACACGATCATCGACCTGGTGGGCGTCGATCCGCCGCGGTTCAATTCGATCACGGCCGTGCATACCGGCAATTGGGACCGCAGCGCAGGCGTATTCGTGAACAACTCCATCAAGTACCGGACGCCGACATTCGGTGGCCTGACCGGCTCGCTGATGTACATATTCAAAGAGGACGGCACCTCGGCTACGAACTCCGGCAAGGGCCTGGGGGCAAGCGCGACCTACCAGCAAGGGCGGCTGCGCGTCACGGCGGCCTGGCTCAAGCTCGATGGCGTTACCCACAGGCCTGCGAACGACGTGGGCCTGGCGAATCTTTTCGGGCTTGCCTTTCCCGCCACCACCAGCGCCATCGTCACCAATGACACGATAGCCGGCCTAGGTGCTTATTACGACTTCGCCAGGTGGCGGGTTCTTGGCCAGTACACCACGACCAAGCTCAGCGCCGGCACCGGTTCTGAACGCATCAACACGCTGTCGGCGGGCATCTCGGCCGTTCCTCAGGGAGAAGGTCTTCGCCCCTCGGTGGGCGTGAACCACTCCCGCCTGGGGGACGCACGCTGGACGACCGCCTATGGCATCCTCGATTACTTTCTCAGCAAGCGCACCGACGTTTATGTGCGCGTGATCTCGCAATGGGCCGGAGGCGCCGCCGCTCCACGCGCGGCGCTCTATCTCGAAGGCCCATCTTCCAGCAGCCGCCAGACGGTTGTCGGCGTGGGCGTGACACATCGCTTTTGACCTCGGACGAGGATACGGCAACCATCATGTACCTTCCCCCCATTGACGAATCGCACGACGGCGATCGCCGGAGCTGGATCGAATCGGCCAACGGACACCCTGACTTTCCTGTCCAGAACCTGCCGCTGGGACGCTTCCTGCTGGGGAGCGATCTCAAGGCAAGAGCGGGGGTCGCCCTGGGCGACTCGGTAATCGATCTCGGCGGCTTGCTGGCGACAGGCCTACTGGAAGGAGATGCGCAAGCGGCCGCGCAGCGTATTTGCCACGACGCCGGCAACGCGCTGATTGCGCTTTCCGCCAGGCATCGCCAGGCGCTTCGGCGAGCCTTATCCAGCCTGTTCTCTATAGGCACGAGCCGGTCTGACACGGCGCGCAAGAGCGCCAGCGTTTTCCTGCACGACATGCAAGACTGCCGGTTGCTGCTGCCGTGCGAGATCGGCGATTTCACCGACTTCAACGCCGGCATACACCATGCGGCCAACGGCGGCCGCCGCCGGGGCCAGCCCGATCCGCTGTTGCCCAACTACCGGCACCTTCCCATCGCATACCACGCCAGGGCCTCGTCAGTGGCTCCTTCCGGCACGCCGGTTCGCCGGCCTTGGGGGCAGTACCTCTCCGACGAGTCGGGCGTTCCGGTCTTTCAACCCACGCGCAAGCTTGACTTCGAACTGGAAATCGGTATCTGGATCGGACGCGCCAATGAGCCTGGATCGCCCGTGGACATCGACGAGGCTCCTGACTATATCGCCGGCTACTGCATCGTGAACGATTGGTCGGCCCGGGATATCCAGTCGTGGGAATCGCCCCGCCTCGGTCCATTCCTGGGGAAGAGCTTCCGCACCACGATTTCACCGTGGGTGATTTCCCCCGAAGCGCTCGCGCCATTCCGTGGATCGGCATTCAAGCGCCGGCCGGAAGACCCTCTGCCTCTGTCCTATTTGCACCATCCGCTCGACGTCTTGGAAGGCATGCCCCAGTTGCAGCTGGAAGTCTGGCTGACCGCGCCGCCCTTGGAGGAACCTCGGCTGATCTCGCGCTCGTCGACCGGGCACCTCTTCTGGACGCCCGCCCAGATGGTCACGCACCACGCCTCGAACGGTTGCAATCTCAGGCCGGGCGATCTGTTTGGCACGGGCACGGTAACCGGTCCCGATCAAGGCAGTTTCGGCACTTTTCTGGATGCGATCAGCCCTCAACGCCCCTCGCTGCTGGTGGATTGCGTGCCGCGCACCTTCCTGGAAGACGGCGACAGCCTGACACTGAAGGCCCGCGCCACCCGCGATGGATATGCCAGCATAGGGTTCGGTGACTGCAGCGGCCGCATCGAGCCAGCCATTGACCGGTATCAGGGAGCGCCCATCCAATGACCGCTCATGCACACCGGCCCTACAAGATCGTTGTCGACATGCATTGCCACATGCTGGTCCCGGCCGCCGAGGCCCTGGCCCGCCCCCATTTGCCGCCCACGCCGGATACGACCCAGCGCTTCCAGACCCTGGAAACACGCCAGGCCAGCGCGGCCATGGCGGCGGCTTGTCGAATACAGTTGCTGGACGCGGACCGCCGGCTATCGGACATGGACGCCATGGGGATCGATATCCAAGTGATATCGCCAGCGCCGAACCACTACGCCTACTGGGCAGACGAATCGCTCGGGCGCGAAATCGCCCGTACCGTCAACGATGGGCTGGCCGAGGTTGCTGCACGGCATCCCACGCGGATGCGTGCGTTGGGAACCGTCCCCATGCAATCCCCTCGGCTGGCTGTCGAGGAGATGAAGCGGTGCGTGCGCGAACTGGGCATGGCGGGGGTGGAAATCTCGACGAATGTGGCGGGCACGGAGCTGTCCGACCCACGGTTTCATCCGTTCTTCCATGCCGCGCAGGAGTTGGGCGCCATTCTTTTCCTGCACCCTACCGGTTTCACCCACGGCGATCGTCTGGCGCCGTACCACCTCAACAACATCATCGGCAATCCGTTGGATTCCACAGTGGCCCTGGCCCACCTTATCTACGGCGGTGTGCTGGACGAATATCCGGACCTGAAGATCTGCGTCGCCCATGGCGGAGGATTGCTTCCTTCCTACATAGGCCGTTTCGACCACGCCCACCGTGTGCGCCCCGACTGCCACGCCCATTGCCAGCATGCCCCGAGTCACTATCTGAAAAGAATGTACTTCGATACGATGGTATTCGACCCGGACCAGCTCGATTGGCTGGTGCGCAAATATGGGGCGTTCCAGGTCCTGCTGGGAACCGACTACCCATACGACATGGGAGAAACCAGGCCGCTGGAGTTGCTGCAGCGCACTGCGCTCACAGAGGATGAACGGGGGCTGGTTGCAGGGTTGAACGCCGCGCGCCTGCTGGGACTTCCCTCGTAGCGGCACGTGGGAAAGTGCTGCTAGACTTCGCGCATCATGCATTTGCAGAAACTCGATCTGAATTTGCTGGTGGCGTTGGAGGCGCTTCTGTCGACGCAAAGCGTGACGCGAGCGGCCGAAAAGCTCTCGATCAGTCAACCAGCCATGAGCGGCGCGCTAAACCGCCTTAGAGAGCATTTCGGGGACCCGCTCATCCAGCGCTCCGGCCGCAGCATGATCCTGACGCCCTTCGGCCTTGACCTCTCCAGGCGTGTTGGACACCTGCTCGCGAGCACGACAGAACTGGTGCAGATGCGCCCGGGTTTCGACCCGCTGGCCAGCGACCGGACCTTCACGGTGGTGGCATCCGACTACGTGATGCCTATTTTCTTGCCGTTGCTTCTGCCCCAGTTGGCAGTCAGCGCGCCCAGTATTCGCATCGATCTCGAAACCCGTTCGGTAGACTACGTGCGGCGCTTCACGCTGGGCCTGATCGACCTGGTCGTCGTGCCCAAGCCCATGGCTCTGCAGGAGTGTTCCAGTGTCGAGCTGTTCGACGACGAGTATGTCTGTATCGTGTCGCGAGACAATAGGCATGTGGATTCCAGGCCGTCCCAGGCGGATTACCTGAAACTCGGCCATATCGTTCGCGTCAATCCCGACGCTGGCGGATATTCAGGGGATGAACGCGCGATTCGCGAAATGGGCCTGGCGCGACGCGTTGTTGCGACCGTCCCGGCGTTTGGCATGCTGCCGGCCGCGATAGTGGGAACCCCGTGGATAGCAACCGTCCAACGGCGCCTGGCAGAACAGGCTATCGAGCACCATCCCATCCGGATCTTGCCTCATCCTCTCAAGCTGCCAAAGCTCACCATGGTCATGCAATGGCCCGTCATACGCGACCAGGACGCCGGCGGCCAATGGCTGCGCGAACAGTTTCTCCGGATATCCGAAGGACTCCGCCACGTTACTGCTCGAGCTTGATCGACTTCAGGCGTTCCTTCCTGGCGTCGCGGCCGGCCGGGATCTTCTCCAGGTGGCCGATACTCAGGCCGGCCAGCGGGTGCGCAAATGTTACGCGCACGCTTCGCTTCAAAAACCATGAAGAGCTCAACCATGAGCCGCTCACTGCGGCTTGACCGCCACCTTCAGCACATTGTCCCGCTGGTTCGCGAACAGCTCGTAGGCCGCCACGATGTCGTCCAGCTTGAACTGGTGCGTCACCAGCAGCCCCAGGTCCAGGCGCCCGGATTCCAGCACGTTGATCAGCCGCCGCATCCGTTCCTTGCCGCCCGGGCACAGGGCGGTGTTGATCTTGTGGTCGCCCAGCCCGGCGGCGAAGGCCGATAGCGGCAGGGTCAGGTCCTCGGAATAGACCCCCAGGCTGGACAGGGTGCCGCCCGGCTTGAGCACGCGCAGCGCGGACGCGAAGGTCGACTGGGTGCCCAGGGCCTCGATCGAGGCGTCCACGCCGCGGCCGCCGGTCAGCTTCATGATCTCGTCCACCACGTCGCATTCGCGGAAATTCAGCGCGACGTCCGCCCCCAGCTTGCGGGCAATGTCGAGCCGGTGCGGGTTGCCGTCGATGGCGATGATGGTCGTCGCGCCCGATAGCCGGGCGCCGGCGGTGGCGCACAGGCCGATGGGCCCCTGGGCGAACACGGCGACGACGTCGCCGATGCGGATGTTGGCGTTTTCCGCGCCCTTGAAGCCGGTGGACATGATGTCCGGGCACATCAGCACCTGTTCGTCGGTCAGGCCGTTGGGAATGGGGGCGAGATTGGCCTGGGCATCGGGCACCAGCACGTATTCCGCCTGGGTGCCGTCGATGAGGTTGCCGAAGCGCCAGCCGGCGGTGGCCTTGTAGCCGTGGCAGCCGCACAGGCCCTGCGGCGCCAAGTAGCTGCCGTCCTGCGAGGGGACGCCGTCCTGGGCGGCATAGGAGTTGAAGTTGGGGCAGATGGCGCCGGCGATGACGCGCTGGCCTTCCCGGTAGCCGGTGACGGCGCTGCCGAGTTTCTCGATCACGCCGACCGGTTCGTGGCCCACGGTCAGGCCCGGGGCGACGGGGTATTCGCCTTTCAGTATGTGGATGTCGGTACCGCAGATGGTCGTGGTGGTGATGCGGACCAGGGCGTCGTTCGGGCCCACGCCGGGAATGGGCTTGTCCGTGATCTCGATGCGCCCGGGCGCGACGAACACGGCGGCTTTCATCATGGCAGTCATCGTTCGGCCTCCGGAAGGTGAGGGGGGACTTCCATTACACAGGAGATCGGGAACAGTCTGATTGATCCAGGTCAGTCGCCGCCATCATTTGAAAGAAACAGTGGGTTACCCCGGCCGGCGGCAATATGCTTAAAACCCATGTTCATAAGATGCGGTCAATTTCGCCTTACTGCCCGCTAATCCGCATAAAATCTAAGGTTTACGTCCGACGGCCAGTCATGGTTTGGTAAACTGGCCCGACTATCTAGATGGGGTCCGACAGGCCATGGCCGCTTTCAATACCGAACGCGTCACAAGCGTTCACCACTGGAACGAGACGCTTTTCAGCTTCAAGACCACGCGCGATCCCGCGCTGCGTTTCCACAACGGCCACTTCGTCATGATCGGCCTGGAAGTCGAAGGCAAGCCGTTGATGCGCGCCTACAGTATCGCCAGCGCCAATTACGAGGAACACCTCGAGTTCCTGAGCATCAAGGTGCCCAACGGTCCGCTGACGTCGCGCCTGCAGCACCTGAAGGAAGGCGATTCCATTCTGGTCAGCCGCAAGCCGGTCGGCACCCTGGTGGTGGACGATCTCCTGCCCGGCAAGAACCTGTACCTGTTCGGCACGGGCACGGGCCTGGCCCCTTTCATGAGCATCATCAAGGACCCCGACGTCTACGAGCGCTTCGAGAAAGTGGTGCTGGTGCACGGCGTGCGGTGGGTCAGCGAACTGGCCTATGCCGACTACATCGGCACCGAATTGCCGGGCAATGAATACTTCGGCGACATGGTGCGCGACAAGCTGATCTACTACCCCACGGTCACGCGCGAGCCCTTCCGCAACCAGGGTCGCATCACCGATCTGCTGACCAGCGGCAAGCTGGCGGCGGACATCGGACTGCCCCCCATCAACCCCGAGCACGACCGCGCCATGCTGTGCGGCAGTCCCCACATGCTGGCCGACGTCACCGCCATCCTGGACGGCCTGGGCTTCAAGGCGTCCGAGCATACCGGCCATGCCGGCGACTACGTGGTCGAACGCGCCTTCGTCGAAAAGTAACCCGGGTCAGTGCACGAGCCGGCCCGACTCGGCCAGCTCCCGGATGCGCTGGACCGTATCCATGTCGGCGGCGATGTAGGCCTGCTTGCGCAGGGCCACCACGGTCTCGTCCAGCTCGCTGTGGCCTTCCTGCAGGTCCAGCTCGTAGATGAAGCGCAGGAACAGTACGTCGGGCTCCGGTTCCTCGATGCGCACCGTGGCCTCGCTGCGCGGCCACAGTTCGGTGGCGGTGGCCAGCACCTTGACTTGGCGCATGGGCGTCAGCGTGACCTCGTCATGGACCTGGAAGGGGCCGAAGTCGAGCACGCGCTTGAGCACGGTGTGCTCCTGCCCGATCGCTTCCGCTTCGATGGTGCAGCTTTCCAGGCCCATGACGAATTCCGTCGGTTCATGGGCCCGGATGAACAGCCCACGCCAGATCTGCTCGCGCGTGAGCGGCGTAAGCAGGGGGACGAGCGGGTCGTTGATCTGGATGAGGTGTTCGAAGCGAAGCATGGAGAGCGCGGTTCCCGGAAGATTCTCCTAAGGATACCGCGCTCCGGCGCGCCCGGGCGCTAGTCGATGAGCATCGGCAGCACCATCAGCTGCTGGCCGTTGACGTGCATGCGCCGCTGCAGCGAATTGATGGCCTGGTTGTGCAGCAGGCGGGTGACGAAATTCTCGCGCTTGAACACCAGCTTGCTGGCGAAGACGATGGTGTTGGGGTATTCCTGCAGCACTTCGGTGATGAGCTTTTCCAGGGTCTGCACGGCATCGGTGCCGAACCCCAGGCGACTGGTCGCGGCCATGCCGTAGCTGTTGCAGAAACGCTCGAAGAATTTCAACGAGGTGGTGGCCTGCAGCTTCATCGCCTCCATGGCTTCGGGACCGCCGTAGACCTGCGCGTCCACGGTCCGTGCGTTGATGAAGATGAAGTTCTTGAAGTGATCCGGGAACATGCGCTGTACCCACAGCAGCGCATGCAGGCCGCCGCCGCGGCTGGAGCCGACCAGGAAGGCGGCCGTGGGCGCGTAGGGGTCGAGCGCGGGCGGCGAGCAGTCCGAGCCGAAGGACTGGTCGGCGAAGATGTCGTCGATCGCGGCGATGCGTCGCCGCGTTTCGCGGTAGTGGGCCCGTATCCCCAGGCAGATGAAGATCAGCACGCTGGTGATCAGCAGCGTGGCCCAGCCGCCTTCGAAGAATTTTTCGACGATGGTGACGACCAAAATGGAGCTGGTGATGGTGACGGCCACCAGCGACAGGGCCAGGCGCTGGCGCCAGTGCTTCTTGTGCAGGGGCTTGTGGCGGTTCCGTATCCAGTACAGCGACAGGCCGGCCAGCGACAGCGTGAAGGTCAGGAACACGTTGATCGAGTACAGCACCACCAGGACGGATACCTTGCCGCCGGTCAGCAGCAGGATGGCGAAGGCGGAGATGCCCATCAGCAGGATGCCGTTCTCGGTGACCAGCCGGTTCGACAGGTAGCGGAACCGGTGCGGCATCCAGGAGTCGGAGGCCATGTTGGACAGCACCGAGGGGCCGCCCAGGAAGCCGGTGTTGGCGGCCACGAACAGGAGGCCGGCCTCGAAGGCCAGCACCACGGTCAGCGCCACGACCAGGTTGCCGTCGCCGAAGCCCATCTCGCTCAGCACGTTGCCGAACACCACGGCGTTCAGCGTCTGGCCTTCCACGGGCGTGGCGTTCCACAGCAGGTACAGCAGGATGATGCCGCCGGCGGTGAAGGCCAGGCTGATGGCCATCAGCAGCATGGTCGCCTTGCCGGTGTGGACGACCGGCTCGGCCAGGCGATCGACGTTGTTGGAGACCGCCTCGATCCCGGTATAGGTACCGCCGCCCAGCGAATAGGCTTTCAGGAATACCGCCAGCACGAAGAACCAGCCGGCTTCCTGCGAGAACTCGCGCACTTCCCTGATCGTGTCGGGAATCAGCAGCGGCAGCCCCTCGGCGTGGGCGAAGATGCCCCAGGCGATCAGGATGGCATGCGTGACCACGAAGCCGGCGAAGATGGGCAGGAGGACCTTGATGCTTTCCTTGGCGCCGCGCAGGTTCAGCCATATCAGCAGGAGCACCATCACACAGGCGGTCCACAGCTTGAAGGTCTGCCAGCTGGCGGGCAGCAGCGAAAACAGCGCGTCGGTGCCGCTGGCCACGGATATGGCGATGGTCAGCACGTAGTCGACGATCAGCGCCGAACCGGACACCAGGCCGGCCGTGGGGCCCAGCAGCGCGGTCGAGACCCGGTATCCGCCGCCGCCGGTGGGGAACAGTTCGATGACCTGGTTGTAGGCCAGCGCGACCACGAACACCGTGATGGCCGTGGCGATGGCCAGGAACAGGGCGAGATGGGTATGGGTGCCCAGGGCGCGGAACGCTTCCTCGGGGCCGTAGGACGACGAGGACAGGCCGTCCGCGCCCAGCCCCACCCAGGCCAGGAAGGCCGCCAGCGCGAGGGAATGCCGGGTATCCGGGGACAGCGGGTCCCGGGCCTTGCCCAGCAGACGCTCGCGCCATGAGGTTGCTTTCATACGAAGGGGTTCCTGCTGCCTGGTGTCGGTGGCTTCTTGATCGCGCGGCGCGCAGCGTACGCTTTTGGAAGAAATCGCGCTTTGAAGGCCATTCTAGCAACAGGGAAATTGTTACCCTGTGGCGGGGCGGGCACTATGACAAACGAATTTCTGATAGCTTTATGCATAGGCGTCCATGGGCGCGATCCCCCAATTCTCGAGGCAAGCATGAGCAAGCAGATCATCCATACCGACGCCGCGCCGGCGGCCGTCGGCCCGTATTCCCAGGCCGTGGCCGTGCCCGCTTCCGGCAGGACCGTGTACCTGTCGGGCCAGATCGGCCTGATTCCCGCCACCGGCCAGCTCGAGACGAGCAGTTTCGAGGCCCAGGTGCGCCAGGCCTTCGCCAACATGGAAGCGGTGGTGCGCCAGGCGGGCGGCACCTTGGACCAGGTCGTCAAGCTGACGCTGTTCCTGACGGATCTGTCCAAGTTCGGCACGGCCAACGACATCATGGCGCAACTGATTCCCCAGCCTTTCCCCGCCCGCTCCACGGTGGGGGTGGCCGCCTTGCCCAAGGGCGCCGAGTTCGAGGTCGAGGCGATCCTGGTCATCTGAACCGGGCCGGTACATGAGCGCGCGCCCCGCCGTCCAGGACGAAAGCGAACTGACGCCGCAGCAGCGCAAGATGCGCAAGCTCGGGCTGCGCGTCGCGGACGACTTCGTCCTGCACCTGCCCATCCGCTACGAGGACGAGACGCAGCTGACGCCGATCAAGCGGTTGCTGCCGGGCATGTGGGCGCAGGTCGAGGGCGTGGTGACGCGCTGCGAGGTCGCCTACCGGCCGCGGCGCCAACTGGTGGCCGCGATCGAGGACGACACCGGCGAACTCGCGCTGCGCTACCTGAATTTCTATCCCAGCCAGCAGAAGCAACTGGCGGTGGGGCGCCGCATTCGCGCCCGGGGCGAGGCGCGCGGCGGTTTCTTCGGCATGGAGATGGTGCACCCGCGCACCACGGTCGCCGACGGCGACACGCCCTTGCCGGATCGCCTGACGCCGGTCTATCCCACCACCGAGGGGCTGCCGCAGGCCACGCTGCGCAAGGCCGTTGCCGCGGCGCTGCAGCAGGCGGATCTGCGCGACACGCTGCCGGAGGCGCTGCTGCAACGGTATGGCCTGATGCCTTTCGGCGAGGCCGTGCGCCTGCTGCATGCGCCGCCGCCCGACGTGGCCACGCAGCCCCTGATCGATCGCGCGCATCCGGCCTGGCTGCGCATCAAGTTCGACGAGCTCCTGGCCCAGCAACTGTCGCTGGCGCGTGCGCGCGCCGCCCGGCTGGACAAGCGGGCGCCGCCGCTGGCGCGCTCCACCGCGTCGGACGGCCTGGTGGCGCGGCTGCTGCGCGCGCTGCCGTTCGAGCTGACCGGCGCCCAGCAGCGGGTGCGGGACGAGATCGCCGCCGACCTGGCCCGGCCGCACCCCATGCAGCGGCTGCTGCAGGGCGACGTGGGCAGCGGCAAGACCGTGGTGGCGGCGCTGGCCGCCGCGCAGGCGATAGACAACGGCTACCAGGCGGCGCTGATGGCGCCCACCGAGATCCTGGCCGAACAGCATTTCCGCAAGCTGGTCGGCTGGCTGGAGCCGCTGGGCGTGAAGGTGGCCTGGCTGACCGGCAGCCTGACCCCCAAGGCGCGGCGCGAGGCGGCCGCGCTGATAGAAAGCGGCGAGGCGCCGCTGGCGGTGGGCACGCAGGCGCTGATCCAGCAGCACGTCCAGTTCGCGCGGCTGGGCCTGTCCATCGTCGACGAGCAGCACCGCTTCGGCGTGGGCCAGCGGCTGGCCCTGCGCAACAAGGGCGGCGAGGACGAGGTCTTCCCCCATCAACTGATGATGTCCGCCACGCCCATTCCCCGCACGCTGGCGATGACCTTCTTCGCCGACCTGGACGTGTCGGTCATCGACGAGCTGCCGCCGGGCCGGGTGCCGGTCATCACCAAGCTGCTGTCGGACACGCGCCGCGACGAGGTGGTCGCGCGCATACACGAGGCGGCCCGGTCCGGTCGCCAGGTGTATTGGGTGTGCCCGCTGGTCGAGGAAAGCGAGACGCTGGAACTGCAGACCGCCGTCGACACTTTCGAGACGCTGCGGCAGGCGCTGCCCGAACTGCGCGTGGGACTGGTGCATGGCAGGCTGCCGACTTCCGAGAAGGCGGCCGTCATGCAGGCCTTCAAGGATGGCGAGCTCGACCTGCTGGTGGCCACCACCGTGATCGAGGTCGGCGTGGACGTGCCCAATGCCTCGCTGATGGTGATCGAGCACGCCGAACGCTTCGGCCTGGCGCAACTGCACCAGTTGCGCGGCCGGGTAGGGCGGGGCGCGGCCGAGTCGGTGTGCGTGCTGATGTACCAGGCGCCGCTGTCGCAGGTCGCCAAGGCGCGGCTGCGCACCATGCATGAAACCACCGACGGCTTCGAGATCGCGCGGCGCGACCTCGAGCTGCGCGGGCCCGGCGAGTTCCTGGGCGTGCGGCAATCGGGCCTGGCGCTGATGCGGTTCGCCGACCTGGACGCCGACCTGGAGATCGCCGAGCAGGCGCACGAGGCCGCGGCCGAATTGCAGGCGCGCGCGCAGGACGTGGTGTCCGCCCATCTGGCGCGATGGATGCGCGGGCGGGAAGATTTCCTCAAGGCTTGAAAAGAGGCGAGAGATGACCCTGACAGAACTGAAGTACATCGTGGCGGTGGCGCGGGAACGGCACTTCGGTCGCGCCGCCGAGGCCTGTTTCGTCAGCCAGCCCACGCTTTCGGTGGCCATCCGCAAGCTGGAGGACGAACTGGGCGTGACCTTGTTCGAACGCGGCGGCACCGAGGTGGGCGTGACGCCCATCGGCGAGCGCATCGTCGCCCAGGCCCAGAAAGTGCTGGAGGAAAGCGCGAACCTGAAGGAGATCGCCAAGCAGGGGCACGACCCGCTGTCCGGCGCGCTGCGGGTGGGCGTCATCTACACCATCGGCCCCTACCTGCTGCCGCAATTGGTGCCCCGGTTGATCGAGAGCGCGCCGCAGATGCCGCTGCTGCTGCAGGAGTATTTCACCGCACGGCTGCTGGAACTGCTGCGCCAGGGCGAGATCGACTGCGCCATCATGGCCTTGCCGCTGCCCGACGCCGGCCTGTCCATCCAGCCGCTGTACGACGAGCCTTTCGTGGTGGCCGTGCCCAAGGGCCATCCATTGGCCAGCCGCAGCCACGTCAAGGCCGAGGAGCTCAAGAGCGAGACCATGCTGCTGCTGGGCACGGGCCATTGCTTCCGCGACCAGGTACTGGAGGTGTGTCCCGAGCTGTCGCGCTTTTCGGCGACCACCGAGGGCATACAGCGGACCTTCGAGGGGTCGTCGCTCGAGACCATCCGCCACATGGTGGCCTCGGGCATCGGGATCACGGTGCTGCCGATGTCGTCGATCCCGTCGCAGCCCGACGACCGCGACCTGCTGCGCTACATCCCCTTCGAGGACCCGGTGCCTGATCGGCGCGTGGTGCTGGCGTGGCGCAAGAGCTTCCCCCGCACCGCCGCCATCGACACCCTGATCGCCGCGATCCATGCCTGTCGGCTGAACGGCGTGACCATGCTGGAGTCCAGCGCCCAGACGGCCTGAACCGGGCGGCGCTTGTCATGCCACGTATCATCCCAATCTAGTATTCTGTGACGTCGGTTTCGACTTTGACAAGGAGTCAACAATGGTGAAGAAAGCATCTGCCAAGAAACCCGCAAGCAATGGCGGTGCGGCCCGCTCGGCCGCCGGTGCGCTGCGCATCGACATCGGCATCTCGGACAAGGACCGCGCCGCGGTGGCCGGGGGCTTGTCCAAGCTGCTGGCCGATACCTATACGCTGTACCTGATGACGCACAACTTCCACTGGAACGTGACGGGGCCGATGTTCAACACCCTGCATGCCATGTTCATGACCCAGTACACCGACCTGTGGAACTCCATCGACGACGTGGCCGAACGCATCCGCGCGCTGGGACACTTCGCGCCGGGCACCTACCGCGAGTTCGCCAAGCTCACCACGATCAGCGAGCCGGCCGACGTGCCCGAGGCACTGGAAATGGTGCGCCAACTGGTGGTGGGGCACGAGGCGGTGGCCAAGACCGCCCGCAACATCCTCAAGGTGGCCGATGCCGCCAACGACGAGCCGACCGCCGACCTGCTGACCCAGCGCCTGGAATTCCACGAGAAGACCGCCTGGATGCTGCGCAGCCTGCTGCAATAACCCCGAGGCCCGGGCGCCGCTCCCGGCGCCGCGTCATGGAAATCCCTGCCTCGCGGGCGACGCGATGCAGGGATTTTTTCTATGTTCTTTCCCCGTCCGGATGCGGAAAATTATTTGAGGTTTAAAAATTTTAAGTTAAATTAATCTTCGACCCGTCACTGCCCGGCCAGGAGGCCGCGCATACCGCTGGAGACCACTCATGGAACGCTCGGGGCATCTCGATACCTTTGCGCGCGATCATCTGCCGCCGCCCGAGGCTTGGCCGGCATTCCTGCTCGACCATCCCGCCGTCCGCTATCCCGCCCGCTTCAATTGCGCGGCCGAGCTGGTCGACGGCGCGGTGGTGGCGGGGCACGGCCGGCGCCCAGCCATCTGGACGGTGACCGACGGCAAGCCTTCGGCCATCACCTATGCCGAGTTGCAGCAGCGGGTGGACCGCCTGGCGCGTGTCCTGGTCGAGGACATGGGCCTGGTGCCGGGCAACCGGGTCCTGCTGCGCGGACCGAACAACCCGGCCATGGCGGTCGCCCTGCTGGCCACGATCAAGGCCGGGTTGGTGGCGGTGCCCACCATGCCGCTGCTGCGCGCGGTGGAACTCAAGCCCGTCATCGACAAGGCGCAGGTCAGCGCGGTGCTGTGCGACGCGCGCCTGCGCGACGAGATCGACGCCTGCATGCGGCCCGGCCCCACCCATTGCCCCACGCTGGCTCAGGCCCGCTACTTCAACGACGACGGCCCCGAATCGCTGGAAACCCTGGCGCGCGCCAAGCCCGCATCCTTTCCGGCGTGCGATACGGCAGGCGACGACGTCTGCCTGATCGCCTTCACCAGCGGCACCACGGGCAGTCCCAAGGGCTGCATCCATTTCCACCGCGACGTGCTGGCGATGTGCGACCTGTTCCCGCGCTCGATATTGCAGGCCACGCCCGACGACATCTTCTGCGGCACGCCGCCCCTGGCGTTCACCTTCGGCCTGGGCGGCATGCTGTGCTTCCCGCTGCGCGCCGGCGCCTCCACCGTGCTGTCCGAGAAGCTGACCCCGGCCTCGCTGCTGGAAACCATCCAGGCCACCCGCGCCACCGTCGTCTTTACCGCGCCCACCTTCTACCGCCAGATGGCGGCCCTGGCCCCGGGCTACGACATCTCCAGCCTGCGCCATTGCGTCTCGGCCGGCGAGGCCCTGCCCGACGCCACGCGCCAGAGCTGGAAGCAGGCGACCGGCGTGGAGATGACCGATGGGATCGGCAGCACCGAGATGATCCACATCTTCATCTCCAGCGCCGGCCAGGACGTGCGCCGCGGCGCCATCGGCAAGGTGGTGCCCGGCTACCAGGCCTGCATCGTCGACGAATCCATGCAGCCGTTGCCGCCCCGCACCGTCGGCCGCCTGGCCGTGCGCGGCCCCACCGGCTGCAAATACCTGGCCGACGACCGCCAGGCCAACGCCGTGCGCCAGGGTTGGAACCTGACCGGCGATTCCTTCATGATGGACGAGGACGGCTACCTGTACTACCAGGCCCGCACCGACGACATGATCATCTCGGCCGGCTACAACATCGCCGGCCCCGAGGTCGAAAGCGCCTTGCTCCAGCACGAGGCCGTGGCCGAATGCGGCGTGATCGGCGCCCCCGACGAGGAACGCGGCCAGGTCGTCACCGCCTTCGTCGTGCTGCGACCCGGGTTCGCGCCTGGAGACGATCTGGCCAAGGCCCTGCAGGAGCACGTCAAGCGCACCATCGCTCCCTACAAGTACCCGCGCGTCATCCGCTTCGTCGACGCCTTGCCCCGTACCGAAACGGGCAAGCTCAAGCGCTTCGCGCTGCGCGGGCTGAACTAGCGGTGTCCGGGGCCCGGCAGGGCCCCGCCGCTGTTATTGGCAGGTGGTCACGTTCGTGACCTCGACCACGGCTTCCCGCACGTCGCAGGCCAGCTTGCGCGGCAGGTCGCCGGTTTCGGTGCAATTGCCCATGCCGTTGTAGGCCCAGATCGACCCGGTCATTCCCGTGCCGGGACGGTCGGCGGGGCAGCGGGCTTCGAAATGCACCGTGATGCAGTTGGCGACCTTGGGCTGCACGGCGGGCCGGATGCCGATGACCGAGGGTAGCCCCCCCTTGGCGGGGCATTGGGCCGCCTGCAGGCGTATGGCGCGCCGCTCGGCGGCGAGATGATCCAGCAGCGCCTGGGTCCGGCGTTCCTGTTCCTGGCGGGCGAGTTCCGCCTTCCTGCGGGTTTCTTCCTCGCGCTGTTTTTCCTTGGCCAGCCTGGCCTGTTCCGCGGCGCGGGCTTCCTCGGCCTTGCGCTGTTCTTCCTGCTTGCGCTGGGCTTCCTGCGCGCTCGCTGATGCCGCCGGTGCCGCGGCCGCGGTTCGTTGCGGCGGGGAAGAGGCCGTGGATGTCGGCGCGGACGCCGCGCGGGTCTGCGCAGCCGCGGCGTTGGCCGCCATGATCCGGTCGGCATGCGCGGCGGCTTCGCGGTCGCGCTGCTGTTTCTGCTGTTCGATCTGCCGCAGCTTCTGGTTCAGGTCGCGTTCGAAGTCGCGGGACTGCTGCGCCATGCGCATGTTGCTCTGGTTGGCCTGCTGGAAGCCGCTGGCCAGGCCGCTCAGGATGGCGTTCGTCGTGGCCTGGGATTCCGCCGCCCGCTCGGCGGCGCGGCGCTGGGCATATATGCGGTCCCGTTCGCGCTCGACTTGCTGGCGCTCGCGGTTTTCCATCGCCGCGGCCAGGCGCTCGCGGGTCACGGGAAGATAGATATGGTTCCCTGTCGACGGCGAGTCATCGTCCGGTCCCTGCGCCCGGTGCATGATCCGGATGGAGTCGCCGCGGTTGATGTAGATGTTGAGGTAGTCGCCGTTGTAGCTGAAGATGTTTTCAGTTCCCGTGAATTGGTGGACCAGGCGGTCATCCGCCGACAGCGTCAATTGCTTGCTTGCGAAGGATCCCGTGGGCTGGTTCGGCATGCTCAGTACGCGGAATGCCTTGGGATCCGTCCTGGAAGGGGCCTGAAAGACTTCTCGGCCGGGGTTCGATCCGTCGGGTTGGCTGTACTGGAAAACCAGATTGCCCGCGTCGTCCTTGTCGATTTTCAACACGACGATGCGGCTGACGAAGGTCTGCCCCACGCTTTGCTCCCAGATGCCGAACGGCGAGGCGGCGCGCAGTTGCTGATAGGGGGACGCGGGATCCATGCTGACGGGGATCGTGCTGCCGTCGGGCAGGGTGTAGACGTCGCGGCGCAGCGGCTTGGGCGTCATGCGGAACGAGGAACCCGATGCGCGATAGGAAAAGTGTGCGGCAGCCTCGGCCAGGGACAGTTGCAGATCGTTCAGCGAGCCGTTCAGGACCTTCATGCGTCCGCTTTCGTCGAAGCGGACGGTCGCCTGGTCGTCGCTGAGCATGCCGGAGTTCTCGATCAGCATGTGGTAGGTGTCCGGCTGGGCCGTGGGGCGCACGAGTAGCCGGATCGCGCTGGAGTCCCGCAGGTTGTTGGCCGTGTAGAGCCTGATGGCGAGCGCGCCCTGGGCCGGGTCCGCCATCACCTGCAGCCAGTCGCCATCGTCGTTGACGTACAGATGGCCGATATAGGGCTGTAGAAAACCCCACTGAATCTGCTGGAAGGCAGCTTGAGCCGCTGCCAGGGATTGGGATGACCGGGCGGTGTCGGCGGGCTCCACCGCGGCGCAGCCGGCGAGCGCCGCGCACAGCGCGGAGGCGAGCAGGACTTTTCTCATGCGCGCATTCTAGGCAATTCAGGGCGGGCGCGCATCATCCGATCCAGTGAGAGGCGCTGGTACCATAACGGCATGGACCCTACGTTTCCCGACTCCCTTTCCCATCGCCTCGGCCTGTACATGCGCCTTGTGCGCCTGGACAAGCCGATCGGCATCCTGCTGCTGGTCTGGCCCACGCTGTGGGCCCTGTGGGCCGCCAGCAACGGAGAGCCGTCGTTGTACCTGGTATTCGCCTTCGTGATAGGCACGGTGCTGATGCGCTCGGCCGGCTGCGGCATCAACGATTATTTCGACCGCGACGTCGATCTGCACGTCGAGCGCACGCGCGACCGGGTGCTGACGTCGGGCCTGATCTCGGGCCGCGAGGCGCTGGGCGTGACGCTGGTGCTGACGCTGCTGGCGCTGCTGCTGATCCTGCCCATGAACCACCTGGTCTGGGTCCTGTCCGTGGTGGCCGTGTTCCTGTCCGTCACCTATCCCAAGTTCAAGCGTTTCTTCGCCATCCCCCAGGCCTACCTGGGCATCGCCTTCGGCTTCGGCATTCCCATGGCCTACGCGGCCGTGCTCGAGACCGTGCCGCTGGAAGGCTGGATCATGCTGGCCGCCAACATCTTCTGGGCGATCGCCTACGACACCGAATACGCCATGGTGGACCGGCCCGACGATCTCAAGCTCGGCCTGCGCACCTCCGCCGTCACTTTCGGCAAGTGGGACGTGGCCGCCGTGGGCGTATGCTATGCGGCGACCCTGGCGCTGCTGGGCGTGGTCGGCGCCATGCTGGACTACGGATGGGCCTACGCGGCGGGCCTGGGGGGCGCCGCCGCCATCGCCGTTCGCCACCTGTGGTGGATCCGCCATCGCGACCGCGCGGCGTGCTTCCGCGCCTTCCTGCACAACACCTGGTTCGGTTTCTCGGTGTTCGCCGGCATCTTCGTGCAGACCACGCTGCTGGGCTAGGGCGAGGCGGATCGGCGGGGTGGGCCGCCCTATATAATCGTCGCTTTTCCCCCGAAGCCATGTCGCCCATCGCCGACAACCTGCGCGCCGTCCGCCGGCGCATCGACCATGCCGCCCAGGCCTGCGGCCGCGCGCCGGGCGAGGTGGCGCTGCTGGCGGTGTCCAAGACCTTTCCCGCCCAGGCGGTGCGCGAGGCCCACGGGGCCGGGCAGCGGGCCTTCGGCGAAAGCTACGTCCAGGAGGCCGTCGACAAGCTGGCCGCGCTGGAAGATCTGCGGGCCGGCACCGAATGGCATTTCATCGGCCCCCTGCAAAGCAACAAGGCGCGCCAGGTCGCCGCCCATTTCGATTGGATCCACAGCATCGATCGCCTCAAGATCGCCCAGCGGCTGTCCGACCTGCGGCCGCCCGGCATGGCCGACCTCCAGCTGTGCATGCAGGTCAACATCGACGACCAACCCACCAAGAGCGGCGTGGCGCCCGCCGAGGCACTCGGGCTGGCGCGGGAAATCGCCGCGCTGCCGCGCGTGCGCCTGCGCGGCCTGATGTGCATTCCCGCTCCCCAGCAGGACCCCGTCCGCCAGCAGGCCGTCTTCGCCAGCCTGGCGGCGCTCATGCGCGACCTGAACAGGGAAGGCTTCGCGCTCGATACCCTGTCCATGGGCATGTCGGACGACCTGGAGGCCGCGGTGGCGGCCGGGGCGTCCATCGTCCGGGTGGGCACCGCCATCTTCGGCGCCCGGGATTATTCGTCCTGACCGCGCGACCGCAATCCCATTCAAGGAAACCTTAATGACCCAAGCGCTTTCCATCGCATTCATCGGCGGCGGCAACATGGCCGCCGCGCTGATCTCCGGCCTGGCCGGCAAGTTCTGCCCCATGGGGAACATCCACGTCGTGGATCCGAACGAGTCCACCCGGCAGGCCTGGGCGGCGCGCGGCGCCTCGGTCGCGGCCGGGCCGGACGAGGCCTTGTCCCGCTGCGACATCTGGGTGTATGCGGTCAAGCCGCAGGTGATGAAAGAGGTTGCCGCGGCGAGCCGGCCCTGGCTCAAGGACAGCCTGGTGATCAGCATCGCCGCCGGCATCCGGGCCGCCGACCTGGCGCGCTGGCTGGGATCCGACACGCAGCCGTGGCCGCGCGTCGTGCGCTGCATGCCCAATACGCCCGCGCTGATCGGGCAGGGCGTGACCGGCCTGGCCGCGCTCGATGGCGTGGGCGAAGCCGACCGGGCGCAGGCCCAGGCCGTGCTGGAAGCCGTAGGCAGCACCGTCTGGGTCTCGCGCGAGGCCGACCTGGACGGCGTGACCGCGTTGTCGGGCAGCGGGCCGGCCTATGTGTTCCTGTTCATCGAGGCCCTGATCGAAGGCGGCAAGGCCGTGGGGCTGGACGACGAGCAGTCGCGCGCGCTGGCGCTGGCCACGCTGTCCGGCGCCGCCAGCCTGGCGGCCGCGTCCTCCGAACCGCCGTCGGTGCTGCGCGAGCGCGTGACCTCCAAGGGCGGCACCACGGCCGCGGCCCTGGACGTCCTGGCCCAGGCGAATTTCCGCCAGGCCGTGGTCCGAGCCATGCAGGCCGCCGCCCATCGCGCGCAAGAGATGGGTGATGAGTTCGGACGATAATCCCGCCGGCATCCGGTCGGTCGCGCGCCATCCTCCCTTCATCCTGTTCTGGTTCAGCCGGGTCATGTCGACCCTGTCGTTCCAGATGCTGTCGGTGGCCGTGGGCTGGCAGGTCTACGAGATCACCGGCAGCGCCTTTGACCTGGGCCTGGTCGGGCTGGCGCAGTTCCTGCCCATGGTGGTGCTGACCTTCGTCGTGGGACAGGTGGCCGACCGCTACGACCGGCGGGTCATCGCCAGCGTCTGCATGGTGGTGGAGTCGATCGCGGCGGGCCTGCTGGCTTTCGGTACATGGGAAGGCTGGCTCACGCGCGACGCCATCCTGGGGCTGGTTGCGCTGGGCGGCGCCGCCCGCGCCTTCGAGTCGCCCACCATGGCCGCGCTGGTGCAGGGCGTGGTGCCGCGCAGCCTCATCCCCCAGGCAGCGGCCTGGTCCACCTCCGCCACCCAGACCGCGCAGATCCTCGGCCCCGCGATGGGCGGGCTGCTGTACGGGTTCGGGTCCATGGTGGCCTACGTGGTGGCCTGCGTGTTCTTCTTCGTCGGTGGCGGACTGGTGGCGATGATCCGGGCGGAACGCACCGCATCCACCCGCGAGCCGGTCACGCTCAAGTCCGTTTTCTCGGGCATTGCCTTCATCCGCAGCCGTCCGGTCATCCTGGGGACGCTGTCGCTGGACTTGTTCGCGGTGCTGCTGGGCGGCGCGACCGCGCTGCTGCCCATCTACGCGCGCGACATCCTGCATACCGGCCCGTGGGGGCTGGGCTTGCTGCGCACGGCGCCCGCCCTGGGGGCGCTGGCCATGTCGGTCTTCCTGGCCCACCACCCCATCCATCGCAACGTCGGCCGCATCCTGTTCTCGTCGCTGGCCGTATTCGGCCTGGCCACGGTCGTGTTCGGCCTGTCTTCGCACCTGGCCGTTTCCATGGCGGCGCTGTTCGTGCTCGGGGCCTCGGACGTGGTCAGCGTCGTGATCCGCTTCACGCTGGTCCAGCTGCAGACGCCGCCGGAAATGCTGGGCCGCGTCAGCGCGGTGAACTCCCTGTTCGTCGGTACCTCCAATCAACTGGGCGAATTCGAGTCGGGCGTGACGGCCGCGCTGTTCGGCGTCGTGCCGGCGGTGCTGATCGGCGGCGCGGGCACGATCGCGGTGGCCCTGCTGTGGATGGTATTGTTTCCCCAGTTGCGCCGCTTGAAGTCGCTGGAAGGCTAGCCCGCCAGCCAGCTGGCGGGCCCGATACTTGCGTACGCGCCCACCGCCGGCGCCGCGGCGTCCGCCGCGCGCGCGAGCATCCCGGAGGTCGATCGCCATGTCCTTGCATCCCGTCCTACAGGAAGTCACCGACCGCATCATCGCGCGAGGCGGGGACCGCCGCGCGCAGTGGCTGGAGGAAACCCGCGCGCGGGCCGGCACGAAGGTCGAGCGCAGCCACCTGTCGTGTACCAACCTGGCGCACGGCTTCGCGGCCATGCCCGACCGGGCGAAGCTGATGCTCAAGGTGCAGGAGCAGCCCAACGTGGCCATTGTGTCGGCCTACAACGACATGCTGTCGGCTCACCAGCCCCTGGCCGATTTCCCCGCCTGGATCAAGGAGGCCGCGCTGGCGGCCGGCGCCACGGCGCAGTTCGCCGGCGGCGTGCCGGCCATGTGCGACGGCGTCACCCAGGGGCAGGCGGGCATGGAGCTGTCGCTGTTCTCGCGCGACGTCATCGCGATGGCCACGGCCGTGGCCCTGTCGCACCAGATGTTCGACGCGGCGGTCTACCTGGGCGTATGCGACAAGATCGTCCCCGGCCTGGTCATCGGCGCGTTGTCCTTCGGCCATCTGCCTGCCGTGTTCGTCCCCGGCGGACCCATGACCACCGGCGTGGGCAACGACGAGAAGGCCAGGATCCGCCAGCTGTATGCCGAAGGCAAGGTCGGCCGCGCGGAATTGCTGGAAGCCGAGAGTCAGGCCTATCACGGGCCGGGCACCTGTACCTTCTACGGCACCGCCAATTCGAACCAGATGCTGATGGAGTTCATGGGCCTGCACCTGCCCGGAACGTCCTTCGTCAATCCCCATACCCCGCTGCGCGAGGCCCTGACCCGCGAGGCGGCCAGGCAGGCTGTATCGCTCTGGCACGGCGGCGGGCGGTATACGCCGCTGTGCGACGTCCTGGACGAGAAGGCCTTCGTCAACGGCATCGTCGGCCTGATGGCCACCGGAGGGTCGACCAACCATACCTTGCACCTGGTGGCCATGGCGCGGGCAGCCGGCATAGAACTGAACTGGGACGATTTCCACGCCTTGTCCGAGGTGGTGCCGCTGCTGGCTCGCGTCTATCCGAACGGCAAGGCCGACGTGAACGGTTTCCAGGCCGCGGGCGGCCTGCAGTTCGTCATCCGCCAGTTACGCAGGGGAGGGCTGCTGCACGAGGACGTCACCACCATCGTGGGCAAGGGGCTCGAAGCCTATTGCCGCGAGCCCTATCTTAAGGACGGCCGGCTGGCCTGGCGGGACGGCGCCGAGACCCCGGGGGACGACTCCATCGTGCGTCCGCTGGACCGTCCGTTCTCGCCCGACGGCGGGCTGCGCGTGCTGGAAGGCAACCTGGGCCGCTCCATCATCAAGATCTCGGCGGTGGCGCCCGAACATCAGGTGGTGGAGGCGCCCGCCATCGTGTTCGACGACCAGGACGACGTACTGGCCGCTTTCCAGCGGGGCGAGCTGGAGCGCGATTTCGTCGCGGTCGTGCGCTGGCAGGGGCCGGCCGCCAACGGCATGCCCGAACTGCACAAGCTCACGCCCACGCTGTCGGTGTTGCAGGGGAGGGGATTCCACGTCGCGCTGGTGACCGACGGCCGCATGTCGGGGGCCTCGGGTAAGGTGCCCGCAGCCATTCACGTCACGCCCGAGGCCTTGAAGGGGGGCCTCATCGGCCGGGTGCGAACCGGGGATCGGGTGCGGCTGGACGCGCGGCGCGGCGTGCTGGAGGTGCTGGCCGACCTGGGCGCCCGTCCGGCCCAGGCCGTGCCCGACCTGCGGCCGCATCGCCGCGGCGTCGGGCGCGATCTGTTCGGCCACATGCGCCGGGCGGTCAGCGCGGCCGAGGAGGGGGCCTGCACCTTGTTCGTCGACGAGGATTAGACCCCTCGCTCCTGGTTCAGGCCGCGAAGAAGGCGAAGCGGACCAGGAACAGGATGGCGATCAGCCAGGCCGCGGGATGGATTTCGCGGATGCGGCCCGTGCATGCCTTGAGCACGACGTAGCTGATGAAGCCGAACGCCAGGCCGGTGGCGATCGAGTACGTGAAGGGCATGGCCAGCGCGGTCAGCGCGGCGGGGATGGCTTCGGTGATGTCGTCCCACTTGACGTCGATCAGCTCCCGCATCATCAGGCCGGCCACGTACAGCAGCGCGGGCGCGGTGGCGTATGCGGGCACCGAGCCCGCCAGCGGCGAGATGAACAGCGCGGCCAGGAACAGCGCGCCGACCACCAGCGCCGTCAGGCCGGTACGGCCCCCGGCCTGGACCCCCGAGGCGCTTTCGACGTAGGCCGTGGTGCTGCTGGTGCCCAGCAGCGAGCCGGCGGTGATGGCGGTGCTGTCGGCCAGCAGGGCGCGGCCGATGCGGTTCTTGCCCTCGGCCAGCAGGCCGGCGCGCTTGGCCACGCCCATCAGCGTGCCGGTGGCGTCGAACACCTCGACCAGCACGAACACCAGCACCACGTGCACGAAGCCCATGTGCAGCGCGCCCAGGATGTCCAGTTGCAGGAAGGTGGGCGCCAGGCTGGGCGGCGTGGAGAAGACGCCGTGGAATTCGTTGATGCCCAGCACCATGCTGAGCACGGTGATGATCAGGATGCCCAGCAGGATGGCGCCGCGGACCTTCAGCGCATCCAGGACGGCGATGATGAAGAAGCCGAGTATCGCCAGCAGCGGGGCGGGTTTGTGCAGGTCGCCCATGGTGATCAGCGTGGCGGGACTGGCGACCACGATGCCCGAGCTGCTGAGCGCGATGATGGCCAGGAACAGGCCGATACCGGCAGCGATCGCGCTGCGCAGGGATGGCGCGATGCCGGCGATCAGCCAGCTGCGCACGCCCGTGACCGTCAGCACGATGAAGATGACGCCCGAGATGAAGACCGCGCCCAGTGCCTGTTGCCAGGTGAAGCCCAGGGTGGCCACGACGGTGAACGCGAAGAACGCGTTCAGTCCCATGCCGGGCGCCATGCCGATGGGGTAGTTGGCGACGAAGGCCATCATCAGGGAGCCGATCGCCGCCGCGATGCAGGTGGCGGCGAAGACGGCGCCCTTGTCCATGCCCGTGGTGGACAGGATCTGCGGGTTGACGAAGATGATGTAGGACATGGTCAGGAACGTGGTGATTCCCGCCAGCAGCTCGGTGCGAGCATTGGTGCCGTGTTCGTGGAGTTTGAATAGGCGCTCTAGCATGGTGGCTTCCAGGTACGTGGACGAAGTGGGAAGCCATGCGCAGCGCCTGGTGCGGCGCGTCGCCATTGCTTGGCGCGTGCCGGTCTCGGCCCCGTCGACGGCCTGCCCCCCAGGCGCATATTAGGGGCGGTTCATCAAAATGAAAAGCCAGGTCTGGCGGGACTTCTGGCGGGATGCCGGGGCATCCCGCCCGAGGGCGGCGGCCGGCGGCGCGCCGCCCGCGGCGGGGTCAGCGCTCGCCTTGTTTCTTGAGCTGGATGTCGTTCCTGACGTCCTGGACGCCGTCTATGCCGCGTGCCACTCTCACGGCGGAATCGATCTGAGCGGAGTCGTCGGCCGAACCGGACAACTGCACCACGCCATTGACCGTCTTGACCTTGATGCTCAGCGATTGCGTGGCTTGTTCCTTGAGCAGCGCGGCCTTGACCTTGGTGGTGATCACCGTGTCGCTGGCGAACTTGCCCGCCGACTCCTTGGTGGCCTGGCCGTCGCCCTGGGCCATGGCCAGGGGCGCGGCGGCCGAGAAGGCTGCAATCATGGCGGCGATCATCAGGTTGCGTGTCCTCATCGATCTCTCCTTGAAAGCGGCCGTTCCGGCAAGGCGGATGTGGCCGGTGCTTTCAACATACGGGGCCGGTCCGCCGGGTGTCAAAGCAGCCTGTGTGCATTTGTAAGCCGTGGCGCCGGCATGGCCCGCCTCACGCGGGCGGTCCGTGCAAGCCGTCACGATTGCAAGGGATGCGTGGCACATGTAACGCGGTCGAGCGGCCACGCCGCCGGGGCGCCTACAATGAGCGCTCTTCTGGAAATCCCATGTTCAGCTATCGCCATGCCTTCCACGCCGGCAACCATGCCGACGTGCTCAAACACCTCGTGCTCGTGCAATTGCTGCGCTATTTCGCGCAGAAGGACGCGCCGTACTGGTACGTCGACACCCACGCGGGCGCCGGGATCTATGCGCTGGAAGGGGACTGGGCGGGCAAGAACGCCGAGTTCGAGACCGGCATCGCGCGCCTGTGGACGCGCGACGACCTGCCCGGCATCGTGGCCGAATACGTGGACGAGGTCGCCGCCTTCAACGAGGACGACCTGCTGCGCCATTATCCCGGGTCGCCCTTCATCGCCGCCCAGGCGCTGCGCGAGCGGGACCGCCTGCGCCTGTTCGAGCTGCACCCCACCGAGATCGACGTCCTGCGGCGCAACTGCCGGCAACTGGGCCGGGAGATCGAGCGCCACACCATGATCTACGCCGCTGACGGCTTCGAGGGCGTGAAGGCCTTGTTGCCGCCCCCCACCCGCCGCGGCATCGTGCTGATCGACCCGTCGTACGAGGACAAGCGCGACTACGCCCGTGTCCTCCAGTGCCTGGAAGAGGGCTTGAAGCGTTTCGCCACCGGCTGTTTCGCGATCTGGTATCCGCAGGTGCAGCGGCTCGAATCGCAGCAACTGGCCGGAAGGCTGGCGCGCGTGCCGGGCCGGTCCTGGCTGCATGTCAGCCTGACCGTGCGCAAGCCTTCGGGCGACGGGCTGGGGCTGTACGGCAGCGGCATGTTCATCGTCAACCCGCCGTGGGTGCTGGAGTCGGCCCTGAAGGAAATCATGCCCTGGCTGACCGGCGTCCTGGCCCAGGACGCCGGCGCCACGTTCACGCTGGAAAGCCGCGAAGGCTAGGGGCCGCCCCCTTCAAAAGTCCACCCCTCAAAAGAAAGGCGCCGCGGGCAGATACTCCCCGTCCGCCGGTCACGCCGGGCCCTCTCGATTCGAGAGGGCCCGGTTTTTTTATGCATGAATTCAATTGAATTCAGTTGAATTTAATTGAATTCAGGCATAGCATCGCCCCTTCGATACGATGATTGAGGCCCCGCCGCATGAGACTTGCCACTTTTACCGTTCCCGCCGAATCTTCCGCTGCCCGCGTCGGCGTGCTGTGCAAGGACCGCATGCTCGACCTGGCGCGCTGCGCGGCCGCCGTGGAGCCGGGGGAGACCGCTTTCCCGTATTCCATGCGGGCGCTGCTGGAGGAGGGCGACGCCGGACTGGCGCGCGCGCGCCGGTTGCTGGATGCGGCGTCGAGCGACGCCGCGCTGCGCGAGCGCCATGCCTATGCGCTTGACGATGTCCGGCTGCTGCCGCCCGTGCCCGATGCCGAGAAGTTCCTGTGCGTGGGCAAGAACTACCGCACCCATCTCGAAGAACTCAAGCGCACCGATCTGATCAAGGAATTGCCGGAGGAGCCGACGGGCTTCATCAAGCTCAACGCCTGCCTGGTCGGCCAGGACGCCGAGGTGAAGCGGCCGGTGGACGTGGCGCACCTGGACTACGAGCCCGAACTGGTGTTCGTGATCGGCAAGCCCGCCTATCGCGCGCGCCGCGAGGACGCCTTCGGCTACGTGGCCGGGATCACCATCCTGAACGACCTGACCTGCCGCGATACCCAGAAGCGCGAAGTCGCATCGGGGTCGCGGTTCTGGACCGCCAAGAACGCCCCGGGTTTCGGTCCGCTGGGGCCGTACATCATCACCATGGACGAAGTGCGCGACGCCTACGACATCTGGGTGACTTGCCGCGTCAACGGCGAAGAGCGCATGCGCGTCAATACTTCCGACCAGATCTGGAAGCTGCCGGACATCGTCGAGCATTTCTCCAGACTGCTGCCGCTCAAGCCCGGCGACATGTTCTCCACCGGCGCGCCCGGTGGCGTGGCGGTGGGCAAGCCCAATGCCGACGAATTGTTCCTGAAGCCGGGGGACGTCGTGGAATGTGCGTTCGAGGAGCCCGCCATGGCCCTGCGCACCCGCATCGTGGCGGCGCGTTGAACCTCGCCGGGAAGATCAAGAACGACGCCCGGCGGTTGTTTTCATTGGAGGAGGTGGATCATGAAATGTGCTATCGATACGGCACGCCGCGCGGCAGCCTGCGCGGCGGCCTTGCTTGCGTGGGCCGTGGTGCTGCCCACGCAGGCCCAGGCGCAAGCCTTTCCGTCGCGGCCGGTCACCATCGTGGTGCCGTTCCCGCCCGGAGGCGGGGCGGATACGTTGGCACGCATACTGGGCGCCCATCTGACCAAGGTCTGGAAGACCCAGGTAATCGTGGACAACCGGCCCGGCGCCAGCGGGCATATCGGTGCCAATTTCGTGGCGCGGGCGCCAGCGGACGGCTACACGCTCATGATGAGTTCGACCGCCTCGCTCGACAAGAAGAACGTCGGGCAGTTCGCGCCCATCTCGCTGGTGTCGGCGTCCGCCTATGTGGTGGTGGTCAATCCCCGCCTGGGCATCAACAGTATCAAGGAACTGGTGGCCAGGGCCAAGGCCGAGCCCGGCAAGCTGAACTTCGGCTCGTCGGGCGTGGGCGCGGCCTCGCACCTGTCCGTTGAGCTGTTCAAGGAAGTGGCGGGCATCGAGATGATGCACGTGCCCTACAAGGGCACGGGCCAGGCCGTGACCGATCTCCTGGGCGGGACGCTGAGCCTGATGTTCGCGCCGGCGCAGACGGTGATGGGCTATGTCGATACGGGCCGCCTGAAAGCGCTTGCCGTGACGAGCGCCGAACGCTCGAAGGCCTTGCCCGGCCTGCCCACGGTGGCCGAGGCGGGAGTGCCTGGCTATGCGGCGGTGGGCTGGTTCGGCCTGCTCGCGCCGGCTGGCACGCCCGCCGCGGTAATCGACAAGCTCAACAAGGACGTGAACGCCGCGCTGCGCGAGCCCGAGATCGTCAAGCAGATGATGGAGCACGGCGCCGAGCCTTCCCTGACGACGCCGGCCGAGTTCGGGACCTTCATCCGTGCGGAACTGGAGCAGTGGACCCGCCTGATCGACAAGCTGGGCATCGTCGTGGGCGGATGAGCGGGCCCAGGTGGGCAGGCCCTAGTCGGACTGCCGATTGAGCAGATAGCTGACGCGGGCACGCTGTCCGCCGGTCAGGTGGCGCACCATGGCGGCGCGTGCGCCCTCGACGTCGTGCGCGGCGATGCATTCGACCAGTTCGGCATGTTCGGCGTACGCGTCCTGCAGGCGCTTGGGGTTGGTGGCCGTGGCTGGTCCCAGCAGGATCATGGGCGTCTGCAGGGCGCGCAGCGTGCTGATCACATAGCGGTTGTGCGCCGTGCGGTACAGCGCGTTATGGAAGCGCCGGTTGTGGCGTTCGCGCTCGATGGGGTCGTTCAGGACGGAGCGCTCGAACTCGAGCATCTCGCGCAAGACGTCGATCTCGGCGTCGGTGGCGTTCTTGGCCGCCATGCCGACCGCCGCCGGCTCGATCACGAAGCGCAGCGCATAGAGCTCGTTCACCATCTGATGATCGAGTTCGGCGATGACGCGGCCAAGATAGGGCTGGTGCACGATCAGGCCATCGGTCTCGAGCCACGCGATGGCTTCGCGGACCGGCGTGCGGCTGATGGCCAGCCGGTCGGCCAGGGCGTTCACGCTGACGCGGTCGCCCGGCTTGAGGACGCCGGTCTCGATGGCTTCCTGCAATTGCCGATAGGCGGCCTGGCCTAGCGATTCAGGCTTTTTTTCTGGGGTGTGTGGCATGGATCTACCGCTCGACGAGGAGGTACGGGCTGGGCGGTCGTAATGGTGCCACGTTTCGTGCTTGCGGTGGTTCGAGGGGCCGTTCCCGGGGGCAGGCCCCTTGCGGGGCCTGCATGCGCCAGCGTCAGTCCGCCCGGATGTTGTTGCTCCGGATGATGTTGCCCCACAGCGCGATCTCGCTCGCCACGTAGGTGGCGAAGTCGCGGCTGCCGCGGAACTCCACCTGGACACCGGTCTTGCGCATGACCTCGGCCACCGCCGGATCTTCCAGCGCGCGGCGATTGGCGTCCTCGAGCTTCTGCACGACGGCCGCGGGCGTACCCGCGGGCGCGAACACGCCGGCCCAGGTGGCCGACACCACCGAGGGGTAGCCCTTCTCGGCGAAGGTCGGCACGTCGGGCAGGGCGAAGTGGCGCGCGGGCGCGGCCACCGCCAGCGCGCGCGTCTTGCCCGCGCGCAGGTTGGGCAGCGACACCGCCACCGTGTCGAACATCATGGTGATGTTGCCGGCCAGCAGGTCGAGCGAGGCCGGGGCGCCGCCCCGGTAGGGGACGTGCACGAGATCGACCTTCGCGGCCTGCTTGAACAGTTCTCCCGCCAGGTGCAGCGAGGTGCCGTTGCCGGCGGAACCGTAGGTCAGCTTGCCTGGCTCGCGCTTGGCCTGGGCGACCAGGTCCTCGACCGACCGTATGCTGGAGGCGGCGTTGACCGCCAGCACGTTGGGCACCGAGCCCCAGTGGGCCACGGGAACGAAGTCCTTGACCGCGTCATAGGGCAGCTTGGCGTAGAGCGAGGGATTGACGCCGTGCGTGGCCGAGGTGCCGACCAGCAGCACATAGCCGGTGGGGGCCGCCCGCGCAACCTGCTCGGCGCCGATGTTGCCGCCGGCGCCGGGCTTGTTCTCGATCACGATGGGCTGGCCGAGTTCGCGGCTGAGCGCCGCGCCCATGGCGCGGGCCATCTGGTCGATGGCGCCGCCGGGCGCGAACGGGACGATGAGCTGGACCGGCCGGGACGGGTAGTCCTGCGCGGCGGCGGTCAGCGGATGGCCGGCGAAGGCGCAAGCGAGGGCCAGCGCGAGCATGCCGGCCCGCCGCCCGGAACGGAGGGGCGAAGTCATGGTGTGTCTCCTGAGATCGTTCTAGGTCGTTGTAGTCGAGCCGGGCCGCAGCACCCGGCGAGGGGGTCAGCCCTGGGATTCCTTTTTGGCTTCGTGTTCGGCGATGTTGGCCAGCAGTTCGGCGCCGCGGTTGGCGGCCGAGAGCCCGCGGAACAGGAAGCACAGGCTGACGACGGCCTGCATTTCCTCCCAGGTCGCGCCGGCGCGGCGCGCGGCGATGCCATGCAGGACGGCGGCGTCGCTCAGGTCCATCAGCAGCATGCCGAACAGCATCAGCTGCGCCGTCTTCACGTCGAAGCACTTGGGATACATCGCGTGCTCGCGCATTTTTTCCTGCAGGTCCACCAGCTTGGGATCGAGCGCGCCGGTAACGGCCAGGCGAGCCTCGATACGCGGCGGGACGAAGCCGATCAGTTCCTGGTAGATGGCGGCGCGCTCATCCAGCGTTTGTGCGGTGTCGGCGTAGGACCCGATACGGGCGTCGACGGCGGCGCGATCGATGCGTTTGGGAAGCATGGGAAAATTCTCCTGGTTGTCGATTTTCGTTTATATTTATTTAAATCGATTTTATAGTCAATATCGATTTTATGGCTGACGCCGGTCCATGAGCACATCCCTGACCTCCCAATTGACCCAGTCGCTGCGCGACGAATTGTTGAACGGCACCTTCCGGCCGGGACAGCAACTGCGCTTGAACCAGCTCAGCCAACAATTCAACGTCAGCCTCAGCCCGCTGCGCGAGGCGCTGTCCCGGCTGGCGGCCGAGGGGCTGGTCATCGCGCAGGACCAGCGCGGCTACCAGGCTGCGCCCGTGTCCGTGCGCAACCACCAGGAGATCACCGAACTGCGCACCATGCTGGAGCCGCACGCGCTGCGGATTTCCATGCAGCAGGGCGGCGAGGACTGGGAGGTCGCGGTGCTGGCGGCCCATCACCGCCTGCAACAGGTCGAGAAGCGGGCCGCTTCCGACCCCGGCGCGCTCGCCGAATGGGAGATCCGCCATCGCGAGTTCCACCTGATGCTGATCGGCGGCGGCCAGATGCCCGTGCTGGCCCAGTTCTGCGAGAAGCTGCTGGCGTTCTCCGACCGCTACCGCCGCATCTTCCTGCGCGAGCGCCCGCTGGACCGCGACATTCCCGACGAACACGAGGCCATCCTGCGCGCCACCCTGGACCGCGACGAGGCGCGCGCCAGCGAACTGCTGGCCCAGCACATCGGCCGCACGGCGGCCAATATCGCCATCCTGCTCGAACAGTGGGAGTCCGGCGCCGGGGATGCCGCCGCCTAGGTTTGAGCGGGGTTGTGCCGATGCCATAATGCCTGGCATGGAAATGGTTTTCATCTATGGACCCGTCGCATCCGGCAAGTTGACCGTTGCACGGGAACTCGGTCGCCTGACCGGTTTTTCCGTCTTCCACAATCACCTGATTGTCGATGCCGTGGCGTCCGTGTTCCCCTTCGGTACCGAACAGTTTGTCAGGCTGCGGGAACGCATGTGGCTTGACATGATGCACGAGGCCGCGGTGGCCGCGCGCTCCCTTGTCTTTACGTTCGCGCCGGAGCCGTCGGTTGCCGAGGGCTTTGCCCTGCGTGCGCGGGACGTCGTGGAAGCCGCCGGTGGCAGGACACGGTTTGTCCGATTGAGCGTTCCCGCGGCCGAGCAGGAAAAACGTCTGGTCGCGCCGAGTCGTGCCGAGTTCGGGAAGCTGCGGTCGCTCGATCTTCTGCGGGAGTTGCGCGAGCAGTTTGCAGCGTCCGAGCGGGCCATGCCGGAGCCGCAAGTAGCCATCGATACCTGCGCGCTGGCTCCCGCGGACGCGGCTCGCGCGATCGTCAAGGCACTGGCTTTGCCCTTGGCATCCACCAAATAAGAAAGGCCCGCGGGGCGAACCCCGCGGGCCTTGGACCGCCAACCCAGCAACGGAATCAGGCGGGCACTGCAGCCGTTTCCGGCGCATCGGCTTCCACCGACGAGCGGATCAGGTGATCGAAGGCGCTGAGCGCGGCCTTCGCGCCTTCGCCCGCGGCGATGATGATCTGCTTGTACGGCACGGTCGTCACGTCGCCCGCGGCGAACACGCCGGGCACCGAGGTCTGGCCCCTGGCATCGACCTCGATTTCCCCGTGCTTGCTCAGCGCCACGGTGCCCTTGAGCCATTCGGTATTGGGCACCAGCCCGATCTGCACGAAGACACCCTCGAGTTCGATGTGGTGCTCTTCGCCCGATTGCCGGTCCTTGTACGTCAGGCCGTTCACCTTCTTGCCGTCACCGGTGATCTCGGTGGTCTGCGCCTGGGTGATGACCGTGACGTTGGACAGGCTGTTGAGCTTGCGCTGCAGCACGGCATCGGCACGCAGCTCGGGGGCGAATTCCAGCAGGGTCACGTGCTCGACCAGGCCGGCCAGGTCGATCGCCGCTTCCACGCCCGAGTTGCCGCCGCCGATCACGGAGACGCGCTTGCCCTTGAACAGCGGGCCGTCGCAGTGCGGGCAGTACGCCACGCCGTGGTTGCGGTACTCGCGTTCGCCCGGCACGTTCACCTCGCGCCAGCGCGCGCCGGTGGACAGGATGACCGTGCGGCCCTTGAGCACGCCGCCGTTGGCCAGCCTGACCTCGATCATCTTGGCGCCCGGCACCAGGGCCTCGGCGCGCTGCACGTTCATGATCTCGACGTCGTAGGCCTTGACGTGTTCTTCCAGCGCGGTGGCGAACTTGGGCCCTTCGGTCTCCTTGACGGAGATGAAGTTCTCGATCGCCAGCGTGTCCAGGACCTGGCCGCCGAAGCGCTCGGCCACGACGCCGGTGCGGATGCCCTTGCGCGCCGCGTAGACGGCAGCAGCCGCGCCCGCGGGGCCGCCGCCGACGATCAGCACGTCGTACGGCTCGCGCGCGCTGAGCTTCTCGGCGTCGCGCTGGCCGGCGTTGCTGTCGAGCTTGGCAAGGAATTCCTCTACGCTCATGCGGCCCTGGCCGAACACTTCGCCGTTCAGGTAGACCGTGGGCACGGCCATGACCTGGCGCTTCTCGACTTCGTCCTCGAACAGCGCGCCGTCGATCGTGACCTGGCGGATGCGCGGGTTCAGCAGCGACATCACGTTCAGGGCCTGGACGACCTCGGGGCAGTTCTGGCAGGACAGCGACACATAGGTCTCGAACGAGAAGTCGCCGTCCAGGTTCTTGATCTGCTCGATCACGTCGGCATCGAGCTTGATCGGGTGGCCGCCGACCTGGAGCAGGGCCAGGACCAGCGACGTGAATTCATGGCCCAGGGGAATGGCGGCAAAGCGGATGCCGATGTCCTCGCCGGGGCGATTGATGGTGAAGGAAGGCTTGCGCTCGTCGTCGTCGCGTCGCTCGATCAGCGTGATGCGTTCCGACAGGCCGGCGATTTCCTTCAGGAGTTCAGCGAGCTCGCGAGACTTGTCGCCGTCGTCGAGGGACGCGACGATCTCGATCGGCTGCGTGATTTTTTCCAGGTAGGCCTGCAACTGGGTCTTGAGATTGGCGTCCAACATATTCGCTCCCTTCGCTCCGTATCTTGTGTTCTCGGATGGCGCCCGGCTCGCTTGTGGCGTGCCGGGCGGTACTGCCTTTCTACTGCTTGACTGCTACGTTCCGTGCCGGATGGCGGCCCCGCGGCGCGGCGCCGCCATCGAACGGCGGGCGGGACTTAGATCTTGCCGACCAGGTCCAGCGAAGGAGCCAGCGTCTTCTCGCCTTCCTTCCACTTGGCGGGGCAGACTTCGCCCGGGTGGTTGGCCACGTAGATGGCGGCCTTGACCTTGCGCAGCAGTTCCTTGGCGTCGCGGCCGATGCCTTCGGCGGTCACTTCCACGGCCTGGATCACGCCTTGCGGGTCGATGATGAAGGTACCGCGGTCGGCCAGGCCCTGGCCTTCACGCAGGACTTCGAAGTTCTGGGTGACTTCCCAGGTGGGGTCGCCGATCATCGCGTACTTGATCTTGCCGATGGCGGGCGAGGTGTCGTGCCAGGCCTTGTGCGAGAAATGGGTGTCGGTCGAGACCGAGTACACCTCGACGCCCAGCTTCTGGAATTCGGCGTAGTTGTCGGCCAGGTCTTCCAGCTCGGTCGGGCACACGAAGGTGAAGTCGGCCGGATAGAACACCACCACGGCCCACTTGCCCTTCAGGGTCTGGTCGGTGACTTCAATGAACTTGCCTTCCTTGAAGGCGGTCGCTTTGAACGGCTTGACCTGAGTATTGACTAGAGACATTGCGGTTTCCTCTCTTGCTGGGTTGAAAAGACGTATATGAATGGTATACGTCACTGGATAATTGATCAAATTGATTGATTCAATATAGCTGATCGTAAAATGCTATCGATCATCGTAGGCGACGGATGCTTCAGGAACGTGTCAGGGCAAGGCGCGGGCACCGTCCTGCGCCGCGCCGGATGGCAAAGGATATGAGGGCGAACCGCCCGTGTACAAGCGATGTTGCAGTTGGACGTGCCGGGCTCAGGACCGCAGGGAAGGCATGCGGCGTGCCGCCGGACCGGCGGCCTCGAGCATGCGTTCCAGCCATTGCGCGACGACGTCGCCTTCCGCAAGAACGGGAAAGTCGCTGACGCAGCGCGCCCACTGGAAGCCGCCGAAGACGATGTGGTCGGCATAGGCGGGAGCCTCGCCGCACAGGAAGGGCTGGGTCTTGAGCACCAGCCGCAGCGGCGTCAGGCTGGCCCGGAATTCCTCGACGCGGGTGTCGCGGTCGGCGCAGACGGCGGCCACGGGCATGCCCATGCGCTGCTCGCGGCTGCTGTGGAAGTAGGGCACGTCGTTTTCGTGCAGCGTGGCGGGGATGTCGACCAGCACCAGCCGCGTGAGCCCGGGCAGTTGCACGGAATCGGCCCAACTGTTGACGAACCTGGCGATGGCCTGGGCCTGCGGCCCGCCGAACAGCGACGGGGCGTCGGGATAGGTCGCTTCAAGGTACAGCGCGATCTGCCAGGAGTCGGGCACGACCCGGTCGCCGTCGACCAGCACCGGCACGCGGCCCTGCCCCGAGAACGCGAGCTTGTCCTTTTCGGTGAAGCGCCACGGCACGGTTTCCACCTCCAGGCCCTTGTGCGCCAGCGCCAGCCGCGCGCGCCAGCAATAGGGGCTGAAGCGGAAGTCGGGATTGGCGCCGGCAAGGTCGTACAGGAGTCTGGCCATGGGTGCGGGTCTCGGGTGAAGGCGGGGACCGACAACTATACCGCCGTGTGCGAGGAACGGGGCTTGCTGGCAGGAGCGGCCAACCGCACATCGAGTGAGCACATCATGGAATCGAAGAAAGAGGACGAGAAACTGCGCCCGTCGAACGAGCAGGGCGTGGGGCAGCTCGCGTCGCTGCCCGAAAGCACCGGTGCCGAGGACGGTGCGCCGCCATCCAGGCGGGCCGAGCACAAGCCGGCCACCAGCTACGACGGGTCGCCGCAGCCGGACCCGCGGCAGGACCGGCCCGGCCTGAGCGCGCCGCAGGACGATACCCCCGCCGTTCTGGAGAAGCGGGAAGGGCCCAAATAGGGAACCGCGATCCGATGGCCGGGCTGCCCGGGTATGCGGATTGCTGAGCCTCCAGGGTCTTCATCACAGGAGAATTGCCATGCATCGATTGCAGACCGCCGTATTGGCCGTTGCCCTGGCGTTCGGCGCCGGCTCGGCCGCCGCCGCCGATCTTGCCCGCAAGGACGCGCGCTTTCTACAAGATGCCGCGGAAAGCGGACAACTGGAGATCGGCGCCAGCCAGATCGCCGAGCGCAACGGCTCCCACCCCGATGTGAAGAGTTTCGCCAAGATGATGGTGGACGACCACACGAAGGTGGACGGCGAGCTGAAGACGCTCGCTTCCAGCAAGGGCGTGCAGCTGCCGGCCGAGCCTACCCGCAAGGTGCGTTCGGCGCTGAGCGACCTGCAGAAGAAGAGCGGCCCTGACTTCGACAAGGAGTACGCCGACGACATCGCGGTGGACGCGCACGAGGACGCGGTCAAGCTGTTCGAAAAGGCCGCCAAGGACGCCGAGGACGCGGATGTGAAGGCGTTCGCCGCCAAGACGCTGCCCAACCTTCAGCAGCATCTGGCCAAGGGCAAGGAACTGCAAAGCCTGATCAAGTCCACGCACGACAACGCCAAGATGAAACGGTAGACATCGTCCGGGCGGCGCCCCGGGTAAAGGGGCGTCAGAACAGGCCCGGCTGGCGGCGGCTCTCGCGCGGCGCCAGCCGGACCCCTTCGTGTTCCAGCAGCCAGACCTTGCGGTGCAACCCGCCGCCGTAACCGGTAAGGCTGGCGTTGGCGCCGATGACGCGGTGGCAGGGGACGACGATGCTGACCGGGTTGGCGCCGTTGGCCAGCCCCACCGCACGTACCGCCTTGGGCCGCCCGATGCGGCAGGCGAGTTCGGAGTAGCTGATGGTTTGTCCGACCGGGATGCGCCGGAGTTCGCGCCAGACGTCGCGCTGGAAGTCCGTTCCGGCGGTGGCCACCTCGAGGTCGTCGATGGCCGGCAATTCGCCCGCCATGTAGGCCTCCAGGCGCCGGCTGGCCTCGCTGGGGGTGTCTCTGTCGCGCAGCGCGTAACCCTGCTTGCCGTAGTGATGGCCGAGCAGTTCATGCATGCGCGGCTGGTAGTCTTCCCAATCGACCGCCCGCAGGCGGCCGTCGCCATCGGTCAGGATGAGCATCTGCCCCACGGGAGTGGGACGGTACTCCACGAACAGCGTCAGCATGGTCATGAGGAATGGCGGGCCGCGCGCAGCAGCGCGTCGCGCAGCACGAGCGCATGGTTGTGGTCCGGGTCCTTCGCGCCGTACAGCAAGGTGATCGGGCGGCCACCGGCATCGCGCAGCAGCGCGGACAATTCCTGCCGCTGCGCATCGCCGCCGAGCTCGGACGCATAGCGCTGGTGGAACTCGGCCCACCGGTCGGGACGATGGCCGAACCAGCGGCGCAGTTCGGGACTGGGCGCGAGGTCCTTGGGCCAGGCGTCGTAGACCAGGTCCTCGCGGCGGACGCCGCGGGGCCACAACCGGTCCACCAGGACACGGTAGCGGCCCGGCGCGACGTCCGCGTGGTCGTAGACCCGGTGCAATTCGATGTCGGGTTTCATCTCGGTGTTTCTCAAGCCAGGCGGCCGTCGCGAAAGTCGCTCAGCGCCTGGAAGATTTCCTGCTGGTCATTCATGACGAACGGTCCGTACTGCGCGATGGGCTCGCGCAGCGGGTGTCCCGCGATCAACAGCGCGCGTGCCGGTCCGCCATGCGCGGCCAGGACGACGCCGTCGGCCTCGGGCGTGTTGGCCAGGATGGCCATGCGGCCGGACTCGATCCGGGTGGCGCCGATGGCGACACTGCCTCGATACACGTAGACGAAGGCATTGTGGCCGGGAGGCAGGGGCTGCCGGAATTGCGTGTCTGCCGGCAGGTGCACGTCAAGGTAATACGGGTCGGTGGCGGGACGGGACACGGCGCCTTCGACACCGTGGCTGCGGCCCGCGATGACGGTTGCCTCGACGCCCGAGGCGGTTCTGGCGCGGGGCAGGTCCGCGGCCTGGAAATCGCGATACCAGGGCGTCGACATCTTGTCGCGCGCGGGCAGGTTCAGCCAGAGCTGGAAACCTTCCATCACGCCTTCTTCCTGCTGCGGGAGCTCGGAGTGGATCACCCCCCGGCCCGCGGTCATCCATTGCACGCCGCCGTTCTCCAGCAGGCCCTCGTGCCCGGCGCTGTCCCGGTGGCGCATGCGGCCCGCGATCATGTAGGTGATGGTCTCGAAGCCGCGGTGCGGATGGTCGGGGAAGCCCGCGATGTAGTCCTCGGGATTGTCGGTGCCGAACGCGTCCAGCATCAGGAACGGATCCAGGCGGCGTTGCAGGTGCTGGTCGATGACCCGGGTGAGCTTGACGCCGGCGCCGTCCGACGTGGCGCGCCCGGCCACGATGCGTTCGACGTCGCGGGGGTGGCCGACCGTTTCGGAAGCGGCGAGGGGGGTGGGCATGATGGACTCCTTCATAGCCATCCAGCATAGATCCAAGTTGGCGAGGGGGGCAAAACACTCGCGCTTGCTCTTGAAAAGGCGTCCCCCGATAATAGGGTTAAATGAAACAAATTGATAAATAAGCAACCGGGGGTATCGAATTGGGACGACTTTGTGAATTCTCGAATTTGCGGGCACGCGCCATGGCCGCCGGGTTGGCGGCGGCAGTGCTGGCCGCGCTGGGTGCCTGCGGCGGCGACGGGGCGGTTCCGCCCCCGGTCGATCCCTTGCAACCGTACCGCGACCAGGTCGTCAACTGGCAGGCCTGCGATCCCGAAACCCTGGGTGGCGAATCCCCCGCCTATATCACCCTGAGGGACCGCTTGAGCTGCGCGACCATACGCGTGCCGCTCGACTACTCGAATCCCACGAAGGGCGATGCCGTCGTGGCCGTGTCCCGCGTGGCGGCGGGCGAGCCCACGCAGCGGCTGGGCGCCATCCTGGTCAATCCGGGCGGCCCCGGCGGCGACGGCCTGGGCTGGTCGCTGAACCTGGCCGCGCTGTGGGGCAACGCCAGCGCGTCCACGACCACGGGACAACAGCTTCGCACGATCGTCCAGCGCTACGACATGATCGGCTTTTCGCCGCGCGGCGTAGGGGCCAGCAGCCGCATGTACTGCGGCACGAGCGGCATGCTCAGGCCGGAGCATCATAGTTCGGACCGCAGCGAGGCCAACGTCGCGGCCATGCTGTTCAATGCCAATGCGCTGGGCGATGCCTGCCTGCGCAATCCGCTGGTCAAGTACATCAATACCGACGCCACGGTCCGCGACATGGACCTGATCCGCGAACTGCTGGGCGACGCCAAGTTCAACTACGTCGGCATTTCCTACGGCACCTGGCTGGGTGCCTGGTATGCGTCGCTGTTCCCCGAGCGGGTCGGGCGCATGGTGCTGGACAGTTCCATGGACGTCACCGGCAACATCGACGTCAACGTCGTGATGCAGCCCATGGCCATGCAGCGGGTGCTGGACGAATTCATCGCGCCCTTCGCGGCCCGCCATCCCGACCGCTTCGGGATAGGCACCAACGCAGCCGAGATCGCGAACGTCTATCGCACCCTGCCCGAACCCATGCGGGTGGCGTTCGGCCAGCAGGCAAGCCTGCACGCGATCCTCAGCAAGACCCATCGCGTGGCCAAGGGCGCGCAGCTCATCGCTGCCGCGCGCGGCATGAACCAGATCCTGACCGACAACCCGGACGACATCCGTAACTTCACGGTGCTGGACGCGAAATTGATGGATTACGAGTTCGTGCCGGATTCCTTCGGCGACGATGCCGAGGTCCGGGGGCTGGCCCAGGCCATGCTGCAGCCGTATCTTCTGGCCTACGAACCGACGGCCTCGCCCGTGGAGCTCAGTACCTTCAACTCCGTGTTCAACACCGTGGTGTGCAACGACACGGTGGCCACGAGCACCGATCCGCAATACTGGGTGAAGCTGGGCAACGAGATGGCGGCCCGCTATCCCTACGAGGGCGGCTCGGTCACGCGCAGCCTGTGCGCGACCTGGGGCGGGCCTTCGGTCGCCAAGCCGCCGCTGTCGCGCGCCGGCTCGTCGGCTCCCATCCTGATGCTGCAAAGCGAGTTCGACGCCCAGACCGCGACAGAAGGCGCCCGGCGTTCTTTCGACCAACTGCCGCAGGCGCACCTGGTCCTGGTTACCGGCGCCTACTCGCATGGCGTGGTGCCGGAAAGCAATGCCTGCGTCGACGCGACGATCGGCACCTATTTCGCCAACGGCGTGGTGCCGGGGCGCAGCAGCACCTGCGCGGAGCCGCCGCTGCCCTACGAGGGAACGGCGGATGCCACCCGCATGGCCAAGACCAGTGCCGGCGAGACCGACGCGGCCGCCCAGGCGCGCGAGGCCCTGCGGCAGAGCCTGGACGCGATTGCCCACTCAGGCGCGCGGTTCTAGGCGGCCAGGCAGGGGCATTCCACCGCCCGGCTTCAGGCCGGGCGTTTTTTTTCGTCCCCGCGGTGCCTATTGCTTGCAGGGATAGGCGTCGCCCAGCGCGTTCACCAATATCACCACGGCGGGCAGGCCGTGATCCTGCGGCCGGCTGGCCAGCCGCTGCCGGAAGAGCTCGACCGTGCGTCCGGTGGACACATTGCCGGGCGCGCAGAACGGCAGCGGCGTCCTGGTGGCCATGGACTGGACGCGCATGCCGTCGATCGCGCCCATCACGAATGCCGAACAGCCCAGCGAGGCGTCTCCACTGGCGCCCGCGGCGCATTGTTCGTTCCAGAACGCGCCTGTCCAGGGTTCGGCGGCATGGGCCGGCCGGATCGCCAGCGCGGCGAACAATATCAGGGGGGCGGCGATTTTCATGGCAGTCATCGGTCGGGCGCAGGCTTCGCGAAGCCGGGCGCGGTTGAGTCGGGAAGGGGGAATGGTTCCTATTTGGCGCAGTTTGCCCGAGCTCGGTCGACATCGATCTTCCGCGCCTCCATGACCCGCACGAGTTGCAAGGTGGCGGTCAGGCAGGCATTGGCGGCGGGCGCGACGGTGCGCGGTCCGGCGTTCGGCCCGCCTGGCAACGAGGGCAGGGACGGTACCGCGGGAGCCGCACGCCCCGCCGACTGCGCACGCGCCTCGCAATAGGCGGCCTTCAGGTCGGCATCGCTCATGGCTTTCAATTCGTCGTCGGTGCGCGGCATGCACGAGGCCATGGCATTGTGCGCGGCCAGCGCGCAGGCGGCGAGGAGGGCGAGTCTCAGCATGGCGGTCCTGTATGGAGGGGGTACGCGATCCTGGACGGTCCGGCACGAGCGCGGACTGCCGTGGCAATGGCCATAGTATAAAAGTCATCCGCCCACCAACCGTACTCTTGCAAGTGCCGGAAAACATGCTTATTCGTTCGTACCGACCCGCCGACGAAGCGGCCATTATCGCCCTGTGGCAGGCCTGTGGGCTGACGCGGCCCTGGAATGATCCCAGAAAGGACATCGAGCGCAAGCTGACCGCGCAGCCCGAGTTGTTCCTCGTCGGGGAGTCCGACGGGGCGCCCATCGCGTCGGCCATGGTGGGTTTCGACGGACACCGCGGCTGGGTGTATTACCTCGCGGTGCATCCCGGCCACCAGCGATGCGGCCACGGCCGTCGCTTGATGGCGCATGCGGAACAGCTCCTGATCGAACGCGGGTGCCCGAAGATCAACCTGTTGGTGCGCACGGCCAACGGCCAGGTCATCGATTTCTACCGGGCACTGGGGTACGCGCAGGACGACGCGGTGAGCCTGGGCAAGCGGCTGATCCCCGATATCTGAGTCGGCGTTGCCTGGCGCGGCGGTCCGCGCGCTCGCATTTCGTTGCGAATCCGGCGTCCGATTTTCACCCCGTTGTCACCTGGGCTTTCTAGGCTTGCACCGCCGCACATTTCTCGTGCCTGGCCTGTCGCATCCCTTTTACTCTGCCCACCCATGCCCATACCGATCTTTGCGCGAGCCTTCGCCGTGGCGCTTGCCGTCGCCACATTCCTGACCGCCTGTGGCAGCGATGACGATTCATCGCCGCCTTCCTCCGGCCCGGGGACAGAGCAGCCGCCCACCACGCCATCGAAACCCGACCTGCGCTGCGCGCCGTAACGGCTGCACGACGTTTCCCACGACCCACGCACGGACATCCATGACTTCCCGCCGCCGATTTCTGCAAGCCACTTCGGGCGCCGGCCTCGCCGCCGGCGTACTCGCCACCTTTCCGCCCAGCATCCGCAAGGCGCTGGCCATCCCCGCCAACAACAAGACCGGCACCATCCGGGACGTCGAGCACGTCGTGATCCTGATGCAGGAGAATCGGTCGTTCGATCATTACTTCGGCACGCTCAAGGGCGTGCGCGGCTTCGGCGATCGCTTCACCATTCCCATGATCAACGGCCGCAAGGTCTGGCAGCAGGAGCGCAGCAACGGCGCGCTGCTCACGCCTTATCACCTGGACGGGACGGCCAACAACGCGCAGCGCGTCAGCGGCACCCCGCACGACTGGGGCGACAGCCAGCTTGCCTGGGACAACGGCCGCATGAGCCAATGGGCGCGCCACAAGACCAATACGTCCATGGGCTATTTCAAGGAACAGGAAATCCCCTTCCAGTTTGCCCTGACCAATGCATTCACCCTCTGTGACGCCTATCATTGCTCGATGCACACGGGCACCGACGCCAACCGGTCGTTCCATCTCACCGGCACCAACGGGCCCACCGCGCAGAACGTGGCTTACGTCACGAACGAGTGGGACGCCATTCCCGGCACGCCGGGCTCGGACGCGATCGGCTATACCTGGAAGACCTATGCCGAACGCCTGGAGGATGCCGGCATCAGCTGGATCTGCTACCAGAACATGCCCGACGAGTGGGGCGACAACATGCTGGGCGCCTTCCGCCAGTTCCGTGCCGCCAACCTGGCGTCGGGCTTCCCCGTGTCGAGCGGCGGCGCGCCCAATGCCCCGTATTCCAACACGGGCCAGGGCCTGCCCTACCACGCCTACGATCCCGCCACGGACAATGCCCGCAACCCGTTGTACAAGGGCATCGCCAATACCCTGCCGGGCACCACGCCGGATTCCTACCTGGACGCCTTCCGCCGCGACATCCGCGAAGGCCGCCTGCCGCAGGTTTCCTGGATCAATGCGCCGTCCATCTATTGCGAACACCCCGGGCCGTCCAGTCCCGTGCAGGGCGCCTGGTTCCTCCAGGAGGTGCTGGATGCGCTGACCGCGGTGCCGGAGGTCTGGAGCAAGACGGTGCTGCTGGTCAACTTCGACGAGAACGACGGCTACTTCGACCACGTGCCGTCGCCGTCGCCGCCGTCGCGCAATGCCGACCTCTCCCTGGCGGGCAAGACCACGCTGCCGGAGGCGAGCCTGGCCTCCGAGTACTACACGCAGGCCGCGCCGGCCGGCAGCACCCGCCAGCCCGCTCCGGACGGCCGCGTCTTCGGCCCCGGGCCGCGCGTGCCGATGTACGTGATCTCGCCGTGGAGCCGTGGCGGCTGGGTCAATTCGCAAGTGTTCGACCACACTTCGGTGCTGCGCTTCCTGGAAGCGCGCTTCGGCGTGGAAGAGCCCCACATCAGCCCGTTCCGCCGCGCGGTCTGCGGCGACCTGACCAGCGCCTTCAACTTCGCCACGCCCAACGACGAAGCATTGCCTACGCTGGGCGGCCGCAACACGCGCGCGGCCGCGGACCAGCTGCGTTCCAGCCAGCAGGCGCTGCCCGCCATGCCCTTGCCCGCCGACCTGCAGATGCCGATCCAGGCGAGCGGCACGCGCCCGTCGCGGGCCTTGCCGTACGAGCTGCATACCAGCGCGCGCTGCGGACCGGACGGCCAGGTGAAGCTGCTGTTCTCGAATACCGGCAAGCAGGGAGCGGTGTTCCACGTCTATGACCGCCATCACCTGGACCGGATCCCGCGCCGGTATACGGTGGAAGCGGGCAAGACGCTGGACGACACCTGGAACGCGGGACTGGACAATCTGGGCCGCTACGACCTGTGGGTACTGGGCCCCAACGGCTACCATCGTCACTTCATCGGCGACACCGCGCGTATCGCTGATACCGGCGTGCAGCCCGAAATCCGCGTCTGCTACGACATCGCCAACGGGAACGTCTACACGGAACTGATGAACGGCGGCACCCAGGCCTGCACCTTCACGGTCGCGGCCAGGGCCTACCGCGAGGATGGCCCCTGGACCGTTACGGTGGCGCCCGGCGCCCAGGAGTCCCTGCACTGGGAGTTGGCCGGCAGCGGTCGCTGGTATGACTTCGAAGTCAGCTGCAGCGCCGACGCGGCCTTCCGCAGGCGCTTTGCCGGCCGCGTCGAAACGGGCGAGCATGCGGTGAGCGACCCGGCGATGGGCGAGCAGGACTGAGCCGTCCACGGACGAAAAAAATCCCCAGGACGGCCGAGGCTTTCCTGGGGATTCTGGCGCCAGATGCTGGCGGTATATGGTGGAGCCGGCGGGAATTGAACCCGCGTCCGGAAGCCCTCTACAGACAGTTCTACATGTGTAGTCGATTTATTTGGATTTAACCGTGTGCTTAGCCAACCGACAGGCCGGCACACAGCGATTCACGTAGTTTAAGCATGAACCGTGTGACCCCAGTCCATACCGATTCCTTGAGAATGACACTGCTGCGGTTCAGGATCAGGCTGCTTCGGGGGTTTATGGCCCTAGACAGGGATCCTTAGGAAAGTTGCCCTTCCTCCGCCCGACCCAAGGACAGATCGGTGCAGCGGCTCACCGCTTAAGCGGCGAGAGCGAAACGCTCGTCGTTGGCGTTTATTTGCGTTCCAGTGGTTTAACGAGCTTACTGGTGCTCGACATGCCCTGTGCTGCTTCGCGACCCCCGTCGAAACCGGTACGGCCCCTTGAGGAGGATTGTATCCCATATGGAGCCATGGGGCGGGTTTTCAAGAGGCGGCTCCGGCCGGGGGGATCATGTCGGCAGCAGGCGCCGTATCGCCGGCAGCAAGTCCGGGACCGAGGCGACGACCGCGTCCGCGCCCCAGGCCTCGACAGGCACGCCATCGCCGCAATAGCCGTAGGCGGTGGCGATGGTCTTCATGCCCGCGGCCTTGCCGGCAACGATGTCGCGCTGGTCGTCGCCCACGTACAGGCAATGCCGCGGCGCGACGCCGACTTCCCGCGCGGCGTGCAGCAGCGGTTCAGGATGCGGTTTCGAGTAGGCGGTGGTGTCGCCGCAGACCACGACGGCGCTGTGCTGCTCGAGCGCCAGGTGGCGCACCAGCGGCGTGGTGAAGCGGGTGACCTTGTTGGTGACGATGCCCCATGCCCAGCCCTCCTGGACGAGGCTGGACAGCAATGTTTCCACCCCGGGGAAGAGGGAGGTATGCACGGCGATGTTGGCGGCGTAGTCGTCCAGGAACTGCTGCTTGCACGCTTCGTAGCCGGGCGACTCGGGGGTCAGCCCGAGCGCCACGCGCAGCAATCCCCGCGCGCCGTGCGAGGCCATGGGACGCAGTTGCTCGTAGGGCAGGGCGGGCAGGCCCCGGCGCAGGCGCTGCTGATTGGCGGCGGCGGCAAGGTCGGGGGCGGTATCGGCCAATGTGCCGTCGAAATCGAAAAGAACCAGCGGTTTCATGAGCGTATCGTCGCCACCATGTAATTGACGCTGCTGTCGCTGCTCAGTTTGTAGATTTTCGTCAGGGGGTTGTATTCCAATCCCTTGATCGCGACTGCCTCCAGGCCGGCGCCGCGGGCGGCGCCCAACAGTTCGCTGGGGCGGATGAAATGGTCGTAGCTGTGCGTGCCTCGCGGTACCAGGCCCAATATGTATTCGGCGCCCAGTATGGCAAAGGTAAACGATTTTAAATTGCGGTTCAGCGTCGAGAAAAAAACGTGTCCGCCGGGTTTGGCCAGCCTGGCGCAGGCCCGGATGACGGATTCCGGATCCGGTACGTGCTCCAGTAACTCCATGCACGTCACGATATCGAAAGAGCCGGGTTGGTCATCGGCCAACTGCTCCACGCTGATATTGCGGTATTCCACTTTCACGCCGCTTTCCAGGCTATGGAGTTTCGCGACCTTCAGCGATTTTTCGGCCAGGTCGATACCGGTGACCATGGCGCCGCGAGCCGCCATGCTTTCGGCCAATATGCCGCCGCCGCAACCGACGTCCAGCACGGTCTTGTTTCCCAGCCCGTGCGCCATCTGGCTGATCCATTCCAGGCGCAGCGGATTGATGGCATGCAGCGGTTTGAATTCGCTTTCCGGGTCCCACCAGCGCGAGGCCAGGGCGCTGAACTTGGCCAACTCGGCCGCATCGGCGTTGACGGGCCGGGATTCCTGGGCGGTGGTGGTCATGGCGGACTCCAGTTTGGCGGCAAAAAAATAAACCCCGCAGAGCGGGGTTCCAGCCGGCGGTACCCGAAGGATACCGCCGGGATCCAACTGTCAGGCAGTGGATTACTTGTTGCGCGTACCCACGACTTCGACTTCCACGCGGCGGTTCTTGGCACGGCCGGCGGCGGTCTTGTTGTCGGCGATGGGCTGCTTCTCGCCCTTGCCTTCGGTGTAGACGCGGTTGGCTTCGATGCCCTTGCTGACCAGGTAGGCCTTGACAGCTTCGGCACGACGGACCGACAGGCGCTGGTTGTAGGCGTCGGTACCGATCGAGTCGGTGTGGCCGACGGCGATCACGACTTCCAGGTTGATGCCGCGGATCTGGTTGACCAGCTCGTCCAGCTTGGCCTTGGCTTCGGGCTTGACGACGGACTTGTCGAAGTCGAAGAAGGCGTCGGCGGAGTAGGTGACCTTCTGGCTGACCGGAACGGGCACGGGAGCCGGAGCCGGGGCGGGAGCGGGGGCAGGAGCCGGGGCAGCGGCGGGCGCAGCGACCTTCAGCGCGCCATCGCAGGACGGGTCGGCGGTGGCGGGGGTCCAGAACCCATTGCGCCAGCACAGGCCGTCAGCGCTCTTGACTTGCACGCCGAACGCCGATTGCCAGTTGTCGTTGACCTTACCGGCTTGAGCAGAGGCCACGCCCGAGGCCGTCACGGCAGCGAAGGCGAGCGCCAGAGAGATTCCAATTTTGGAGCGTTTGTTCATGTTTCTCCTCTTAGCTTGAAATGAAACTCGCAGCGAACCCCCGCCGCAACATGGATATACATGCCCAGTATAGCATTGCGGTTGTTCTCTCATGCCACTCACTCCTGGGATAAGTAAGTGTTTGTGCCAGAAATCACACCGGCTGCACGCAAGCGCCACTGCGATATCCGGGACATTATCCTTTCGAGATCGCTTTTTGATGGTGAATTGGTGAGTTGTAGTTTTTTTGCAACTGTCCGGCCGTCGATCCATACCTCTTCCACGTCCTCTCTTCCGGCCGCGTAGACCACGTGGGACACCGGGTCGAATACCGGCGCGAGCCGGGCGGAATCGAGCCGTATCGCCACCAGGTCGGCATATTTGCCCACCGCGACCGAGCCGATCCGGTCGTCCCACCCCAGCGCCTTCGCGCCGCCCAGCGTGGCCGCGTGCAGCGCCCGGTGGGCAGGCAGCGCCCGCGCATCGCCGCTGGCGCCCTTGGCCAGCAGGGCCGCCAGCCGTAGTTCCGACAGCATGTCCAGGCGGTTGTTGCTGGCCGCGCCGTCGGTGCCTATGCCCAGATTGACGCCGGCCTCGAGCAGGCGGGCAACCGGCGCGAGGCCGCTGGCGAGCTTGAGGTTGGAAGCGGGGCAGTGGGCCAGGCTGACCCCGTGGGACGCCAGCAGCGCGATGTCGTCGGCGTCCAGGTGGACGCCGTGCACGGCCACCAGCCGGGGCGACAGCAGGCCGAGATGGGCCAGGCGCTCGGCGGGGCGCATGCCGTGCATGGCCACCGCTTCCTCGACTTCCTGGCGGGTTTCGTGCAGGTGGATGGCGATGGTCAGGTCGGCCTCCTCGGCCACGGCGGCCAGGTGGCGCAGCATGTCGTCGCCCACCGTGTAGGGCGCGTGGGGAGCCAGCATGAAGCGCAGTCCCGGTTCGCCGCGGTACTTTTCGTGGGCCGCCAGGGCCTGCGCCAGCATCTGCTCGGCCGGCGGCGCGCCGGGTATCTCGAACACCGTGCCGCCCACCGCCGCGCGGATTCCCATCGACAGCGCGGCGCGGGCCACCTCTTCGGGGTGGAAATACATGTCGGCGCAGCAGGTGGTGCCTCCGGCCAGCATCTCGGCGAAGGCGAGGACGCTGCCGTCGTAGACGAAGTCGGCCGACATCAGCTTGCGCTCCAGAGGCCAGATGCGCTCTTGCAGCCAGGCCATGAGCGGCAGGTCGTCGCCGGCGCCGCGCAACAGGCTCATGGCTGCGTGCGTGTGCAGGTTGACGAAGCCGGGCAGCAAGGCACAGCCGGCCAGGGGGCGTTCGGCGGCGCCGGGGTGGCGGTCCCGCAGCACGCCGTGCGGTGCGATGTCGGCGATCCGGCCATCGCGCATGGCGATGCCATGGCCGGCCAGGACGGCCTGGTCGGGTTCGACGGGGATCAGCCAGTCGGGAAGCAGCAGGGTGGTCGGGGCCATGGACGCGTCGGGTGGCGGGCGGGCCCTAAGCATAACGCCAGGCCGGGGTGATAAACTCTTAAGCTTCGCCCGCCGTTCGTTCGCAAGCTGTTTTGCCCTCGCGAAATGCCTTGCGAGCGGGATGCGACAACACCTCTTGAAGCAGCTTGCCCATGGATTCCTTCGCCAAGGAAACACTACCGATCTCTCTTGAAGAGGAAATGCGCCGCAGCTACCTGGATTACGCGATGAGCGTGATCGTGGGCCGCGCGCTTCCCGACGTGAGGGACGGTCTCAAGCCCGTGCACCGGCGCGTGCTGTACGCGATGCACGAACTGAACAACGACTGGAACCGGGCCTACAAGAAGTCGGCCCGTATCGTCGGCGATGTCATCGGTAAGTACCACCCGCACGGCGACCAGGCGGTCTACGACACGATCGTGCGCATGGCACAGCCGTTCTCGCTGCGCTACATGCTGGTGGACGGCCAGGGCAACTTCGGCTCGGTCGACGGCGACGGCGCGGCGGCCATGCGGTACACCGAAATCCGCCTGGCCAAGATCGCGCACGAACTGCTGGCCGACATCGACCAGGAAACGGTTGACTTCGGGCCCAACTACGACGGCAGCGAGAAAGAGCCGCTGCTGCTGCCGGCCCGCCTGCCCAACCTGCTGGTCAACGGCAGTTCCGGCATCGCCGTGGGCATGGCCACCAACATCCCGCCGCACAACCTGGCCGAGGTGGTCGACGGCTGCCTGTACTGCCTGCGCAATCCGGAGTGCACGGTGGACGAGCTGATCGAGATCATTCCCGCTCCCGACTTCCCCACGGGCGGCATCATCTATGGCATGTCCGGCGTGCGCGAGGGTTATCGCACCGGCCGCGGCCGGGTGGTGATGCGGGCCAAGACCCATTTCGAGGACGTCGAGAAGGGCGGCCGCCAGGCCATCGTGGTCGACGAGATCCCGTACCAGGTCAACAAGCGTTCGCTGCTCGAGCGCATCGCCGAGCTGGTCAACGAGAAGAAGATCGAAGGCATCTCCGATATCCGCGACGAGTCCGACAAGGACGGCATGCGTGTCGTGATCGAGCTCAAGCGCGGCGAAGTACCCGAGGTCGTGCTCAACAACCTCTACAAGAACACCCAGCTGCAGGATACCTTCGGGATGAACCTGGTGGCGCTGGTGGAAGGCCAGCCGCGCCTGTTGAACCTGAAGCAGATGGTGGAGTATTTCCTGGCGCACCGGCGCGAGGTCGTGACCCGCCGCACGGTGTTCCAGCTGCGCAAGGCGCGCGAGCGCGGCCACGTGCTCGAAGGCCTGGCCGTGGCGCTGGCCAACATCGACGATTTCATCGCCATCATCAAGGCTGCCCCCACGCCGCCCATCGCGCGCCAGGAACTCATGGCCCGCACCTGGGATTCGTCGCTGGTGCGCGAGATGCTGACGCGCGCCGAGGCCGACACGGTCGGCGGCCGCGGGGCCTACCGTCCCGAAGGCCTGGGCGAGGAGTTCGGCATGCAGGACGATGGCCTGTACCGCCTGAGCGATACGCAGGCCCAGGAAATCCTGAACATGCGCCTGCAGCGCCTGACCGGCCTGGAGCAGGACAAGATCGTGGGCGAGTACAAGGACGTGATGGCCAACATCGCCGACCTGCTCGACATCCTGGCCAAGCCCGAGCGCGTGACCGTCATCATCGGCGACGAACTGTCGGCTATCAAGGCCGAGTTCGGCACCGACGTGAAGGACATCCGCCGTTCGCAGATCGAGCTGAACGCGACCGAGCTCGACACCGAGGACCTCATCACGCCGACCGACATGGTGGTGACGCTGTCCCACTCCGGCTACATCAAGAGCCAGCCGCTGTCCGAGTATCGCGCCCAGAAGCGCGGCGGTCGCGGCAAGCAGGCCACGGCCACGAAGGAAGACGACTGGATCGACCAGCTCTTCATCGCCAACACGCACGATTCCATCCTGTGCTTCAGCAACCGCGGCCGGGTCTACTGGCTGAAGGTCTGGGAAGTGCCGCAGGGCACGCGCAACTCGCGCGGCCGGCCCATCGTCAACATGTTCCCGCTGTCGGAGGGCGAGAAGGTCACCGTGGTGCTGACCGTCAAGGCGTACAGCGAGGACCACTACGTCTTCATGGCCACCGCCAAGGGCACGGTCAAGAAGACGCCGCTGTCCGAGTTCTCCAACCCGCGCAAGGCCGGCATCATCGCGGTCGACCTGGACGAGGGCGACTACCTCATCGGCGCCTCGCTGACCGACGGCAAGCATGACGTGATGCTGTTCTCGGACGCCGGCAAGGCCGTGCGCTTCGACGAGAACGACGTGCGTCCCATGGGACGCACGGCCCGGGGCGTGCGCGGCATGATGCTGGAGGAGTCGCACACCGTGATCGCGCTGCTGGTGGCCGAGAACGAGACCCAGAGCGTGCTGACCGCGACCGAGAACGGCTACGGCAAGCGCACGCCCATCGGTGAATACACGCGCCATGGCCGGGGCACCAAGGGCATGATCGCCATCCAGACGTCCGAGCGCAACGGCAAGGTCGTGGGCGCCGTGCTGGTGGATCCGGCCGACGAGATCATGCTGATCACCACCGGCGGCGTGCTGGTGCGTACGCGCGTCAGCGAGATCCGCGAAATGGGCCGGGCCACGCAGGGCGTCACGCTGATCAACGTCGACGAGGGCACGCACCTGTCGGGCGTGCAGCGCGTGGTCGAGTCCGACACCGAGGAGCCCGAAGGCAACGGTACCGACGCCGGGCCGGAAGCTCCGTCTTCCAGCGAGGCCGAATAAGGCGGCTGCCATGAATCGACCCTACAACTTCTCGGCCGGGCCGGCCGTACTTCCCGAGGCCGTGCTGCAGCAGGCGGCGGCCGAAATGCTGGACTGGCACGGCAGCGGCATGTCCGTGATGGAAATGAGCCATCGCGGCAAGCACTTCGAGCAGATCTGCGACGAGGCCGAGGCCGACCTGCGCGAGTTGCTCTCGGTGCCGGACGACTATGCCGTGCTGTTCCTGCAGGGGGGCGGGCTGGGCGAGAACGCCATCGCGCCGATGAACCTGATCGGCCGCCGCGAGGCGCATGCGGCCGACTACGTGGTAAGCGGTTCGTGGTCGGCCAAGTCCTTCGCGGAAGCCCGGCGCTACGGCGACGTGGCCGTGGCGGCCACGTCCGAGCAGGCCGCCGTCGTGGACGGCGCGCAGCAAGGTCCGTGGACCTACATGCCGGACCCCGCTTCCTGGCGCGTGCGCCCGCAGGCGAGCTATGTCCACCTGTGCAGCAACGAGACCATAGGCGGCGTCGAATTCATGGATTGGCCCGACCTGGCGGCGCTGGGCGCGCCCGGCGCCGCGCTGACCGTGGACGCATCCTCGCACATCCTGTCCCGGCCCATGGACGTGCGCCGCGCCGGGCTGATCTACGCCGGCGCGCAGAAGAACATCGGGCCGGCGGGGCTGACCATCGTCATCGTGCGCAAGGATCTGCTGGGCCACGCCTTGCCCATCTGCCCGTCGGCGTTCGACTACGGCATCGTGGCCAAGGAGCGCTCGCGCTTCAACACGCCGCCCACGTATGCGATCTACGTCGCCGGGCTGGTGTTCAAGTGGCTCAAGCAGCGGGGCGGCGTGGTGGCCATGGAAGCCGCCAACGTGGAGAAGGCCCGGCTGCTGTACGACTATCTCGACAGCACCTCGTTCTATCGCAATCCGGTGCACCGGCCCGTCCGGTCGCGCATGAACGTGCCGTTCATGCTGCGCGACGATGCGCTGAATGCGCCGTTCCTGCAGGCGGCCGAAGCCGCGCGCCTGCTGCAGCTCAAGGGGCACAAGAGCGTGGGCGGCATGCGCGCGTCCATCTACAACGCGATGTCCATCGAGGGCGTGCGCGCCCTGGTCGACTTCATGAAGGAATTCGAGCGCAGCCATGGATGACGATCTGCAAAAGAAGCTGGCGCCGCTGCGCGAGCGCATCGATGCCATCGACGCCCAGGTGCTCGAGCTCCTGTCCGAGCGCGCGCGTACCGCACAGGCGGTGGGAATGGCGAAGGAGCACCACGCCGGAGCCGTGTTCCGGCCCGAGCGCGAGGCCCAGGTCATCCGCCGGCTGCAGGAGCTCAATGCCGGCCCGTTGCCCGGCCAGGCGCTGTCCGCCATCTGGATGGAGATCATGTCGGCGTGCCGCGCGCTGGAGCAGCCCGCCCGCGTCGCCTATCTCGGTCCGCAGGGCACCTATTCCGAACAGGCCGTGCTGGCGCATTTCGGCCATGCGGTCGACGCGATCTCGTGCGGCACGATCGACGAGGTCTTCCGTTCGGTGGAGACCCGCCGCGCGGACTTCGGCATCGTTCCGCTCGAGAATTCCAACGAAGGCGCCGTCAACCGCACGCTGGACCTGCTGCTGTCCTCGCCGGTGAAGGTGCTGGGCGAGCGTTCGGTGGCCGTGGTGCAATGCCTGATGACCCAGAGCGGCACGCTGGACGGCGTGAGCGTCATCCGCTCGCATCCGCAATCGCTGGCGCAGTGCCAGGGCTGGCTGTCCGATCATCATCCCGAACTGGCCCGCGCGTCGGCGGCCAGCAATGCCGAGGCGGCCCGCCTGGCTTCCGAGGATCCCACCGTCGCGGCCATCGCCAGCGAGCAGGCGGCACAGCGCTGGGGCCTGAAGGTCGTGGCCGCGGGCATCCAGGACGATCCGCACAATCGCACCCGCTTCCTGGCCATCGGCCATCTCGAGACCACGCCCTCGGGCCGCGACAAGACCAGCCTGATCCTGGCCGTGCCCAACGAGGCCGGTGCGGTCTACCGGATGCTTGCTCCGCTGGCCGAGAACGACGTGTCCATGACGCGCTTCGAATCCCGCCCGGCCCGCACCGGCCAGTGGGAATACTATTTCTACGTGGACATCGAAGGCCATCGCCAGGATCCCAAGGTCGCCAAGGCCCTGGCCGCGCTCCAGGCGCGCGTGGCGTTCTTCAAGGTGCTGGGGTCGTACCCGGTATCTGCGTGAGCGGAGACCTACCCATGTCGCATCCGGATTCGGCCGGGGGGGCCTCCGGTTCCTCGCGGCCATTGGTACCGGTGCTCGCGGTCGTGGGCGTGGGGCTGATCGGCGGCTCGTTCGCCGCCGCGCTGCGGCGGGCCGGACAGGTCGGCGAGGTCTGGGGCGTCGGCCGCCAGGTCGCGACGCTCGAGCAGGCGCGCAAGCTGGGCCTGATCGACCGTCCTGCCACGCTGCAGGAAGCGGCGCGGGCCGACCTGATCCTGATGGCCGTGCCGGTGGGCGCGACGCGTGCGACCCTGGATGGCCTGGCTCCGCACCTGGGGCCCGATACCGTCGTCACCGACGCCGGCAGTACGAAGATGGACGTCGTGCGCGCCGCGCGCGAGGCGCTGGGCGGCCGCATCGGCCAGTTCGTGCCGGGCCATCCGATCGCCGGCAGCGAACAGAGCGGCCCGGGCGCCGCCTTTGCCGACTTGTACCAGGACCGCACGGTGATCCTGACCCCGCTGGACGAGAATCCGCCCGGGGCCGTCGGATTGGTCGAGCAGGCATGGGCCACCTGCGGCGCCCGGATCAGGACGATGCGTCCGGGCGAACACGACACCGTGCTCGCGTCGGTCAGCCACGTGCCGCACCTGCTGGCATTCGCCTACATGGCCCAGGTGCTGGAGGCCGCCGATGCGCCCCTGCGGCTGGACCTGGCCGGCAGCGGGTTCCGCGATTTCACCCGCATCGCCGGCGGGTCGCCCGACATGTGGCGTGACATCTTCCTGGCAAACCGCGAAGCCATGATGCAAGAGACCGCCGCGGTGCGGCGGGCCCTGGACGCCTTCGAGCAGGCCATGCGCCAGGGCGACGCGGCGGGCCTGCAAGCCATGCTGGAGACCGTGTCGAAATCCCGGCGCGCCTGGCGGGCCGGGCAGCCATCTCCCGATACGAACGAATGACCGCCATGACCGATTCCCGCCATCCGCCGTATCTCGACCTGGCGCCGGCGCGCCACGCGCGGGGTACCGTCGACCTGCCCGGTTCCAAGAGCATCTCCAATCGCGTGCTGCTGTTGTCCGCGCTGGCCGAGGGGACGACCCGCCTGACCGGCTTGCTGGATTCGGACGACACCCAGGTCATGCTGGCGGCATTGCGCAAGCTGGGCATAACGATTTCTTCGGGCCAGCGTCCGGACGAAGTGCTGGTCGAGGGGGCGCGGCGCTTCCCGGTGGGCCAGGCCGACCTGTTCATGGGCAACGCGGGCACGGCCATCCGGCCGCTGACCGCCGCGCTGGCGATGATGGGCGGGCATTACCTGTTGCACGGCGTGCCACGCATGCACGAGCGCCCGATCGGCGACCTGGTGGACGCGCTGCGCATGCTGGGCGCGCGCGTGGCCTACCAGGGGCGCGAGGGCTATCCGCCGCTGTCGCTGGGCTGGGGCGAACCGGACCTGTCCCGGCCGGTCAAGGTCAACGGCTCGGTTTCCAGCCAGTTCCTGACCGCGCTGCTGCTGGCGGCTCCGCTGGCTACCCAGGCCGCTGGCCGGGACTTCGTGATCGAGGTCGAGGGCGAGCTGATTTCCAAGCCCTACGTCGAGATGACGCTGAACCTGATGCGCCGCTTCGGTGTGACGGTCGAGCGCGAGGGCTGGCTGCGCTTCACCGTTCCCGCCCAGGCTGCCTACCGGTCGCCGGGCCAGATGCTGGTCGAGGGGGACGCCTCGTCGGCCTCCTATTTCCTGGCGCTGGGCGCGATAGGCGGTGGTCCGGTGCGCGTGGCCGGCGTCGGCCGCGACAGCATCCAGGGCGACGTGGCGTTCGCCGACACCCTGGCGGCGATGGGCGCCGAGGTCGAGATGGGGCCGGACTGGATAGAGACCCGCGGCGTCAAGGTGGCCGAAGGCGCTCGCCTGAAGGCCTTCGACGCCGATTTCAACCTGATCCCGGATGCCGCGATGACCGCCGCGGTCCTGGCCTTGTATGCGGACGGCCCGTGCCGCCTGCGCAACATCGCGAGCTGGCGGGTCAAGGAAACCGATCGCATCCACGCGATGCAGACCGAGCTGGCCAAGCTGGGGGCGACGGTGACCGCCACCCCGGACAGCCTGACCGTGACCCCTCCCGCCACCTGGACGCCTGCCGAGATCGGCACCTGGGACGATCACCGCATGGCCATGTGCTTCTCGCTGGCGGCGTTCGGTCCCGTGGGGGTGCGCATTCTCGATCCCGGCTGCGTGAGCAAGACCTTTCCCACGTATTTCGATGTCTATGCGGGGCTGGTGGGGGCCTGAGCCGCGGCGGCCGGGTTCCCGGCGCGCCGGTCCCGTTCCCAGAATTTGTCGAAGAAATAGTGCACGACGGTGTTGACGGCCGGCTCGATGAAGGTGACCGCGCCGCTCAGCGCCACGCTGCCGGTAATAATGTAGGTGACGCTGAACGAGGTCACGATATGCAGGCCGCCGAAGGCAAGGGTCTTGGCCATCGTCGTCTTCCTTGATTGGTAATGAGAATCGTTATCGAATTGTGCGCCGACTCGCGAGGCGACGCCAATTGATCGATACGATAAAAATGATAGGTTTCTTAAATGAATGGTTCCACCGTTCCCATGATCGCCATCGACGGGCCGACCGCCTCGGGCAAGGGCACCATCGCGGCGCGCGTGGCGGCCCGGTTGGGCTGGCATCTGCTGGACAGCGGGGCGCTGTACCGCCTGACCGCGCTGGCCTGCCTGGAGCAGGGTATCGCGGCCGGTGACGAGCAAGGCGCGGCCGCCGCCGCGGCCGCCCTGGACGTGCGCTTCGTCGCCGACGGGGTCTTCATGGGCGGGCGCGACGTCAGCGCCGACATCCGGCGCGAGGAAGTCGGCAACATGGCCTCGCAGGTGGCGGTCCTGGCGCCGGTGCGGGCGGCGTTGCTCGACCGCCAGCGCGCTTTCCGGTGCCCGCCCGGGCTGGTGGCCGACGGCCGGGACATGGGGACGGTTGTTTTTCCGGATGCCGACCTCAAGATATTCCTGGTGGCCAGCGCCGAGGCGAGGGCCCAGCGACGCTATAAACAGTTGATCGAAAAGGGTTTTTCGGCTAACCTCTTAACCCTTTTGCGCGATCTGGAAGCGCGCGATGCGCGCGATACGCAACGGGCGAACGCGCCTTTGGCCGCCGCCCACGATGCCCTGGTGCTCGATTCCTCCCACCTCACCATCGACCAGACGGTCGAGCAGGTGATGAGCTGGTGGGGCGAGCGCTCGGGCGCATCGCGTAGCTGATGGCGCAGCGGCAATCATAGTCAGCACGTAGTACAGGCCCTCAGCAATGAGGTATTGCAACTCCACCGATTGGTGCGGTGTCAGGTCGAATGTCTCGGCCGCCCCCATGAAGTGCGTAACCCGGTAATACATCAACAATGTCTTCGGTTTCCCAAGCCCCTGCCGGCGAAGAAAGCTTTGCCGCCCTGTTCGAAGAAAGCATCAAGCGCCAGGAAATGAAATCCGGCGAAGTCATCACCGCCGAGGTGGTGCGCATCGACCATAACTTCGTCGTGGTCAATGCCGGCCTGAAGTCCGAGGCCTTGATCCCGCTCGAGGAATTCCTCGACGACAAGGGCGAGCTCGAAGTCTCCGAAGGCGATTTCGTCTCGGTGGCCATCGACGCGCTCGAAAACGGCTACGGCGACACCGTGCTGTCGCGCGACCGCGCCAAGCGCCTGGCTGCCTGGCTGCAGCTCGAGAAGGCCCTGGAGTCCGGCGATCTCGTCACCGGCACCATCACCGGCAAGGTCAAGGGCGGCCTGACCGTCATGACCAACGCGATCCGTGCCTTCCTGCCGGGTTCGCTGGTCGACCTGCGTCCCGTCAAGGACACCACTCCGTACGAAGGCAAGACCCTCGAATTCAAGGTCATCAAGCTCGATCGCAAGCGCAACAACGTCGTGCTGTCGCGCCGCGCCGTGCTCGAGGCCAACATGGGCGAAGAGCGCCAGAAGCTGCTCGAGACCCTGCACGAAGGCGCGATCGTCAACGGCGTCGTCAAGAACATCACCGACTACGGTGCGTTCGTCGACCTGGGCGGCATCGACGGCCTGCTGCACATCACCGACCTGGCATGGCGCCGTGTGCGTCATCCCTCGGAAGTCCTGTCCGTCGGCCAGGAAATCCAGGCCAAGGTCCTCAAGTTCGACCAGGAAAAGAACCGCGTCTCGCTGGGCGTCAAGCAACTGGGCGAAGATCCGTGGGTGGGCCTGGCTCGCCGCTACCCGCAGGGCACCCGCCTGTTCGGCAAGGTCACCAACCTGACCGACTACGGCGCGTTCGTCGAGGTCGAGGCCGGCATCGAGGGCCTGGTCCACGTGTCCGAAATGGACTGGACCAACAAGAACGTCGATCCCAAGAAGGTCGTCACCCTGGGTGACGAAGTGGAAGTCATGGTCCTCGAGATCGACGAAGACCGTCGCCGCATCTCGCTGGGCATGAAGCAGTGCCGTCCCAACCCGTGGGAAGAGTTCTCGATCAACCACAAGCGTGGCGACAAGGTCCGCGGCGCCATCAAGTCGATCACCGACTTCGGCGTGTTCGTCGGCCTGCCCGGCGGCATCGATGGCCTGGTGCACCTGTCCGACCTGTCCTGGAGCGAGTCCGGCGAAGAAGCCGTGCGCAACTTCAAGAAGGGCGACGAGGTCGAGGCCGTGGTGCTGGGCATCGACACCGAGAAGGAACGCATCTCGCTGGGCATCAAGCAGCTGGAAGGCGATCCGTTCAACAACTTCGTGGCCACCCATGACAAGGGCGCCGTCGTCCAGGGCACCGTGAAGTCGGTCGAGGCCAAGGGTGCAGTCGTGACCCTGTCGGTCGACGTCGAAGGCTACCTGCGCGCTTCCGAGATCTCTTCGGGCCGCGTGGAAGATGCCACCACGGTGCTGAAGGCCGGCGACAACATCGACGCCATGATCCTGAACATCGACCGCAAGACGCGTTCGATCCAGCTCTCGATCAAGGCCAAGGACAGCGCCGAGACGGCCGAGGCCATCCAGCGCATGTCGGATGCCAGCGCTTCGTCGGGTACCACCAACCTGGGCGCCCTGTTGAAGGCCAAGCTCGACCAGCAGAACGGCTGATAGGCCCACCCCCTGGGCGCTGATGCGCGCCCGGTATGGTGAGCCCCCAGCCGCTACGCGGCAGCCCCCCGAGGGGGGCCGGGGCCCGCCTTGGGGCGGGGCGGAGCCGGATCCGCCGTGCCCATGGGGAGGGTTGCCAGGTTGCCCGGTACGGCGTTCCAAGAGGTTTCATGAACTCAATGACGAAGTCCGAGTTGATCGCCCGATTGGCCGCCCGGTATCCGCAACTGGTCGCCAAGGACGCCGACTACGCCGTCAAGACCATCCTCGATGCGATGGCCCAGTCCCTGTCGGAGGGGCAGCGCATCGAGATCCGTGGTTTCGGCAGTTTTTCGTTGTCCAGGCGTCCGCCGCGTATCGGGCGCAATCCCAAGTCCGGTGAAAAGGTGCTGGTTCCCGAAAAGCGGGTGCCGCACTTCAAGGCCGGCAAGGAGTTGCGCGAGCGGGTCGACGCCCCCGTGCAAGAGCCTTCCGGGAACTGACCGGGCCTCGCAGGCCGCAGGCAAGCCCGAACAAAACCCCGCCAGCTCTCCAGCTGGCGGGGTTTTCTATTACCGCCCCGTCCCGGCCTCCCTTGGGGGCTCGCCATACCGGGCGCGCGAAGCGCGTAGGGGGGGATACAATCCTTTTTTTCCTCACCTGGAGCAAACCATGCGATATCTCGTCTGGGCGCTGAGACTGGTCATATTCGTGGTGGTCCTGCTGTTCGCGCTCAAGAATACCGACCGGGTGAACGTCTATTTCTTCGCCGATCACCTGATCAGCGAAGTGCCGCTGATCGTGGTCATGCTGGCCAGCTTCGTGGTCGGTGCGGTATTCGGCTTGTTGCTGACGGTGCCGGGCGTGATGCGCCGCCGGCGCGAGATCGCCTCGCTGCGGCGCGAGCTGGATCAGGCCCGGGCCGTGGCCAAGGGTGGCTCGGCCGCGGATGCGCCGCCGTCCCCCGACGCCATCCTGCCCGTGACCCCCTTGTAAGGGACCGATGTGGATTTCGAACCCTGGTGGCTGATCGCCATTCCCTTGTTGTTCGGGTTGGGCTGGGTGGCCGCGCGCGTGGACATCCGGCAGATGTTGTCCGAGCATCGCAGCGTGCCCGATTCCTATTTCCGCGGGCTCAACTTCCTGTTGAACGAGCAGCACGACCGTGCCATCGACGCTTTTATCGAGGTGGCCAAGCTCGACCCCGAGACGATCGAGCTGCACTTCGCCCTGGGCAGTCTGTTCCGGCGCCGCGGTGAGATCGAGCGTGCCATACGCGTGCACCAGAATCTGCTGCAGCGAGCCGACCTGCCGGACAACCAGCGTGAGCAGGCCTTGCACGAACTGGCGCAGGACTATCTGCGCGCCGGCATGCTGGACCGGGCCGAAGCGGCATTCGACCAGTTGAAGGGAACGCGATTCGCCCCCGACGCCCTGCGTGCGCTGATCCGGATCCACGAGACCGAACGGGATTGGCCGCATGCCATCCAGGCCGTGCAGGCCTTGCAGGGACTGATCGACGAACCCGTGTCCCAGGCCGTTCATTTCCATTGCGAGGAAGCCGCGGCGGCGCTGGCCGCCGGCAACATGGACGCCGCCCATGCTGCGCTGGACGCGGCCACGCATGCCTCGGTCCAGGCCCAGCGGGGCAGCGGCACGGCTCCGCATGTGCGCATCGCCATGATGCGGGCCGATCTGGCCCGGCGCGAAGGCGACCTGCGGGCGCAGCGCCTGCACCTGGAGTCCGTGCTGTCCGCGCATCCCGAGTACGCGGGCCTGGTGGCCGAGCAGTTCCTTGCCAACCACGAGGCGCGCGGTACGGCCAGCGAGGGGCTGGAGAAGCTCGAGGCGCACTATGCGCGCCACCCGTCGCTGGATCTGTTCGATGCGATCTTCCAGGCGCTGCGCCGGCAGCGCGGCCTGGCGCAGGCCTGGAACTTCGCCCGCGGCGCCTTGCAGCGCAATCCGTCGCTGCTGGGGCTGGACCGGCTGCTCGAGGCACAGGTGGCGGGCGACAAGGCCGCGCAGGTCGAACCCGGGCAGCAGGCGGCCGCGAACGTGGTGACGCTGAACAACCCGCAGGCTGATACCGCCTCGCCGTGGACGCCCGCGGACGATGCCGTGCTGATGCGCAGCCTGATACACAAGCATACGCAACGCCTGGATCGCTACGCCTGCCAGGCGTGCGGTTTCAAGGCCAAGCGGTTCCATTGGCAATGTCCGGGCTGCAACGCCTGGGAGACCTATGCACCCAAACGATTGGAAGAACTCGATGCAGGCTGAGGCCCCCCCCTACGCGCTGACGCGCGCCCAGTATGGTGAGCCCCCAGCCGCTACGCGGCAGCCTCACAAGGGGGCCGGGACCCGCCTTGGGGCGGCCCGGCGCCTGATCCCGGGGGCGATGCGGGTGGACCGGCGGAGCCGGATCCGCGGCGCCCTGGATCTGTGTGACGTTTTCTTGGTGTGTGGCATTGGCTGGCTGGCTGCCGGTTTTTCATTGGGGAGCAACGCATGAGCGCGTCGGCGTTGGGGGTGTTTCCCTCGGATGAGCAGCGCGCGGCGGCGCGGGTGTTGGTGGTGGGGGACGTGATGCTGGACCGTTATTGGTTCGGCGAGGTGCATCGCATTTCTCCCGAGGCGCCGGTGCCGGTGGTGCATGTGTCGCGCAGCGAGGACCGGCTGGGCGGGGCGGCGAACGTGGCGCGCAACGCGGCGACGCTGGGGGCGCATGTGACGCTGGTCGGCGTGGTGGGCGATGACGATTCCGGGCGTGCCATTGCGCGGTTGTGCGAGGACGAGGGGGTGCGCGCGGATCTGGTTGCGGATCCGTCGGTGCCGACCACGATGAAGATGCGCGTGCTGGGACGCCAGCAGCAGTTGCTGCGGGTGGATTTCGAGCAGCCGCCCTCGCCGGGCGTGCTGGCCGAGCTGGCGGCGCGGGTGGCGGTGCATATCGCCGACCACGACGTGGTGGTGCTGTCCGATTACGCCAAGGGCGTGCTGGACCAGGTGCAGGACCTGATCGCCCTGGCCCGCGCGCGCGGCTGCGTCGTGCTGGTGGATCCCAAGGGCGACGACTATGGACGCTATCGCGGCGCCTCGCTGGTCACGCCCAACCAGTCGGAAATGCGCGAGGCCGTGGGCCGCTGGCGCGACGAGGCGCAACTGGCCGAGCGGGCCCAGCATCTGCGCCAGGCGCTGGACCTGGAGGCCTTGCTGGTGACGCGCTCCGAGCTGGGCATGACGCTTTTCACGGCCGAGGGGCGCGACCACGTCGAGGCGCTGGCGCGCGAGGTGTTCGACGTCTCGGGTGCCGGCGATACCGTGATCGCCACGCTGGCCGTCATGCGCGCCGCGGGACTGGATCTGCATGTGGCCATGAGATGGGCCAACCTGGCGGGCGGCATCGTCGTCGGCAAGCTGGGAACGTCGATCGTGACGCCGGACGAGTTGCGCGCCGGCCTGGCGATCTAGATTGAGGAAATTGCCATGATCATCGTAACGGGAGCCGCCGGCTTCATCGGCAGCAATCTGGTCAAGGGCCTGAACGCCCGCGGCGAGCGCGACATCATCGCGGTCGACGATCTGCTCGAAGGCGACAAGTTCGTCAACCTGGTCGACTGCGAGATCGCGGACTACCTGGACAAGAATGATTTCCGCCGGCGCGTGGCGGATGGGTCGCTGCCCAAGGTGGATGCGATCCTGCACCAGGGCGCGTGTTCGGACACCACCGAGCGCAACGGCCAGTACATGATGGACAACAACTATCGCGTCACGCTGGAGCTCTTCGAGTATGCCCAGCGCGAGCGGATTCCCTTCCTGTATGCGTCGTCGGCCGCCGTTTATGGCGCGGGCCCGGTCTATGCCGAGGACTTGCGCAACGAGAAGCCGCTGAACGTCTACGGCTATTCGAAGTTCCTGTTCGACCAGGTGCTGCGCCGCCGCCTGGCCTCGCTGACCGCGCCGGTGGTGGGGCTGCGCTATTTCAACGTCTATGGCCCGCGCGAGCAGCACAAGGGCAGGATGGCCTCGGTGGCCTTCCACAACATGAACCAGTTCCTGAAGGAAGGCCACGTGCGTCTGTTCGGCGGCTGGGACGGCTACGGCGATGGACAGCAGCAGCGGGATTTCATCTCGGTCCACGACGTGGTCGAAGTGAACCTGCATTTCCTGGGCCGTCCGGTGTCCGGTGTCTACAACTGCGGCACCGGCCGGGCCCAGCCTTTCAACGACGTGGCGGCCGCGGTGGTCAACACGCTGCGCGAGGAGCGCGGCGAGGCGCCGCTGCCGCTGGCCGACCTGGCGGCGCAGGGGCTGCTGCGCTACATCGAGTTCCCCGAGGATCTCAAGGGTCGCTACCAGAGCTACACCCAGGCCGACACCACGCAATTGCGCGCGGCAGGCTTCACCGCGCCGATGCGGGACGTGCAGACGGGCGTTTCCGAGTACATCCGCGAGTTGCGCGGCATCTCGAAGTAGGGGGCGGCCGGAGGCCTCCCTACGCATTTCCCCCCTTGGACAGCGGGCCGTTCGCGCCCGCTTGCAGGGCGGTTCCTGGAGCAAGCTTGCGATGACGCCGGACGGTGTCGCGGCGGCCGGCCGGTCGCCGGCAACTCTCAAGGAGCCTAGCCATGAATCCTTTCCTCGATCCCACCCGCGCCGAACCCGATCCCAGGCCCTATCGCATGCGCGGCGCCCGGCTACGCGCGGGAAGGCTGGCCGCCACCGCCAGCCTCGGGCTGGCCATGCTGGGCGGAGCCCATGCCGCCAGCGTGGACGTGAATACCGCGACGCCGTCCCAGCTCGAGGCCGTACGGGGCATCGGCGCCAAGACCGCCGCCAGCATCGTCCAGGAACGCCGCCGAGGGGGGCCGTTCTCGTCGTTCGAGGACCTGGCCGGACGCGTGCGCGGGCTGGGCACGAAGCGGCTCCAGGGGTTGCGGGCGGCCGGATTGGCTATCGGCCCGGCCGGCCGCGAGGGGCCGGCCATCATGGTCAATATGCCTCCGGGCAGTAAGGGGAAAGGGAACTAAACCGGGCCGGCTGGATTATGATGGGGCGCATGAGAAGCTACCCCACCATCGAACAGACCATCGGCAACACGCCCCTGGTCCGGCTCCAGCGCATCCCGGGAGAAGGCAACGCCGCGCGCGGCAACGTCATTCTCGCGAAGCTGGAAGGCACCAATCCGGCCGGTTCCGTCAAGGACCGCCCGGCCTTGTCCATGATCGCCCGGGCCGAGGCCAGGGGCGAGATCAAGCCGGGCGACACCCTGATCGAGGCGACCAGCGGAAACACCGGCATCGCCCTGGCCCTGGTGGCGGCCATACGTGGCTACCGCATGATCCTGATCATGCCCGACAACCTGTCGCTCGAGCGCCGCGCGGCCATGACGGCCTATGGGGCCGAACTGATCCTGACGCCGGCTTCGCAAGGGGGCATGGAATACGCCCGCGACCTGGCCTTGCAGATGCAGGCCGAGGGCAAAGGCAAGGTGCTGGACCAGTTCGCCAATCCCGACAACCCGCTGGCCCACGTCGAGACCACCGGGCCGGAAATCTGGCGCGATACCGACGGGCAGGTCACCCACTTCGTCAGCGCCATGGGTACCACGGGAACCATCGTGGGCGTCTCGCGCTATTTGAAGAGCCGCAATCCGGCGGTCCGGGTGGTGGGCGCGCAGCCGGCCGAAGGTTCGCAGATTCCCGGCATCCGCAAATGGCCCGAGGCCTATCTGCCCAAGATCTACGACCCGTCGGCGGTCGACAGCCAGGAGTCCGTCACCCAGGCCGAAGCCGAGGAGATGGCCCGCCGGCTGGCAGCGGAAGAAGGCATCTTCGGCGGCATCTCGTCCGCCGGCGCGCTGGTGGCGGCGCTGCGCGTGGCCGAAACCGTCAGCAACGCCACCATCGTCTTCATCGTTTGCGACCGTGGCGACCGCTATTTGTCCACCGGCGTATTCAACTGACTGACCCGGCTCGCCACGCGGCCGCGCCGTTCGAGCTCCACGGCCAGGTCGGTGACCGAGGTGGCGTAGAAGTAGCTGCGGTTGTATTCGGTCAGGGCGAAGAAGTTGGGCGCGGCGACGCGGTATTCGGTCGTGCCCGTCGCGCCGTCGTACAGATCGATCACGGCCAGCGGCCATTGCATCCACGCGTCCGACATTCCCGCCACCTTGGGCGCCCGCGCGCCCGCCGCCTGCAGCCGGGTCCAGTCGAGCGTGGGCTTGAGCCCGCCGTCGACCAGCGCGGCCGGGTCGCCCGGTAGCCGCACCGGCAGGAACACCGGCTGGTCGCGCTGCCATCCATGTTCGACCAGGAAGTTGGCCACCGAGGCGATGGCGTCGGCGGGGCTGGCGAGCAGATCGATGCGGCCATCGCCATCGCCGTCGACCGCGAACTGGCGCAGGCTGCCGGGCATGAACTGCGGCAGGCCGATGGCGCCCGCGTACGAACCCTTTACCGCCAGCGGGTCGGCGCCGGTTTCCTTGCACCAGATCAGGAACTGCGCCAGTTGCTCGCGGAAGAAGGCGCTGCGGTCGCTGCGCGCCTGGGCCGGGTAGTTGAAGGCCAGCGTCGCCAGCGCGTCGATGACGCGGAAATTACCGGTGACCCGGCCGTAGAACGTTTCCACGCCGATGACGCTGACGATGATGGAGGCGGGCACGCCGTACCTGGCCTCGGCGCGCGCCAGGTCCTGTGCATGTTCCTCCTGGAACGCGATGCCTTCCTTGATGCGGCGGCTTTCGATGAAGCGCGCGCGGTACCGGGGCCAACTGCGCACCGTGGGCGAGGAGGGCGGCAGCACGAGCCGCGCGACGGTTTCCGAATACTTGGCCTGGTCGAGCAGGACGCCGACCCGGGCGGCGTCCAGGCCCCGGCCGGCCATGTCGGCGACGAAAGCGCGCCGGGCCTCGGCGGCCGGCATGGGGCCGGAGGGCGCGGGCACCGGTACCGGGACGGCCACCGGCGCGGCGGGCGCCGGCGCCACGGGCTGCGCGGCCGGGCCGGAGCCCGGAGCGGCCTGCATGCCAGGGGAGGGCGGCACGCCCTGCATGGGGGCGGCGGCGGGGGGCGGGGGCGAGGCGCAGCCCCACAGGGCCAGCGCGGCAAGACCGGCGACGATCGGGCCGCTGCGCGACCCGGTCGGAAAGCGGGGTGTCGAATTCACGCGTAAGATTTCCGGAAAAGCGATATCGATAGCGTGATGCTGCCGGCTGTTCGGCCGCGATGCAAGTCGGGCGCATAATGGAGGCCATGGCTACGCTTTACTTCACGCATCCGGCGTGCCGGCAGCACGAGATGGGCGAAGGGCACCCCGAGTGCCCGGCGCGGCTGGACGCGATCTCCGACCAGTTGCTTGCCTCGGGCGTGGCGGTCCACCTGGTCGAGCGCGAGGCGCCGCAGGCCACGCAGGACGCGCTGCTGCGCGTGCATACCTCCGAGTACCTGGAATCACTGGTCGAGCGCTCGCCCGTGCACGGCTACGTCGAGCTCGACCCCGACACCTGCATGAACCCCCACACCTACGCGGCGGCGCTGCACGCGGCCGGCGCCGCGATCGCGGCCGTCGATGCCGTGCTGGCGGGAGAGGGCGAGTCGGCGTTCTGCGCGGTGCGGCCGCCCGGCCACCATGCGTGCCCCGACCAGGCCATGGGATTCTGCTTCCTGAGCAATGTGGCGATCGCCGCGCGCCATGCCATCGCGCGCCACGGTTTGACGCGCGTGGCGGTCGTGGATTTCGACGTGCATCACGGCAACGGCACCGAGGCGGCGCTGGCCGGCGACGAACGCGTGCTGATGTGCGGTTTCTTCCAGCATCCGTTCTATCCGTTCAGCGGTACCGCGCCCTGGGCCGACAACATGCTGAACGAACCCGTGCCCGCCTATACCGAAGGCGCGGCGATACGCGAACTGGTCGCGGCCCGGTGGCTGCCCAGGCTGGAGCGGTTCCGGCCCCAGCTCGTGCTGGTGTCGGCGGGCTTCGATGCGCACCGCGAGGACGATCTGGGCAGCATGGGGCTGGTCGAGTCGGATTTCGCCTGGATCACCGAGCAGTTGGTGGCGCTGGCCCAGCGCCACGGCGCGCGGGTCGTCAGTTGCCTGGAAGGCGGCTACAACCTGTCGGCGCTGGGGCGCAGCGCCACCGCCCACATACGCGCGCTGGCGGGGATCTGAGCCCCCATGCGCGCTCGTCGTCCGTATTTACCCGTATTCCAGGCCCGCGAGAGGGGCATGTCGATTACCTATAATCGACGGGTTTCCCTGTGGCGCGGCGACCGTGCCGTGTGCGTGCCCGTTACCCAGGCGTAGCCGGCTTATCTACAACGAGGTTGCAAACGATGAAGGTGTTAGTGCCAGTCAAGCGAGTGGTGGACTACAACGTGAAGGTCCGGGTGAAGTCGGACCAGACCGGCGTGGACATCGCGAACGTGAAGATGTCGATGAACCCGTTCGACGAAATCGCCGTGGAAGAGGCGACGCGCCTGAAGGAAAAGGGCGTGGCCAGCGAGATCCTGGCCGTGTCTTGCGGCGTCGCGCAGTGCCAGGAGACGCTGCGCACGGCGATGGCCATCGGCGCCGACCGCGCCATCCTGGTCGAGACGCAGCAGGAGCTGCAGCCGCTGGCCGTGGCCAAGCTGCTGAAGGCGCTGGTCGACAAGGAGCAGCCGCAGCTGGTCATCCTGGGCAAGCAGGCGATCGACGACGATGCGAACCAGACGGGCCAGATGCTGGCCGCGCTGCTGGATTGGCCGCAGGCGACCTTCGCGAGCAAGGTCGAGGTGGCCGACGGCAAGGCGACGGTGACGCGCGAAGTGGACGGCGGCCTGGAGACGGTGGCGCTGTCGCTGCCGGCCATCGTGACCACGGACCTGCGGTTGAACGAGCCGCGCTACGTGACGCTGCCCAACATCATGAAGGCCAAGAAGAAGCCGCTGGAGACCGTCAAGCCGGAAGACCTGGGCGTGGACGTGACGCCGCGCCTCAAGACGCTGAAGGTGGCCGAGCCGCCGGCGCGCAAGGCCGGGGTGAAGGTGGCGGACGTGGCCGAGCTGGTGGGCAAACTCAAGAATGAAGCGAAGGTGGTGTGAAGATGGCGATACTGGTCGTAGCGGAACATGACAATGCGCATCTGCGCGCGGCGACGCTGAACACGATCACGGCGGCGCAGCGCCTGGGTGGCGACGTGCACGTGCTGGTCGCGGGCGCGGGTGTGGGCGGAGCGGCGCAGGCGGCCTCGCAGGTGGCGGGCGTGGCCAAGGTGCTGTCGGCCGACGGCCCCGCGCTGGCCGATGGCCTGGCCGAGAACGTGGCGGCGCAGGTGCTGGCGGTGGCCCAGGGCTACAGCCACATCCTGTTCCCGGCCACGGCGTACGGCAAGAACGTGGCGCCGCGCGTGGCGGCCAAGCTGGACGTGGCGCAGATCTCCGACATCATCGGCATCGATTCGGCCGATACGTTCGAGCGTCCGATCTACGCGGGCAACGCGATCGCCACGGTGCAGTCGGCCGACGCCGTCAAGGTGATCACCGTGCGCACGACGGCCTTCGACGCGGCCGCGGCCACGGGCGGTTCGGCGCCGGTGGAAAGCCTGTCCGCGGTGGGCGACGGTGGCAAGTCCTCGTTCGTGGGGCGCGAGGTTGCCAAGAGCGACCGTCCCGAACTGACGGCGGCCAAGGCCGTGGTCTCGGGCGGACGCGGGATGGGCAGCGCCGAGAACTTCAAGCTGCTCGAGCCGCTGGCGGACAAGCTGGGCGCGGCCATGGGCGCGTCGCGCGCCGCGGTCGACGCGGGCTATGCCCCCAACGACTGGCAGGTAGGCCAGACCGGCAAGATCGTCGCGCCGCAGTTGTACGTGGCGGTGGGCATCTCCGGCGCGATCCAGCACCTGGCCGGCATGAAGGATTCGAAGGTGATCGTGGCGATCAACAAGGACGCCGAGGCGCCGATCTTCGGCGTGGCCGACTACGGGCTGGTGGCGGATCTGTTCACCGCCGTGCCCGAGCTCACGAAAGCGCTGTAGGCGCGAACGCCGCCGCGCCCTTGGGCTGCGGCGGCGCACCCGAACAGGGCCGGGCCGCCGGTCTTGCCGCCGCGCGGCCCTCGGTGCCCAACTGACCGGAGGTTTGCATGGCTTACGTGGCTCCATTGCGGGATATCCGATTCGTGCTGAACGAATTGGCCGGCCTGGACAAGGTTCATCAATTACCCGGTGGCGAGGAAGCCGGCCAGGAAGTCGTCGATGCGATCCTGGACGAGAACGCGCGCCTGCTCCAGGACGCGATCGCGCCGCTCAACCGCGACGGCGATCTGCAGCCGCCCACCTGGCGCGACGGCGCCGTCACCGCATCGCCGGGGTTCGCCCAGGCATTCCGCAGTTTCGTCGAAGGGGGCTGGCAGGGCTTGCAGCATCCGGTGGACTTCGGCGGGCAAGGCCTGCCCAAGGTCGTCGCCACCCCCTGCATGGAAAACCTGAACGCCGCCTGCCTGTCCTTCGCGCTGTGCCCCTTGCTGACCGATGGCGCCATCGAGGTGCTGCTGACGGCCGGGACCGAGGAGCAGAAGCGGCGCTTCATTCCTTCGATGATCGACGGTTCCTGGACCGGAACCATGAACCTGACCGAGCCGCAGGCCGGATCGGACCTGTCGCTGGTGCGCACGCGCGCCGTCGCGCAGCCCGACGGCAGCTATCGGCTGCACGGGCAGAAGATCTTCATCACCTACGGCGAGCACGACATGGCACGCAACATCGTGCACATGGTGCTGGCCCGGCTGGCGGACGCGCCCGAGGGCGTCAAGGGCCTGTCGCTGTTCATCGTGCCCAAGTTCCTGGTGAACGATGACGGGTCGCTGGGCAAGCGCAACGACGTGTGGTGCGCCTCGATCGAACACAAGCTGGGCATCAAGGCCAGCCCCACGGCCGTGCTGCTGTATGGCGAGGACAAGGGCGAGGTCGGCCCGGGCGCCATCGGCTATCTGGTGGGCGAGCCCAACCGCGGCCTGGAAACCATGTTCATCATGATGAACGCCGCGCGTTTCGCCGTCGGCTTGCAGGGTATCGCGGTGGCCGAGCGCGCCAGCCAGCATGCCGTGGCCTATGCCAAGGACCGCGTGCAGAGCCGGGCGGTCGAGGGTTCGGCCGGGCCCGTGGCCATCGTCCATCATCCGGACGTGCGCCGGATGCTGTTGACCATGCGCACGCTGACCGAGGCCGCCCGCGCCGTGGCCTACGTGGCCGCCGGGGCGCACGATTTCGCGCACCGGCATCCCGATGCCCAGGTGCGCGCGCGCAACCAGGCCTTCTACGAATACATGGTGCCCATCGTCAAGGGTTTCTCGACCGAGATGGCGGTGGAGGTGGCGTCGCTGGGCATACAGGTGCATGGCGGCATGGGCTTCATCGAGGAGACGGGCGCTGCCCAGTACTACCGCGATGCCCGCATCCTGTCGATCTACGAAGGCACCACCGCGATCCAGGCCAACGACCTGGTGGGACGCAAGACCGCGCGCGACGGCGGCGCGGTGGCCGCCGCCATCATCGGCCACATGCGCGAGACGCTGGCCGAGCTGGACGGCGACCAGGAACTGTCGGCCTTGCGCGGACAACTGGCCGACGCCATCCAGGCCTACGAGGAAGTGGTCCGTTTCGTGGTCGAACGCTATCGCGACGACGTGCGCGAGGTCTACGCGGGCAGCGTGCCCTACCTGATGCTGGCCGGGCTCACGCACGGCGGGTGGCAGATGGCGCGCGCCGCGCTGGCCTGCCGGCGCCGTATCGGCAAGGGCGATGTCGACAGCTTCTATCCGGCCAAGCTGGCGGGAGCACGGTTCTATTGCGCTCACCTGCTGCCGCGGGTCGAGGCGCTGCGCCGCGAGATCCTGCAGGGGGGAGCGAGCACGCTGGCCATGCCGGTCGACGCGTTCTGAGGCCGGCCTGGCCGGCGCCGCTCAGGGGGATGGGCGGTGATGGCCGGGCGCCAGGGACGGCGGCAGCGGAGGCGTACGGCAGGGGGCGACCGGGATGCGCCAGTGCGACCTGCGCCGCAGGGCAGCCAGCAGTTTGAGCCCCTGGGGCCACGCGCCGTACCCCGATTCGGCATTGATGTGGCCGGCATCGTCGAGCTGCTCGAAGCGGCTGCCCCAGGCCTCGGCGAATTCGCGGGCCCGATCCAGCGAGCAATACGGATCGTTGGTGCTGGCGACCACCACGCTCTGGAAGGGCAGCGTCTGCATCGGCACCGGGCAGAACGAGCGCAGCCGCGCCGGGGCGTTCGGCCGCTCGACGTCGGCGGGCGCTACCAGCAGGGCGCCCGCCACTTTCTCGCGCACCCGCAGCGGCAGGTGGCATATCGTGATGCAGCCCAGGCTGTGGGCGATCAACAGCGGCGGGCGCTGCGCCGCTTCGATGGCGGCGGCCAGGGTCGCGGTCCAGTCATGCAGGTCGGGCGAGGCCCAGTCGGCCTGCTGCACGCGCACCGCGCGCGGCAGACAGGCCTCCCACAGGCTCTGCCAGTGGCCGGGCCCGGAGTTGTTCCAACCTGGGACGATCAAGGGTTGCAGTCGCATGAGCGCATGATGGCGTCCCCGTTCATTACTGGGAACGAAGAATTTTGCGTTTGTTAATTACCGCAGCTTCGTTGGCGGTACGCCGCGCCGGGTAACGTCCTTATATGAAAAAATAAGTATCCGGCTTTCCTTTATGGTGGAAAGCTATATGGTTATGTGCAAACATTTGTTCCCGCTTCCCCGGCGGAACGCCAGAATGCTTCATTTGAAAACGTAGGAGACCGACATGACCGCATTGCGTCTGGGCGACACCGCTCCCGATTTCGAACAGGATTCCTCCAAGGGACGTATTCATTTCTACGACTACCTCGGCGACAGCTGGGGCGTGCTGTTCTCGCACCCGGCGGACTTCACGCCGGTCTGCACGACCGAACTGGGCTATACCGCCAAGCTCGCGCAAGAGTTCGCCAAGCGCAATGTGAAGGTGCTGGCGCTGTCGGTCGATCCGGTCGATTCCCATCAGCAGTGGATCGGCGACATCAACGATACGCAGAACACCCGGGTGGATTTCCCCATCCTGGCCGATGCCGACCGCAAGGTGTCCACGCTCTACGACATGATCCACCCGAATGCCAGCGCCACCGCCACGGTGCGCTCGGTCTTCGTGATCGACCCGGCCAAGAAGGTCAGGCTCATCATCACCTATCCCGCCAGCACGGGGCGCAACTTCGACGAGATCCTGCGCGTGATCGACTCGCTGCAGCTTACCGACAACTACAGCGTTGCGACGCCGGTGAACTGGAAGGACGGCGAAGACGTCATCATCGTGCCCTCGCTGCAGGATCCCGAGGTACTCAAGCAGAAGTTTCCCAAGGGCTACAAGGTGGTGCGGCCCTACCTGCGCACCACGCCCCAGCCCAACAAGGAGTAAGTCCGCGGCGGAAGAAGTGCCCGTGTCACGCACATGTGCTGTAATGCGGGCCTTCGTTTCCTTTCGACAGGACTCCCATGCTCCAGACCGCCGACGATCTCGGAAAACTCCTGCTGCGCGTGGTCGTAGGGGTGCTCATGCTCATGCATGGCATTCCGAAGGTCATCGGCGGCATCGGCTTCGTGAAGGGGCTCGTCGCCTCGCACGGGTTGCCCGCCTTCCTCGCCTATTTCGTCTACGTGGGCGAGATCGTCGCCCCCATCCTGCTGCTCGTGGGGCTGTACAGCCGGCTCGGCGGCCTGCTGGTCGCCATCAACATGGTCGTGGCCATCGCGCTCGCCCACTCCAACCAGGTATTCACCGTGGCCAAGAACGGGGCCTGGACGCTGGAGCTCCAGGGACTCTACCTTTGCGGCGGCCTGGTCATCGCGCTGATCGGCGCCGGCCGCTTCAGCGCCGGCGGCAAGGGCGGCACCCTGAACTGATCAGGCGCCCGCCGGCTCGGGCTGGCGCGCCGCGGCCGCGTCCTCGTCCTGTTGCGCGGTGATCGTGTTGCGGTCCAGGTGCGGTGCGAACATCTCGATGAAGGCAATCGCGAAATTGCGCAGGTAGGCGCCGCGGCGCACCGCCAGGCGCGTCATGTTCGAGGCGAACAGATGGTCGGCCGCCAGCGACCGCAGCTTGGTGTCTTCCTCGCTGTCGTAGGCCATGGCGGCGATGATGCCTATGCCCAGGCCCGCCGATACATAGGTCTTGATCACGTCGGCGTCCATCGCCGTCAGCACGATGTCCGGCACGATCGAGGCGCGCGAGAAGGCCTCGTCGATGTGCGAGCGGCCGGTCAGACCCGTGTCGTAGGTGATCAGAGGATGCCGGGCCAGTTCCTCGACCGTGGGCCGCTCGCGCGCCAGGATGGGATGCCCTGGCGGCGCGACGATGACGTGGTTCCACCGGTAGCCGGCGAAGGTCGACAACCTGCCGTCGGCCTGCAGCCCTTCGGTGGCGATGCCGATGTCGGCCTGGCCGCTGGCCACCCATTCGGCGATGTGCAGGGGCGAGCCCTGCTGCAGGTTCAGGTGGACCTGGGGAAAATTGCGCCGGAACGCCTGCACGACCACCGGCAGCGCGTAGCGGGCCTGCGTATGGGTCGTTGCGATGGTCAGCCGGCCCTGGTCGCGGGCGCTGAATTCCTGGGCCGCGCGCTTGAGGTTCTCCTGTTCGAGCAGCAGGCGTTCGATGATCGTGACGATTTCCTTGCCCGGCTCGGTCAGCCCGGTCAGGCGCTTGCCGGCGCGCTCGAAGATCGTCGTACCCAGTTCATCCTCCAGCTCGCGTATCTGGCGGCTGACGCCCGGCTGCGAGGTGTACAGGGTGTTGGCAACCTCGGTCAGGTTGAAATTGCGGCGCAGGGCTTCGCGGACGGAGCGCAGTTGCTGGAAATTCAAGGTGGTTCTCCTGCTCGGGCCGGCGCGACGGAGGCCGGCGGCGATCATCCATGTTGCGTCGCAAACAAAAAAATCAGAACGAAAATTTGAAAATGATCTAATGCGCGTCCGGGCATAACGGCGTATTTGTTCTGTGCCGGGGCGGGTTTATACCGGTCGGAAATAAGTAACCATCCAAGATGTCGTTCCCAAGCATGGGGCTTGTGACCGACCATGCATTCCTCGAAAAGATGGAATGGAGCCTCGGATGGCCGGATTGCTGGGAAGGACCCTGGGTGTCGCCGTGCTGGCCATGGCGGCCGCCGTGTCGCCTGTTGCGGCACAGCAGAAGCAGACCCTGCTGAACGTTTCCTATGATCCGACGCGCGAGCTGTACAAGGATCTGGACAAGGCGTTCGCGGCCGAATACAAGAAAAAGGCCGGCGTGGACCTGACCATCCGCCAGTCGCATGGCGGTTCCGGTGCGCAGGCGCGCTCGGTCATCGACGGCCTGGACGCCGACGTGGTCACGCTGGCCCTGGCTTATGACATCGATGCCCTGCACGCGCGCGGCAACCTGCTGCCCGCCGATTGGCAGAAGCGGCTGCCGCAGAACAGCTCGCCGTATACCTCGACCATCGTGTTCCTGGTGCGCAAAGGCAACCCGAAGGGCATCAAGGACTGGGGCGACCTGATCAAGCCCGGCGTCTCGGTCATCACGCCCAATCCCAAGACCTCGGGCGGCGCGCGCTGGAACTACCTGGCGGCCTGGGCCTATGCCCTGAAGCAGCCGGGCGGCAGCGAGGCCAAGGCGCGCGAGTTCATCGCCGAGCTGTTCAAGCACGTGCCGGTGCTCGACAGCGGCGCGCGCGGCGCCACCACGACCTTCGTCGAACGCGGCCAGGGCGACGTGCTGCTGGCCTGGGAGAACGAGGCGCTGTTGTCGCTGAAGGAACTGGGGCCGGACAAGTTCGACATCGTCGCGCCCTCGCTGTCCATCCTGTGCGAGCCGCCCGTGGCCGTGGTCGACAAGAACGTCGACAAGAAAGGCACGCGCCAGGCCGCGCAGGCCTACCTGGAGTACCTGTACACCAAGGACGCGCAGGAGATCATCGCCAGGAACTACTACCGTCCCCGCAATCCCGAGGTGGCCGCCAAGTACGCCTCGGCGTTCCCCAAGGTCAACCTGATCACGATCGATGACGTCTTCGGCGGCTGGCAGAAGGCCCAGAAGACCCACTTCGAGGATGGCGGCACGTTCGATCAGCTCTACCAGCCGGGCAAGCGTTGAAGGCCTCCATTTCCACTCTCGGCATCCTGCACCCGCCGCTGGCCAGGCCCGGGCGGGCGCGGCGCTTCGGCGTGCTGCCCGGGTTCGGGCTGAGCATGGGCTTCACCGTGTTCTACCTGAGCCTGATCGTGCTGATCCCGCTGTCCACGCTGTTCTTCAAGAGCGCGACCCTGGACTGGGAGACGTTCTGGACGGCGGTGACCGCGCCCCGCGTGCTGGCATCGTACCGGCTGACTTTCGGCGCCGCGCTGCTGGCGGCGCTGGTCAACCTGGTGGCCGGGCTGGCCGTGGCCTGGACGCTGGTGCGCTACGAGTTCCCGGGCAAGAAGATCGTCGACGCGCTGGTGGACCTGCCGTTCGCGCTGCCGACCGCGGTGGCGGGCATCGCCCTGACCGCGCTGTATGCCTCGAACGGATGGATGGGCCGCTGGCTGGAGCCGCTGGGCATCAAGGTGGCCTATACGCCGCTGGGCGTGGTCGTGGCGCTGATCTTCATCGGTCTGCCGTTCGTGGTCCGGACGGTGCAGCCGGTGCTGGAGGACGCCGAGCGCGAACTGGAGGAGGCCGCGGCCAGCCTGGGCGCCAGCCGCCTGCAGACCTTCCTGAAGGTCCTCCTGCCCACGATCCTGCCGGCCTTGCTGACCGGCTTCGCGCTGGCCTTCGCGCGGGCCGTGGGCGAGTACGGCTCGGTGGTCTTCATCGCCGGCAACATGCCCATGGTGTCCGAGATCACGCCGCTGCTCATCATCACCAAGCTCGAACAGTACGACTATGCCGGCGCGGCCTCGATCGCCCTGGTCATGTTGCTGCTGTCCTTCGTGCTGCTGCTGTTCATCAACCTGCTGCAATGGTGGCAGGCGCGGCGCGGCCTGGGGAAGAACCTATGAGCAACTCCATCCGGCCCGTCCACCTCGATGAACCCGCCTGGGTGCGGCGCCTGCTGCTCGTGGTGTCGCTGGGCTTTCTCGCGCTGTTCCTGCTGCTGCCGCTGGCGGTGGTGTTCTCCGAGGCGCTGAAGAAGGGCTGGGAGCTGTATGCGCAAGCCCTGGTCGAGCCCGACGCGCTGGCCGCGATCCGGCTGACGCTGCTGGTGGCGGCCATCGCCGTGCCGCTGAACCTGGCGCTGGGCGTGGCGGCGGCCTGGGCCATCACCAAGTTCCAGTTCCGCGGCAAGCAGGCGCTGGTCACGCTGATCGACCTGCCGTTCTCGGTCTCGCCGGTGGTCGCGGGATTGATCTATGTGCTGCTGTTCGGCTCGCACGGCTGGCTGGGACCGCTGCTCAAGGCCTACGACCTGAAGGTGGTCTACGCCGTTCCCGGCGTGGTGCTGGCCACGCTGTTCGTGACTTTCCCGTTCGTCGCCCGCGAGCTGATTCCGCTCATGCAGGCCCAGGGCAGCGAGGAAGAACAGGCGGCGCTTACCCTGGGCGCCTCCGGCTGGCAGATGTTCCGCCGCGTGACGCTGCCCAACATCAAATGGGGCCTCTTGTACGGGGTGATTCTGTGTAACGCCCGGGCCATGGGAGAATTCGGCGCGGTATCGGTGGTGTCGGGCCATGTCCGCGGCCTGACCAACACCATTCCGTTGCACGTGGAAATCCTCTACAACGAATATGCCTATCAAGCCTCGTTCGCGGTTGCCTCGGTGCTCGCGCTGCTGGCCCTGGTCACGCTGGTCCTCAAGAGCGTGGTCGAGTGGCGCGGCGGCCGGCAACTCAAGGACCAGGCGCTCCCCTCCGAATTTCCAGGCGCCGCGCCGTTGCAACTGAAGGTGGCCGGCTGACCGTCCCGGGAAGGTAAAAGACATGAGTATCGAAGTTCGTCATCTCTCCAAGCGTTTCGGAAACTTCCATGCCCTCAAGGATGTGTCCCTGCACATCGAGTCGGGCGAGCTGGTCGCGCTGCTCGGGCCGTCGGGCTGCGGCAAGACGACCCTGCTGCGCATCATCGCCGGGCTCGAGACGCCCGACGAGGGCAGCGTCTATTTCTCGGGTGAAGACGCCACCGACGTGCACGTGCGCGAACGCCAGGTCGGCTTCGTGTTCCAGCACTACGCGCTGTTCCGCCACATGACCGTGTTCGAGAACGTCGCCTTCGGCCTGCGCGTCAAGCCGCGCGGGCAACGCCCGTCCGAGGCGCAGATCAAGGACAAGGTCCACCAGTTGCTGAACCTGGTCCAGCTGGACTGGCTGGCCGACCGCTATCCCTCGCAGCTGTCGGGCGGGCAGCGCCAGCGTATCGCGCTGGCGCGGGCGCTGGCCGTCGAGCCGCGGGTGCTGCTGCTGGACGAGCCGTTCGGCGCGCTGGACGCCAAGGTGCGCAAGGAACTGCGCCGCTGGCTGCGACGCCTGCACGATGAACTGCACGTGGCCAGCGTGTTCGTCACCCACGACCAGGAAGAGGCGCTGGAGGTGGCCGACCGGGTGGTCCTGATGAACGCGGGCCGCATCGAGCAGGTGGGCACGCCCACCGAGGTCTGGGAACGGCCCGCCACGCCTTTCGTCTATGGTTTCCTGGGGGACGTCAACCAGTTCCACGGGCAGGCCCATGCCGGCGTGCTGCACGCGGACGGGCTGACCATTCCCACGCCGGACCTGGCCGACGCCCAGCATGCCAAGGCCACGGCCTACATCCGGCCGCACGAATTCGACGTGCAGCGCTACAGCGATGGCGACATCGGCCTGGTCACCACGTTCAACCGCGCCTACCTGTCGGGGCCCAGCGCCTACCTGGAACTCACCCGCCAGGGGTCGGACCAGCCGGTCGAGGTGGAACTGCCCGCCGAGGTCTTCCGCCAGCTCGACCTGAAGGGCGGCGAGGCGCTGGTCGTCAAGCCGCGCAACGCGCAAGTCTTTCTTACCTGAGCCATGGCCGCCGTGACCACTTCTTCCTTCCCGTCGCAACGCTGGTCCGAACTGGTCGACCGGCTGGGCGGCATCGCCCGCGCGCATGCCGACGTGGCGCTGGCCTCGTCGCTGGCCGCCGAGGACATGCTGTTGACCCATGCCATCCTGGATGGCGGGTTGGCCATCGAGATCTTCACGCTGGACACCGGCAGGCTCAACGCCGAGACCGTCGCGATGGTCGACCGCATCGCGGGGCGCTACGGCCGCGGCATCGGTGTCGTGCGGCCCGATCCGGCCGCCGTCGAGCGCTACGTTTCCACCCATGGCCTGAACGCCTTCTACGAAAGCGTCGAGCTGCGCAAGGCCTGCTGCGAGATCCGCAAGGTCGAGCCGCTGCGGCGCGTGCTGGCGGGCCGCAGCGCCTGGATCACGGGGCAGCGGCGCGAACAGGCGGTGACCCGCGGTGAACTGCCGCTGGACGAACCCGATCCCGTGTTCGGGCTGCACAAGTACAACCCGCTCGCGCTGTGGACCCAGGAGGAAGTCTGGGCCGCCATCCGCGCGCTGGACATTCCCTACAACCCGCTGCACGACCGGGGTTATCCCTCGATCGGCTGCGAACCCTGTACCCGCGCCATCCGGCCCGGCGAGGACCTGCGCGCGGGTCGCTGGTGGTGGGAATCGTCCGACTCCAAGGAGTGCGGACTGCACGCCGGCAACCTGTCGGCCATCCCGGTCTCCGTCGTCACAACCAAGCAATCAGGCTGAATCATGCCCGCTATCCTGAACACCACGCGCAGCCATCTCGACTGGCTGGAATCCGAAGCCATCTTCATCATGCGCGAAGTCGCGGCCGAGTGCGCCCGGCCCGTGCTGCTGTTTTCCGGCGGCAAGGATTCATGCGTGCTGCTCAGGCTGGCGGAGAAGGCCTTCCGGCCCGGCAAGTTCCCGTTCCCGCTGATGCACATCGATACCGGCCACAACTTCGACGAGGTCATCGCCTTTCGCGATGCCCGCGCCGCCGAGCTGGGCGAGCAACTGATCGTGCGCAGCGTCGAGGATTCCATCGCGCGCGGTTCGGTCGTGCTGCGCAAGGAGACCGATTCGCGCAACGCCGCGCAGGCCGTCACGCTGCTGGAGGCGATCGAGGAATTCGGCTTCGACGCCTGCATAGGCGGCGCCCGCCGGGACGAGGAAAAGGCGCGCGCCAAGGAACGCATCTTCTCGTTCCGCGACGAGTTCGGCCAATGGAATCCCAAGGCCCAGCGCCCCGAGGTCTGGAACCTGTACAACACGCGGGTCCACGCCGGCGAGAACATGCGCGTGTTTCCCATTTCGAACTGGACCGAGCTGGACGTGTGGCAGTACATCGCGCGCGAGAACCTCGCGCTGCCGTCGATCTACTACGCGCACCAGCGGGACGTGGTGCGGCGCAAGGGCCTGCTGGTGCCGGTGACGCCGCTCACGCCGCCACAAGAGGGCGAATCGGTCGAGAACCTGACGGTGCGTTTTCGTACGGTGGGCGACATTTCGTGCACCTGCCCGGTGGCCTCCGAGGCCGCGGATCCGCTGGCCATCATCGCCGAGACGGCGGTGACGGACATCACCGAGCGCGGCGCCACCCGCATGGACGACCAGACCTCGGAAGCCTCGATGGAGCGCCGCAAGAAGGAAGGATATTTCTGATGAACGCCATGACCGATTCCGCATTCTTTTCCGCCGCCGACAAGGGCGTGCTGCGCCTGATCACCGCCGGTTCGGTGGACGATGGGAAGTCGACGCTGATCGGCCGGCTGCTGTACGACAGCAAGGGCATCTTCGCCGACCAGCTCGACGCGATCTCGCGCGCCAAGTACAAGCGCACGGTGGGCGACACCATCGACCTGTCGCTGCTGACCGACGGCCTGGAAGCCGAGCGCGAGCAGGGCATCACGATCGACGTGGCGTACCGCTATTTCTCGACGCCGGTGCGCAAGTTCATCATCGCCGACGCCCCCGGGCACGAGCAGTACACGCGCAACATGGTGACCGGCGCATCCACGGCAGACGTCGCGATCATCCTGATCGACGCGACCCGGGCGGCGGATGGCCAACTGCTGACGCAGACCAAGCGCCACAGTACCCTGGCGCACTTGCTGGGCATCCGCCACATCGTGGTGGCGGTCAACAAGATGGACCTGGTCGAGTGGAGCCGCGAGGTGTTCGAGCGCATCCGCGAGGCCTATGCGGCGCTGGCCGCGAAGCTGGGCATCGCCGGCTTCCACGTCCTGCCGCTGTCGGCCCTGACCGGCGACAACGTCGTCGGCAAGTCCGGACGTACGCCCTGGTACCAGGGGCCGGCGCTGCTCGAACTGCTCGAGGCGCTGGATGTGCGCACGGACGCTTCCGGCAAGGCCCTGCGCTTCCCGGTGCAACTGGTCGCGCGCCATGGCGGCGACCGGGCCGACGATTTCCGTGGCTACATGGGACAGGTCGCCAGCGGCACGCTGGCCGTGGGCGACCGCGTGCTGGTCCAGCCCTCGGGCGTGGCGGCGACGGTGAAGTCGCTGGTCGTCCACGGCGGGGAGGTGGAGGCCGCCGTCGCCGGCGATTCCGTCACCGTCGTGCTGGACGAGGACGTGGACGTGTCGCGTGGCGATGTGCTGGTGCATGCGTCGGCGCCGGCGGCCGTGGCGCGGCAGTTCCAGGCCGAGATCTGCTGGCTGGATACCCAGGCCCTGAATCCCGCGCGCAAATACCTGCTCAAGCACGGTACGCGCCTGACCTCGGCCAAGATCAAGTCGGTGCTGGCGCGGCGCGACATCCACGAGCTTGGCGAGGTCCCGGCGGCCGACACGCCGTTCGCGATGAACGACATCGGCCGCGTGGAAATCGCCACCCGCGATGCGCTGGCGCTGGACGCCTACGACGACATCGCGGCCACCGGGGCATTCATCCTGATCGACGAAGCCACGCACCAGACGGCCGCGGCCGGCTTGATCCGGCTGACATCTCTCTCCGCGCACTGATTGGTATCCCAGGGCGCCGCGGATCCGGCTCTGCCGGTCCGCCAGCGCCGCCCCCTTGAGGGGGCGCCCGAAGGGCGTAGGGGGTGGGTTCCCTAGCAGTGTGGCTCGGGTCTCATCCATAGCCATATGGCCACCGTCAGCATGATGGCGGTGGACAGTCCGGCGGCCCAGCGCGGCACGGGGGCGATGAAGAGGATGGCGGCGCACAGGGCCATGGTGATGGTGGCGCTCCATTTGGCCCGGCGGCTGACGGAGCGGTCCGTGCGCCAGTTGCGGATCATGGCGCCGAAGACCGGGTGGCGTTCCAGCCAGGCCAGCAGGCGGGGCGATCCACGGGCCGCGAACCAGGCCGCCAGCAGGACGAAGACCGTGGTCGGCAGGCCCGGCACGAAGATGCCGACGATGCCCAGGGCCAGGCAGAGCAGCGCCGCCAGCAGCATCAGGCCGCGGACGACGATGCCCGAATCGGAACAGGGTTTCACGGCCGGCCCTGGCCGTCGTCGGCGCTCAGCCATTTGGCGAAGAGCCGGCGAGGCATGGCCGGCGAGATCCACCATTTCCGCTGCACGTTGTCCCACTGCGCGCCCAGTTGCTTGGCCGCATCCTTTTCTCCGTAAGGAACGTCCAGGTAGACGCGGGGCGGCGTGGCCGGTGCGGCGGCAGCGGCAGGCCGGGTGCGCGCGGCCGCGCGGGCCGCGGGCAGGTCGAGCGCGCGTATGAAATGACTGTCGTGGCCTTGCGGGGTGTACAGGAACAGCTTTTCGCTGGTCCGCGTCATGGCGACGTAGAACAGCCGGCGTTCCTCGGCCGGGTCGGCGTGCGCCTGCGGGAACTCGCCGTCGGCGATGAAGGGCATGTGCACGAAGCGCCATTCCTTGCCCTTGGCGGCGCGGGCGGTGGTCAGGACCAGCGGCTGCCGGTTCTTCTTGAGCGCGCCGCTGCGGCGCTGGGCCTGGTGCAAGTGCTCCAGCAGGCCGGTGGCATCCAGCCCCGTGGCGTCTGCATAGGAAATGAAGCCGTCGATGGAGCGGGCGACGGCCTGGGCGTCCAGCCTGTGCACGAACAGGCGGCGCGTGACGTCGGCCAGTTGCAGTTCCGCCGCCGCGTGGGTCAGCAATTCGCCGGCCGACAGCGAGGGCGCCCGGGCGATGAGATGGTCGCAGACTTCGGCGAAACGGGCGCGCCAGCGGCGAGTGGCGGGATCCACCGTTTCCTGCGCGTCCGCGGTACGGCTGAGCCGGCCGCTGTAGAAATAGCGGATGGTCTCGGGGTCGGTGGCGATGGTGCGCTCGGCATCCGCCCATTCGCTTTCCGTGTAGTCCAGGCCGGCGAACAGGCCCAGCGCACGCAGGATGGCCTTGACTTCACCACGGTCGCGCACCGGCGCCATCGACAGCCGCGCGATGTGCAGGATGCCGCGCAGCATCAGGATCTCGATGCGATCGAAATAGCTTTGGCAGCCGTCCGTGGCATAGGGCAGGTCACGCGCGATCAGCGCGTTCTCCAGGGCAATGCTCTGGTGCGCGTCGCGCAGCACCACGGCGCAATCGCCCAGGCTGCGCGCGGCGCCCGATTCGAGCAGGGCAGCGAGCGCATCCGCCACCCGGCTGCAGCAATCGTCTTCCGGTCCCGTGCCGTAGCGCACGATGTCGACTTCGGTGTCTTCGGATCGTCCGGACTGGAAGACCTGGGCCGTCAGGGCCTGCGCGCAGGCGCCCAGCGTCGGGCCGCAGCGGAACGAGCTGGTCAGCGGCAGGCGCCGCGTGCCGGGAAAGAGATGCTCGAAGGCCTCGCCCATGTAGCGGGGGTCGGCGCCGTTCCACGAATGGACGACCTGCTCCTTGTCTCCGGCGGCGATGATGCGGGTGCGAGGGCCGGTCAGCTTGCGCAGCAGGCTGATCTGGGCCGCGTTGGCGTCGTGCCATTCGTCCGCCACGACCAGCGCGGGGCAGGGCAGGGACACGATCTCGCCCAACTCGTCGGCAATGGCCAGCACGTCGGTGACGAGATCGTGTTCGCTCTGGAAGGCGAAATGACCGGCGTCGATCCGGCGCAGCCGTTCGTAGGTGCGGCAGATGGACAGCAGTCCGCGCGGCAGGTCGAGTTCTTCGGCCAGTTCCGCGTCCGATGCGTCCGCGAAGCGGGCAAAGGCCAGCGTGCCCTTGAGCCGGGACAACTGGTTGATGATGACCTCGGCGTGCAGGTTGTTCAGGTCATAGCCGTATTCCCGGTCCGCCTGCGGGTCGGCCGCCGCTTCCTCGATGGCCTCGAATACGCAGGGCCGCATGGCTTCGGCATCGGGAAGGTAATCCTCGGCGCCGTCGATCAGGCCTTGCGCCTGCCAATCGGCCAGCAGCCCCCGCGCGAACTCCGCATAGGTGGCGACCCGGATCGAGCGCGACGCACCGGCCTGCGCCAGGCGCTGGAGAAAGACCTGCCGGGCGGCCTCGGTGAACACCAGCGCCAGGATGCCGTCGGCCGGCGTGCCCTGGCGCTCGCGATGGGCCACGCATTGGGCCAGGGTCGTGGTCTTGCCCGAGCCGGCCACGGCGTCGATCAGCAGGAACTGGCCGGCTTGAGAGACGATCTGCCGCTGTTCCGGCGTCAGCAATAGGGAACTCATGGCGGGAAGTGTAAACCGCCGGCCCGGATATCAGATGCCCAGGCCACCCAGCGATTTGCCGCCGTCCACGAACAGGGTCTGACCGGTGATGAACTTCGTCGCGGGCGAGGCGAAGAACTCGATGGCGACGGCGATGTCGTCCGGCGTCGCCGGTGCCCCGCCGGGCTCCAGCGCGACGGCCTTCGCGTACTGGTCGGGCGGCATGGTGCGGGTCATCGGGGTATCGGTGAAACCGGGCGCGATCGAGTTGACCGCGATGCGGCGCGGACGCAGTTCCAGCGCCATGGCCCGGGTCAGGCCGATCACCCCGGCCTTGGATGCGACGTAGTCGGCGAAGCCGTAGCCGCCCAGCGCGCCCCGCGACGACACCGTCACGATGCGGCCGCCGGGCCGCATGCGGCGCGCGCCTTCCTGCGCGGGCACGAACACGCCCAGCAGGTTGACATCGACGGTGCGTCGGAAGTCCTCGTCGGAGATTTCGTCGAACTGGCGGGGGGTGTAGACGCCCGCCGCGCAGACGACCACGTCGACCCGGCCTTCGCCGTCCATGATGCCGGCCAAGGCCTCGCGGTCGCGCACGTCGGCCACGTAGCCTTGCGCGTCCAGCCCGAGCGCCGACAGTTCTCCTGCCGCCGCCTGGACCCGGTGTAGCCGATGCCCGAGGCGCCGCCGGTGACGTAGGCGATTTCCTTGCCGGCGGGAGGTGCGTCGTGCATGTTCTGTTCCTTCATCGCTCAGTTGGCCTGGATGCCGAATTCCTTGATGATGCGGGCGTAGCGCGTGTCGTCGGCGGCGATGCGCCGGGCCAGCGCATCGGGCGTGCCGCCCGTGGGCGTGAGCCCCATCACCGCCGCCCGGGAAACGATGTCCGGCATCTTGATGATCTCGTTCACCGCCGCGTTCAGCTTCTGCACGACCTCGGCCGGCAGCCCCCGCGGCCCCAGCAGGGCCTGCCAGGCGCCGACCTCGACGTTCTTGTAGCCCAGTTCGGCGAAGGTGGGGACGTCGGGCGCGAAGGGCGAGCGCTGCGGGTCCGCCACGGCCAGCAGGTGCAGCTTGCCGTTGGCGACATACGAGGTAATGGGGCCGAGGGTGGTGTACATCAGCGGAACCTGTCCGCCCACCAGGTCGACGATGGCCGGAGCGCTGCCGCGATACGGGATCTGGTTGATCCGGGTACCCGCCGCCTTGTCGAACAGCTCGGCCAGTATGTGCATGGGCGACCCCGCGCCGGGGCTGGCATAGCTTTGCAGCGTGCCCGCCTTCACTCCCGCCACCACGTCCTTGACCGACTTCACGCCGGATTGCTGGGAACTCGCCAGGAACAGCGACTGCGTGCCGATCTCGGCGATGGGCGTGAAGTCGGCCTGGACGCTGTAGTCGGCGCCGGTACCGGGCTTGAGGACATGGGGCACGATGGCCAGCGTGTTGGGCGCCAGCAGCAGCGTGTAGCCGTCGGCGGCGGACCGGGCGACGTAGGCGCTGCCTATCGAGCCGGCCGCGCCGCTGCGGTTCTCGACCACGACGGGGTGGCCCCATCTGGCGCTGAGCTTTTCGCCTATCCAGCGGGCCAGCACGTCGGTGTCGCCGCCCGCGGGGTAGGCGACGATGATTTTCACCGGCTTGTCGGGATAGCCGGCCGCCGCGGCGGGGGCGGACAGCGCCGCCAGGGAAACCGCCGCGGCGAAGGCGGCGAGCGTGGTGCGTCTTGCGAGATCGGTCATGGCTTTCCCTGTAGGTTCCGCGGAAATTTATACTAAGTTAGTAAAATATATTAAGTTAAAAAAATATAAATTATTTTTTCTCGTATGAATTTAAGGATAAACCCTGGCATTGGATGAGCCACCAATGAAACAAGCTCATCGGCTAAAATTTATGAATAACGCATTTTGTATATATTCAACCGACGTCGGAGCGCTACCCTCATGCGATCAGCGGAAACGCCCGCCCCCAAGGCGGCTTCGGAAACCATGTCCGAGCGGGCGTACCAGCACCTGCGCGCCGACGTGATCGCCGGCGCGCTGGCTCCCGGCCAGAAGCTCAGACTGCAGGCCTTGCAGCAGCGCTACGAGCTGGGCATCAGCCCCATACGCGAAGCCCTCATGCAGTTGTCCGGCGAAGGCCTGGTCAGCAATGACGGCCAGCGCGGCTTCAGCGTATCGCCCTTGTCCAGGGACGACATGATCGACCTGATGCACGCGCGCACCTCGATCGAGACGCTGCTGCTTCAGGATGCGATCGAACACGGCGACGACGACTGGGGGGCCGGCATCACGGCCGCCTACTACAAGCTGACGCGGGCGCGCCTGCCCCAGGATCCCAACGATCTCGTGGCGGTGGAACTGTGGGAAGCTGCCCATCGCGGGTTCCACGCCGCGCTGCTGGCCGCGGCGCGGTCGAGGTGGCTGATGCGCATCGACGAGCAATTGATCGATCATTCCGAGCGTTATCGCCGGATCCGGCTGGCCTACACATCCTCGGCGCAACAGCTCGAGGACGACGTGATGAGTGAACACGCGCAATTGATGGAAGCGGCCCTGGCCCGCAACGCCGGCCTGGCCTGCGAGCTGCTGCGCAGCCATCTGATGCGTACGGCGCAGGTGCTGGGCGAGCGCTTCGCCGAGTAGCCTGGGGCCTGCGCGAGGCGCCTTTTGGCGTGAACGATCCTAGCGGCTGGTCCGCGCCACCAGGGCCTCCAGGTGTCCATACCAGGCATGGCCAGGGTCGGCCAGCATCAGATGTGTGTCGAAGTGATCGAGGCCTTCCCAGGCGTGCAGCCCGGCGTCGGCCGGCTGGTGCTTCAGCAGTTCGTACATGCGCGTATTGGCGCCGATCACGCGTGCGCTGTCCCGCTCCCCATAACTGGCCATCATCGGCACGAGATTGCCGGCGGTCCAGCTGATGGCGCTCATGAGCGCGTCCTCGCACGGCTGTTCCAGCAGGGTGGTATACACCCGCTCCTCCAGGCTGTCGGGTTCGGGGCAGGGATGGTGCAGGTCCATGACGCCGCTGATGGGCAGGCAGCCGCGGATGTCGCCGGGCGGCACGCCCGCTCGCTCCAGGGCCCGCTTGCGCAGGGCGGCCATCGCGGCGGTGCCGCCGCCGGCCGAGTGCCCCGACAGGTAGAGATTCCGGCCATCGCCTCCCCACCGGCCCACGGTCCGCCGCAGTTCGCCCAGCAGCAGGGCCGCGTCGTCGAACGCGGCGGGCAGGCGGTGCCGGGGCGCCAGCCGGTAGGTGGGCGCGACGAACACCAGTCCCCGCCGGACCACCGCCTCGGCCATGAAGTGCACATACTCCTTGTAGCCGTTGGTCCAGCCACCGCCGTGCCAGAACACCAGCACCGGCGCGCCGCGCATGCCGGCGGCGGCGAACACGTCGTAGCGTTGCTGCGGATCGGGTCCATAGGCCAGGTCACGGGCGCGCAAGATGCCCGCATCCAGGTCGCGGGCCCATTCCAGCACCGTGTCTTCGTAGCGCTGCGCGGCGGGAAAGGGCAGGGGAGGTTGAGCGAAGAGCGGGGTGTGGTCCATGGGGTGTCCCGAGAATTTCTAATTAATTATAGAAATTATATATTTTTATGGAAAATATTTTTTGCTGAAAGACCAGGGGGCCAATTGTGCGCAATACTGTATGGATATACAGTATTGCGTGTGGAACACGATGACTCGCCGCAAGACGGCTATCCCCAGGCGCCTCCCGTCCCGCAGCGCGGGCGCGGTGCCGTGCTCAACGTCAGGCACCGGTTCGAGGGCGACCGGCGCGACGCCGTGGACGACGGCTGGGCCGCTCCGGAAGAAGAGCCGCCCCCGCTGCGGACCGAGGTCGCCATCGAGCGCGCGCGCAAGATCCTGTCCCGCAACGACTCTCCGGACATCCCCTTCGACCGCGCCATCAATCCCTATCGCGGCTGCGAGCACGGCTGCGTGTATTGCTTCGCGCGGCCCACGCATGCCTACCTGGGATGGTCGCCCGGCCTGGACTTCGAAACCCGGCTCGTCGCCAAGGCCAACGCGGTCGAGGCGCTCCGGGCCGAACTGGGCCGCCCGGGCTACCGGGTGGACGTCATCAACATCGGCTCGGCCACCGACGCCTACCAGCCCATCGAGCGCCAGTGGAAACTGACCCGGGGGCTGCTGGAACTGCTGCTGGAAACCCGGCATCCCGTGTCACTGGTCACCAAGGGGGGACTGGTTGCGCGCGACGTCGATCTGCTGGCCAGGCTGGCGGAACTGAAGCTGGTCGCCGTCTACGTATCGATCGGTACGCTGGACGGACACGTGGCCCGGACGCTGGAGCCGCGCGCGGCGGCGCCATGGAAGCGGCTGGAAGCCGTGCGGACGCTGGCCGGTGCCGGCGTGCCGGTCGGCGTGTCGCTGGCGCCCGTCATTCCCTTCATTACCGACGACCACATCGAGCATGTGCTGGAAGCGGCCAAGGAAGCCGGTGCGCGGGCGGCTTTCTACACCATGCTGCGCCTGCCCTGGGAGGTCAAGGACGTGTTCTCGGACTGGCTCGAAGCGCACTTTCCCGACCGCAAGGCCCGCGTGCTGCACTGCCTGGAGGACTTGCGCGGCGGCAAGCTCAACGACGCGCGCTTCGGCAGCCGCATGCGCGGCCAGGGCATCTGGGCCGACCTGGTCGCGCAGCGCTTCGGGCGTGCCGCGCGCCGGCACGGGCTGGCGGACCGGCGCATCGAGCTGGAGACAGGGCTGTTCAGGCCGCCGCCCCGCTCGCCGCGTGGCAAGGAACCGCCCGCCGACACCGGCCAGATGCCGCTGTTCGGCTAGGGCCCGTTCAGGCGGGAATGCCCTCGAACAGGCTCTGGAACAGCAGCACGATGCCCAGCATCAGGATGGCGGTACCCACGGCCAGCGTGATGCCGGCCACCAATACCGGCCCCCAGCCGGTACGCGTCTGCCGTGCCTGTCCCGGGTTGTATTTGGCGTCGAACTTGGCGTCGGGAGTCAGGCACAGGACGATGGCTTCGATGAAGCCGGCGACGGCCGGGACGAGGAACAGGAAGAAGGCGGGATGGAAATACCACGCTTCGCTGCGCAGCGCCGTGCCTATCATGATCAGCGAGAACAGCAGCACGATCCAGCCGTGCCGGCGGCCCAGGTACCACCAATGCGCACCGGCCCAGCCCAGCACGGCGGCCAGCAGTCCCGCCACGGTCTTGTGGCGGAAACTCCGGGTCGGCGGAAGGATATGGGATTTATCGTCGGCGGAAGATGTGGACATGTGGTGGGAATCCATCGTAGAAGACCTTGATTTTGAAGGACTTTACCGCATCCTTGCTTGCTAGGCCCAGCAGGCCGGGCTATACTTTAGGGCTTTTCTTAGTCAACTTTTTCCAAGGAATTACCTATGGTGGTGATTCGTATGTCCCGCGGCGGCTCGAAGAAGCGCCCCTTCTACAACCTCGTTGCTGCCGATTCGCGCAATCGCCGCGATGGCCGCTTCATCGAGCGCGTGGGTTTCTACAACCCCGTCGCTTCCGAGGGTGAAGAAGGCCTGCGCATCGCGCTCGACCGCGTCGAGCACTGGACCAAGAACGGCGCCCAGCTGTCGCCGGCCGTGGCCCGTCTCGTCAAGGAATACGGCGCCAAGGTCGCGCCGGCTGCCTGATTTCGTGGTGTCCGCCGCGTCCACGGGGTCCGTTAGCGATCCCGCTCTGCCCGCCGATCTCGTCGAGGTCGGGCATGTGGCGGAGGCCTTCGGCGTGCGCGGCGGCCTGAAGGTCCAGCCGTATTCGGCCCAGTCCGAGGCCTTGTTGGGCAGTCGTACATGGTGGCTGCGCAAGGGCGCGGAAGTGCGCCGTGTCGAAGTGGCCGACGCCAAGCGCCATGGCGCGGTGGTGACGGCCACCTTCCCCGGCGTGTCCGACCGGGACCAGGCCCTGGCCTGGAAGGGTTGGACGGTGCTGGTGCCGCGCAGCCAGTTCCCCCGGCTTGCCGAAGGCGAGTTCTATTGGGTGGACCTGATCGGCTGCGAATTGACGGGCAAGGATGCCTCGGACCGGGAGGTCGTCCTGGGCTCGGTGACGGAAGTCAGTGACAACGGGGTGCATGCCATCCTGCACGTGGCCTGCGTCGAACCCGTGGCTCCAGGCCAGCCGACGCAGCCGCTGCTGGATGCGCGCGGCAGGCGGCGCGAGACCCTGGTGCCTTTCGTCGACGCGTATATCCGTGGTGTCGATCTCGACGCCCGGCGCATAGACAGCGATTGGCCCGAGGGTTTCTGACCCGTCGGGCGTGAACAAAGGGCTTGGGCCCGGGCCATGGACGAGATGTTGCGGTTCGACGTGATCACGCTGTTCGGCCCGATGTTCGAGGCCATCAGCCAGCAGGGCGTAACCGGCCGGGCGCATGCGCAGGGCCGGTGGCAGTTGCAGGCCTGGAATCCGCGCGACTTCACGGTGGACGTGCATCGCACCGTGGATGACAGGCCCTATGGCGGCGGACCCGGCATGGTGATGCGGGTCGAGCCTCTGGAGCAAGCCGTGTGCGCGGCGCGCGACCAGCGTGCGCAGGCCGGCTTGCCCGAGGCGCCGGTGGTGTTGCTGTCGCCGCAGGGGCGTCGTTTCGACCAGGCCCAGGCTTGCGAACTGGCCGGCGGAACGGGGGCCATCCTGGTGTGCGGGCGCTACGAAGGCATCGACCAGCGGTTCATCGACCGCTGGGTGACGCAGGAAGTGTCGCTGGGGGACTTCGTGCTGTCCGGCGGAGAAATCGCCGCGATGGCGATGATGGATGCCGCGGTCAGGCTGTTGCCCGGCGTTCTGAACGACGACGAATCCGCCGTGCAGGATTCGTTCAACGAGCGGTTGTCCGGCTTGCTGGACTGTCCGCACTATACTCGGCCGGAAGTCTATGACGGCCAGCCGGTGCCCGACGTGCTGTTGTCCGGGCATCATGCCAACATCGAGCGTTGGCGGCGCCGCCAGTCGCTGGAAGCGACGAGCAGGAAGCGCCCCGACCTGATCGAGGCGGCACGCGAGCGCGGGTGGTTGAGCCGCGACGACGAGAAGTTTCTGTCCGACCTGCAAAGGGAAGACAAGCGCTGACCGCCCTGGCGGCCGGCGTTGCAGCAAGCCTGCCGGGCATGAGTCCGGTGGGAGTTCCCATCCTCTGGTAGCGGTGCCATCAAAAGCAGAACCGCCACGTATGATGGTCATTGGAGATAGAAATGGACCTGATCCAAGTCCTCGAGCAAGAAGAGCTGGCCCGCTTGACGGCCAACAAGACCATTCCCGAATTCGCCCCCGGCGATACCGTGGTGGTCAACGTCAACGTGGTTGAAGGCAACCGCAAGCGCGTCCAGGCATACGAAGGCGTGGTCATCGCCAAGCGCAATCGTGGCCTGAACTCGTCGTTCATTGTCCGCAAGATTTCGTCGGGTGAAGGCGTCGAGCGTACGTTCCAACTGTACGCGCCGACCATCGCGTCGATCGAAGTCAAGCGTCGCGGTGACGTGCGCCGCGCGAAGCTGTACTACCTGCGTTCCCGTTCGGGCAAGTCGGCCCGGATCAAGGAAAAGCTGGTTCGCAACGCGCCTGCTGCCAAGGCTTGATTCCCGCGGTACTGCAAGATGAGCGCCCCCGTGTGGGGCGCTTTTTTTTGCCGCCGGGCCGCCCCAAGGCAAAAGCGCCCCCTCGGGAGTATGCTCTAGCCATGCCGATAACGACGGCGTTTCCGCCGGATTTCCGTTTCACATGTCATCATCCATTCCGACCGACCAACATAGCGACGCTCCGGCAGACGAGATCGACGATACGCCGGAGGAAATCCAGCCCGACTCCCTCGCTCCGCCTGCCCGGCGTCTGCCGCAGCGCCCGGCCTTCGATCCGGTCGCGCAGCCCTGGGTCGCCAACCCGGGCGGACTGGTCGCCGTGCCCGAGACGCGCCTGACGCCGATGGCGCTGCGCGACCGTTTCGCCGCGCCGCCCGCCTGGACGCCGGATGCGCAGGACATCAATCCGGCCCGCGCCGCGGACCGGTCCCTGCGGCTGGCGTCGGTGCTGGTTCCGATGATGCTGCGGCCCGACGGCATCCAGGTCATGCTGACGCAGCGCACCGCGCATCTTCATGACCATGCCGGCCAGGTCAGTTTTCCTGGCGGACGGGTGGAACCCAGCGATTCGTCGGTGACCGACGCCGCGCTGCGCGAGACCGAGGAAGAGACCGGGTTGCCGCGCGGATTGGTGGAGGTCATCGGCCAGTTGCCGGATTACTTCACCGGCACGGGATTCCGCGTGGTGCCGCTGGTGGGGCTGGTGCGCCCGGATTTCACGCCGCGTCCCGATCCCTTCGAGGTGGCCGAAGTATTCGAGGTGCCGCTGCGCTTTCTGATGGACCCGGCCAATCATCGGCTGCACAGCGCCACGCTGCCGGCAGGCGGCTTGCGCTCTTACTACTCGATGCCGTGGAAGCAGTTCTTCATCTGGGGGGCAACGGCGGGCATGCTGCGCAATCTCTATCAATTCCTGCGCGCATGATCCCCGTGTCCACCTCGCGCACGCGAGGGATGATGCAAAACCATGGCTATGCAATCTAGAATGCGCTCATGAGCTTCTTCGCACTCCTTCTTGCCTTTCTTGCCGAACAAGTCCGGCCCCTGCCGCGTTCCAACGCCGTCCATGAAGCCGCCCGCGCCGCCTGCCGCTGGGCGGGCCATGCGCTGGACGCCGGCAGCCGTGGCTATGCCGTGCTGGGCTGGCTGCTGGTGGTGGTCGTCCCCACCCTGGCGATATGGCTGATCGGGTCGCTGGCATGGTCGGTGCATCCCGTTTTCTCGTTGGTGTTCCATGTCGTCGTCCTGTGGTTCACGCTGGGGTTCCGGCAGTTCAGCCACCACTTCACCGAGATCCAGTTCGCGCTGGCCCGTGGCGACGTCACGCTGGCGCGCAGCCACCTGCAGGAGTGGCTGCGGGCTTCCGGCGGCAACGTGTCCGTCGAGACCATGACCGTGCCGGAGATCTGCCGCACCGCGATCGAGGAAGGCGTGGTGGCCTCGCACCGGAACGTCTATGGGGTCCTGTTCTGGTATGCGCTGCTGCCCGGTCCGTCCGGCGCCGTGCTGTACAAGCTGGCGGGCATTGCCCGCCAGGAGTGGGGCGATCGCACCGATGCCTTTGGCGAAGTGGCCCGCCGGGCCTTCCACCTGCTGGACTGGATTCCCGCCCGGATGACCGCGGTCGGTTTCGCCATCGTCGGCAATTTCGAGGATGCCTTGTACGGGTGGCGCCAGCGCGCCTCCAGCTGGGACGACCCCCAGCGCGGAGTGGTGGTGGAAAGCGCCGCGGGCGCGCTGGGCGTACGCCTGGCGCCGGTGTCGGGCAAGTGGCAGCCGCCGGTCGAGCCGGTCGATCCCGATCTGGTGGGGCCGGTCCAGCCGGCCTCCGCGGCCAGCGAGTTCACCGCCGCCGCCGAGGCGCCCGACGAGCCGGCGCGCCTGCCGGACCCGGCCACGCTTCACGCGGCGGTCGGGCTGCTGTGGCGGGCGGTGGTGCTCTGGATGGCGCTGCTGTTGCTGCTGTCGCTGGTGTCCTGGGCCTCCTGAGGCCGGGCGTGACGGGCATGGCCGGCGCCATGCTGCACTGCATGAGGCCAGGCGAGGTTTCCGGCGCTATAGTGGCCCGGTCGAACTGACCGGAGCGGGGCCAGCCATGTTCTCTTTCCAATATTGCCCGAATCGCACTTCCCGTGTGCTGGAAGTGGAGATAGACCCGCTGCAGCGTGGCCCGGGCACCTGGGACGTCAACTGCAAGATCTACGAACAGAGCGAGGGCAGGCGACTGCTGCTCGGGCCGACCCTGGCCCTGCGCGACATTCCCGCGCAATCCGAGCAGGAATGCCTGGACGAGGCCGAGATCCGCATCGCCGACGAGATCGAGAACGATCGCTGGTTCAAGCTGTAGGGCCGGGTTTCTCAGTTATTGCATCCCGTTACATCCCTGGGCTTGGCGCTGGACGGCGATCTATACAATCGGCGCAGGCATGTGCCATTCACGACGATTAGGGGAAGATATGAGCATTTTCAAGGCCATACTCGACAAGATTTTCCCATCCAGCCATCCTGCCGTAGCCAAGGAGGCGCCTCCTGCGGCCGCGCCCGCGCCCGGTGGCGTCCCGGCGCCGGCCGCGATGCCGGCGGTGGACGTGGAGTCCATCCTGAACGCGATGGCGGCCAAGAATCCCGAGAAGCTCAACTGGAAGACGTCCATCGTCGACCTGATGAAGCTGCTGGGGCTGGACAGCAGCCTGGCGGCCCGCAAGCAGCTCGCGACCGAACTGCATTACAGCGGCGATACCAACGATTCGGCTTCGATGAACATCTGGCTGCACAAACAGGTGATGCAGAAGCTGGCCGACAACGGCGGCAAGGTTCCCGACGACCTGAAGAAGTGATCGGAAAAAGGGCCCCCGTGCTTGCCGGCGCGCAGCGGCAAGCACGGGGGCCCTTTGTTTTACGATCGCTCTTGTTTCACTCCGGCAGGATGTTGATTTCCTTGGTGATCTGGGCCCATCGTGCGTGCTCGTGCCTGAGGAAATCGCCGGTCTGCGCGGGGCTGTAGCCCGGCGCGGCGATCGGCCCGATGGCGGCGATGCGTCCTGCGACTTCTTCATCGGCCAGCAGCGCATTGACGTCGCGGTTGACCCGCTCGATCGCCGCCGCTGGCGTGCCGGCGGGGGCGACGATGGCGAACCAGCCCACCATGTCGAAGTCGGGCAGCAGTTCGGACACCGCGGGCACCTGCGGCCAGTCGGCCAGGCGCTTGTCCGAGGTCACCGCCAGCAGCCGCAGGCGCCCTTGCCTGGCGAGCTGCGCGGTCGAGGCCACGTCGGCAACGATCGCATCCACGTGCCCGCCCATCAGGTTTTGTGCGGAAACGCCCACCGACACGTAGGGCACCAGGTTGGCCTGGGCGCCGGAGCGGGCATTGAACAGGCGGGCGATCATCCCGCCGAAGGTGCGCGGCCCCTCGTTGCCCAGCGTGAAGGTGCCCGGGGCGGCCTTGGACTTGGCGATCAGCTCCTCGACGCTGCGGATGGGCGAATCGGCCTTGACCAGGATGCCGAACGGACTGCGGGCGACGAAGGCCACCGGCACGAAATCCTTGGCGGGGTCATAGGGCAACTGCTTGAACAGGAAGGCGTTGGTGACCAGCGCCGCGGTCGTCGCGAAATAAAAGTTGTAGCCGTCGGCGGGCGACCGGGCGGCAGCCTGCGCGCCCACCGTGTTCTGGCCCCCCGGCTTGTTCTCGATCACGACGGCCTGGCCCCAGCGGGGATACAGCCGCTCGGACAACAGCCGGGCGATGTTGTCCGGACCGGATCCGGGAGGCTGCGACAGCAGCAGCCGTACCGGTTTGTCGGGCCAGGCCTGCGCCAGCGCCGACCGCATGGGGGAAAGCGCCGGGACGGCGGCCAGGGTGGCCAGGGTCCGGATGGCGTGTCTTCTGTTCATCGTTGTCTCCTCGCGTAATGGGTCAATGCAGCGCGCTGCGTAGTTCGTCCAGCAAGGCGTCCAGTTCGCGCGCATCGGCCGCGACGCCGTAGACATAGCGGTCGGGACGCACCACGGCCGCCGTGCAGCGGTAACGCTCGAACCACGCCCGGCACACGCCTTCGGTCTCGGCCAGGGCACCCAGGTCCAGGGTGGTCATGCCCCACGCCGGCGGAAGGGGCGGCACGGTTCCCGCATGGCGGGCGTCCAGCACCAGCCACCAGCCGTCTCCCGCCGCGTGGTCCAGGCGGACGGTGGCACCCGCCTGCCTGATCCAGGGTTGGGGGAACAGCGTGCCGCGGGCGGGAGTGCCGGCTCGGGCCAACAGTCCTTGCTCCAGCGGCGGAATGACTTCCTGGCGCGGCATGTCGCGTACCGTGCCGCCGCATTCGTCCAGCAGGCGCGCGTCGCGGGCGCGGGCCCGGGCCTCGTCGCGTTCGCAGATCACCGCGCCGATGGCCTTGATGCGCCCGGTCAGGCTGCGCACGTGCTGCTTGCGCTCGATGCCGTAGCTGTCGAGCAGCGCGTCGGCCTGGGCGCCCGTGACCGTCCGCCGCAGCACGGCCGCCAGTTTCCAGTTCAGGTTGGCGACGTCGCGTATGCCCTGGCACATGCCCTGGCCCAGGAAGGGGGGCTGCTGGTGGGCGGCGTCGCCGGCGACGAACACGCGTCCGCGGCGCCAGTCGCGCGCCACCAGCGCGTGGAAACGGTAGCTTGCCTGGCGCCAGAGCTCGCCGTCCTCCGGTGTCAGCCAGCGCGAGAGCAGTTTCCAGGTTGCTTCGGGCTGGGTGACGGCACGGGGATCTTCGTCCGGCTTGAGGGAGATTTCCCAGCGCCGGTGGTTGCCTGGACCGATCACCAGCGTGCACGGCCGGTCGGGCTCGCAATACTGCACGCTGGTGCGGGGCAGCTTGGCCAGTCCGCGTTCGTTGGCCAGGACGTCCACCACCAGCCAGGGTTCGTCGAATTCCAGGTCTTCCAGTTCGATGCCCGCCAGCTCCCGCACCGTGCTGGAGGCGCCATCGCAGCCGATGACGTACTTCGCGCGCAGGCTGGCGCGGCTGCCGTTCGCGTGGGCCACGTCCAGCCTGGCGCCCGAGGCGTCCTGTTCCAGGCCGAGCAGGGTGGTGTCCAGTTCGACGCGCACGTTCGGCAGTTGCTGGACGTGGTCGCGCAGGATGCGTTCCACCGGAGGCTGGGTGAAGACGTTCGAGGGCGTGTAGCCCAGAGGGTAGGGCGGCTCGACCATCGTGAGCCGCTTGATCAGCTGGCCATCCACGCCGAAGTACTCCGATGGCGTGAAGGGTTCCACGTACCGGGAGATGGAATCGACCAGTCCCAGCTGCTGGAAGACCCGCATGATCTCGTGATCGACCGCGATCGCGCGCGGCTTGTCGTAGACGTCGTGCTGCCGGTCGCAGACGTAGACCTTGAATCCCTGGTTGCCCAGCAGTCCGGCGGCGACCGCCCCCGAAGGGCCGAAGCCGACGATGGCGACGTCGTACAGGGGATGCGTGGAGGCGTTCATGCCCGGCCTCCGGATGCGGGGTGTTTCTTCGGGGCGAGACGGGCCATGCCCGCCAGCCGGGCGTGAGGGTGTCGCATGATGGATCCGTGAGTCGGGAAAAGGGTCAGGCCGACGAAGGTACGAAGAACACTTCGCTTTGCGCGGTCTTCAGGCGCGCCGATGGCGGCGGCGAGATGCCCCACTGGTCCACGCGGCCCGGCGGCCATTTCCAGTCATCGGGGCCGCCCGCGACGTAGCCGTCGTCGATCTGTTCCACCTCCGCCGTGTATTCGATCACCTCGCCGAAGGGGCCGATGAAATAGTTGAAGGCGTTGTCGCCGGGGCCGTGGCGGCCCGGGCCCCATTCGATCGCGTAGCCGGCGTCCTTCATCCGGCCCCCGCCGCGCATGACCGACTCCAGGTCCGGCATGACGAAGGCGATGTGGTTCAGCGCGTTGTTGTCGGTGATGCCCACCGCGATCGTGTGATGGTCGGCATTGCAATTCATGAAGGCCATGATGCGGGTGAGATCGGCCAGCCGGAAGTCCAGCGCCTGCTCGAAGAACCGCCGGGTGGCGGCGACATCGGCGCTGTTCAGGACAGCATGGGCGAGACGCACGGGGCGGTCCGGCACGTCGGCTGCCTGGGCGTGCCGGGCATCGCCGGTCACGACCTGGATCAGCCGGCCATCGGGATCGCGCAGCAGCAGCCCCAGGCCGCCCGCTGGATCGGCCACGGGGCCGATGGGGGTTGCCAGCGTTCCGCCCGCTTCGATGCCGGCGCGCGCGACCGCGCGCAAGGCGTCCTCGTCGTGCGCCCGCAGCGTGACGTGGCGGATGGCCGTTCGCGGGCCGCGGTGCAGCGCCAGCAGATGGTGGTCCTGGCCGGTGCCGCGGAAATACAGAGCGTCCGGCTCGCGGGCCACGACGTCCAGGTGCCAGATGCGGGTATAGAAGTCTTCCGCCTTGTCGAGGTCGGGGACTTCCAGGGCCACGCTACGCAGCCCTTGTATGGTGGAAGATGCCATGGGGTGATTGCTCCGTGATGCGTGCCGCGTCAGCCCGCCTGCAAGCCGGCCGCCGTGACGCCGGCGATGCAGATTTCCTCGTCCTCGTCGCCCGTGCCGCCGCTGGCGCCGGCCGCGCCCAGGATGGCGCCCGCGGCATCGCGGATCAGGATGGCGCCGGTCTGCGGCAGGAAGCGTCCTTGCGCGGTGGCCGCCAGCGTGACGAAGAAGTTCGGGTTGTCCTTGGCGCGCTGCGCCAGCGTGCGGCTGGAGGCGTCCATGCCCACCGCGGCCCAGGCCTTGCCGGTGGCAACGTCCACGCGGAACATGCTGGCGCCGTCCTGGCGCTGGGCCGACTTCAGATGGCCGGCGGCGTCCAGCACCACCACGGCCATGGGCTTGTAGCCCTTGCCCGCGGCATGCGCCAGCGCGCCCGCGATGATGGCATTCGCCTGTTCCAGGGTCAGGCCGGGCATGGGAGTCTCCGTTCGTATGAGTGATGCGGGCAGTCTACGGGCCGGAGGAATATCTATCCAGACGATTGGGTGAATAGTTAAAATCCACCCCATGGATATTCGTCATGTGGACCTGAACCTGTTGCGCGTGTTCGACGCCATGCTGGAGCATCGCAGCGTGTCGCGCGCGGCCGAGGCCATCGGCCTGAGCCAGCCGGCCATGAGCGCCGCCGTGGCCCGCCTGCGCACGCTGTTCAACGATGCGCTGTTCGTGCGGACCGGGGCGCAGATGCAGCCCACGCCGCGCGCGCTGGCGCTGGCTCCGGCGGTGCGCCGCGTCATGGAGACGGTCAAGAGCGAGATCCTGCAGGCCCACACCTTCGACCCGGCCACCAGCGAGCGCACCTTCACGCTGATCACGCCCGACATCGGCGAGATCAACTTCGTGCCCAAACTGCTGGCGCGTTTCGTCCAGGCCGGCCCGGGGCTGAACCTGCGCACCCTGGCCATGCCGCGCCACGCCGCGGCCGAGGCGCTGGAGTCGGGCGAGGCCGAACTGGCCATCGGCTATTTTCCCGACCTGCACAAGGCGGGCATGTTCCAGCAGCTGCTGTTCCGCAATCCCTACGTCTGCATCGTGCGCCGCGGCCATCCCGACGTGGGCGATGCGCTCACGCTCAAGCAATACCTGGCCTTGCCGCATGCGGCGGTCAGGCCGGGGCGGGAACACCTGTTCGAGGAATATCTCCAGCGCAAGGGACTGCGGCGCAGGATCCTGCTCGAGACCTCGCATTTCACGAGCCTGCTGCCCATCATCGAAAGCTCGGACCTGATCGCTACCGTGCCGCACGACATGGCCACCGTCTGCGTGCAGCATGCCGACATCCGCATGGTGGACGTGCCGCTGAAGGTCCCCACCATCGAAGTCCACCAGTTCTGGCCGCGCCGCTTCCACAAGGACGCCGGCAACATGTGGCTGCGAGCGCAGGTGCACGAATTGTTCAGAGGGTAGGGCCCCCCCCCTACGCGCTGACGCGCGCCCCCCAGGGGGCGATGCGGGTGGACCGGCGGAGCCGGATCCACCGCATCCTGGGTCTAGTTCCTTTATCTTGGTATGTCACACCGTTGCTACCGCTGGCAGCCAGCGAAGCACAGGTGCTCCAACCCAAGATAAAGGAACTAGACCCAGGAAACCGCGGATCTGGCTTTGCCAGTCCGCCGGTTTCGCCCCCTGGGGGGCGCCCGAAGGGCGTAGGGGGGGGCACCCCCTACCCTATTGCAGTTCGCAGGTCGTCGGGCAGGGCGATCGATTTGTGCGTGTCCAGCGAGGTGGTGACCAGGGTTTGGACCGCCGACATCCGTACGACGTCGTCCGTGCCCACGCAGCGCCAGGCCAGCGTGAGCGAGCGGTTGCCTACGCGCGTGACCTCCAGTTCCAGCCACACCTGCTCGCCGAAGCGGCTGATTGCGCGGAAGTCCGATTCGATGTGCACGGTCGGCATGCCCACCCGCCGCTCGCCCACCAGGCCGTGGTAGCCGCCGGGCAGGATCGCGTCTATCCAGTTCTCGACCAGGTCGTTGAACAGGATGAAGTACTGCGGATAGAAGATGATGCCGGCCGGGTCGCAGCGCGAGAAGTGGATCTTGTAGGGGAGCCGGAAGGTGTGCGCGGTTTGCATGGAGAGACGGGCTGGGTTCGTCAGGAAAGGGCGGGCGCGATGGGCTTGTGGAAGCACACGCGATGCTGGCCTGGGCCGGCATGGTCGAGATGGACGGGGACGCCGTCGACGACACCGGTTCCGGGCGCCAGTTCGAAGCCCATGCGCCGGTGGAAGGCGATCGAGCCCCTATTGGCGGGCGAGGTGATGCTGCGCACTTCGCGGCAGCCGCGGGCCCGCACGGTATCGAAGAATCGCTCGTACAGCACCCGCCCCAGGCCCGCGGCGCGCAGCGTGGGGTCGACGCCGACGAAATGGATGTAGGCCACGCCCGCTTCCGATTGCGAGACGAAGCCGATCAGGAAGGCGCGCACTTCCCCGGGCTGGCCGGCGACGAAGCTGGTATCGCGGAAGTGCTCGAAGAACAGGCGCTGCAACAGGCCGCGCATGGGACGGCCACCCCACCAGTCGTCGACCACCGAGGCGATGGGTTCGTAGTCGTCGATGGAGAGGGGGCGCAGGGATGGGAGTGTCATGGATGGCTGCAAAGGGATATGCCGATTGTCAGGAGCGCCTCGTGAACACGATACACGAATTCAAGCCCGGCCCATGCCTAGGCCGTGGTTGCGTGCGCATGCCGTTTGATCCAGGACATCCGCATCACATCAAAATTATGTCGTACTGCTCCTGGCTATAAATACCCTCGACCTGCAGCGAGATCGGCTTGCCGATGAAATCGCCCAGCGCCGCCAGGTTCTGGCTTTCCTCTTCCAGGAACAGGTCCACCACTGCCTGGGCGGCCAGGATGCGGAATTCCTTGGGGTTGAACTGCCGCGCCTCGCGCAGGATCTCGCGCAGGATCTCGTAGCACAGCGTGCGCGCGGTCTTGACCTGGCCCCGGCCCTGGCAGGTGGGGCAGGATTCGCACAGCACGTGGCTGAGCGATTCGCGCGTGCGCTTGCGCGTCATCTCGACCAGTCCCAGCTGGGTGAAGCCGTTGAGCGTGATGCGCGTGCGGTCGCGCGCCAGCGCCTTGCGCAGTTCGCCCAGCACCGCCTCGCGGTGTTCCAGGTTCTCCATGTCGATGAAGTCGAGGATGACGATGCCGCCCAGGTTGCGCAGCCGCAACTGGCGCGCGATGGCCTGCGCCGCCTCGAGATTGGTCTTGAAGATGGTGTCGTCGAAGTTGCGTCCGCCGACGAAACCGCCCGTGTTGACGTCGATGGTGGTCAGCGCCTCGGTCTGGTCGATGATGAGGTAGCCGCCCGATTTCAGCTCGACCCGGCGCGACAGGCCCCGGTTGATTTCCTCGTCGACGTTGTAGAGGTCGAACAGCGGGCGTTCGCCGGTGTAGTGCATGACCTTGTCGATGACCGAGGGCGTGAACTCCCGCGCCCAGGCCAGCAGCCGGGTGAAGCTGCTGCGCGAATCGATCTGGATGGAGGCCGTCTCGGTGCTGACCACGTCGCGCAGCACCCGCTGCGCGAGGTTGAGGTCTTCGTGCAGCAGCCACGGCGCCCCCTTGGTGCGGGCCTGCTGCTGCATGATGGCCCACAGCTTGCCCAGGTAGGCGATGTCGGCCGCGAGTTCCTCGTCGGAAGCATCCTCGGCCTGGGTGCGCACGATGTAGCCGCCTTTCTCCTCGGCCGGCACCAGGCGCTGGACCCGGTCGCGCAACTGGTTGCGCTCGGCCTCGGATTCGATGCGCTGCGAGATGCCGATGTGGGGATCGTAGGGCAGGTAGACCAGCATGCGGCCGGCCACGCTGATCTGCGTGGACAGGCGGGCGCCCTTGGTGCCGATGGGGTCCTTGATGACCTGCACCATCAGGGTCTGGCCCTCGAACAGCAGTTTCTCGATGGGCGTGGCGGGGTGGCCGCCGTGGGCGCGCTCCTGGCGGCTTTCGCGGATGTCGGCGATGTGCAGGAAGGCGGCGCGGCCCAGGCCGATGTCGATGAAGGCGCTTTGCATGCCCGGCAGCACGCGCGCGACGCGGCCGAGGTAGATGTTGCCGACGTAGCCCTTTTGCGAGGTGCGCTCGATGTGGAGTTCCTGGACGGCTCCCTGCTGGATGACGGCGACCCGGGTTTCGTAGGGGGATACGTTGATGAGAATGTCTTCGGTCATGGAATGTGCCGGTGGCGTGCGCGACTATCCGCAGCTTACCGCGAGTCGGGTGCCGGCGGGGCCGGGATCAGGGCAGGACGATGCCGGCCAGCCCCAGCAGGAGCGCCGTCTCGTACAGCGGCAGGCCCATCACGCCGGTGAAGCTGCCGGCGATGTGCTGCACGAATACGCCGCCCAGGCCTTGTATGCCGTAGGCGCCGGCCTTGTCGTAGGGTTCGCCGGTGTCGCAATAGCGCGCGATGTCGCGCGGCGTCAGTTCGCGAAAGCGCACGCGGGTGATCGAGACGTCTTCGTGCAGCGCGCCGCGATGGACCAGCGCGAGGGCCGTGTGCACCTCGTGCTCGGACCCCGACAGCCGGGCCAGGATGCGCTGGGCATCGTCCCGGTCGACCGGCTTGCCCAGCACCTCGCCGTCCAGGATGACGGTCGTGTCCGCCGCCAGGATGGGGCGCTCGGCCAGCTTGCGCTGCTTCAGCAGTTCGGCGCCGGTCAGCGCTTTTTCGCGGGCCGTGCGGCGCACGTAGTCGGCGGCGGGTTCGCCCGGTAGCTGCGGCTCGTCGGGACCGTTCGAGGGCGGCGGCAGCAGCAATTCGTGCTCGACGCCCAGTTGCGCCAGGAGTTCCCGGCGGCGCGGGCTGCGCGAGGCGAGGTAGATGGGAGGCATGTCAGCGCCCCATGGCGCGATGCGCCTTTCGTGACGGATGAAGCGGGTGCTGGTTGGTCCAGGACGCCGCGGATCCGGCTTTGCCGGTCCGCCAGCGTCGCCCCCTTGAGGGGGCCCGCGTAAGCGGGTAGGGGGTGGGTTTCATCCTAGCCGCCTCGATGATAGGGGTGGTTGGCCAGGATGGACCAGGCCCGGTACAGTTGCTCGGCCAGCAGCACGCGCACCATGCCATGCGGCAGCGTCAGGCTGGACAGCCGCAGCATGCCGTGGCAGCGGCGCTTCAGGTCGGGGTCGAGCCCGTCGGGCCCGCCTATCAGCAGGGCGACGTCCTGGCCGTCGTCGCGCCATTGCTGCATCTGTTTGGACAGGTCCATCGTGGTCAGGTCGCGGCCCCGCTCGTCCAGGGCCAGCCAGCGTCCGCCGGCGGGCAGGGCGGCTTCGATGCGCCGGGCTTCCAGCGCCTGCATCTGCGCGGCGGTCTTGCCCGTGGTGCGCGGCTCCGGCCGCACCTCGCGCAGTTCGATCGGCAGGTCGGGCGGCATGCGCTTGGCATAGTCCGCATAGGCCTCGTCCACCCAGCCCGGCATGCGATGCCCCACGGCGATGATGATGAGCTTCATGCCCCAAGCCTCGTTAGTCAGATGTCCAGACCCAGGATGCGGTGGATCCGGCTTTGCCGGTCCACTCGCATCGCCCCCTGGGGGGCGCGCGTCAGCGCGTAGGGGGGGGACTCAACTTCACCCGGACGGGCTTGCCGCCCCAGACCTCTTCCAGGTTGTAGTACTGGCGGATGGCCGGCTGCATGATATGGACGACGATGTCGCCCAGGTCCACCAGCACCCACTCGCCGGTTTCCTCGCCTTCGGTGGCGATGACCTCGCCGCCCAGGGCCTTGATCTTCTCGCTCACGCTGGAAGCCAGGGCCCGGGTCTGCCGGTTCGAGGTGCCGCTCGCGATGACGACGCGGTCGAACAGGCTGGTCAGGTGGGTGGTGTTCAGCACCGTGATGTTCTGCGCCTTGACGTCCTCGAGGGCATCGACGACGGCGCGTTGTAGTTTGCGTATGTCCATATTCAGGCCTGATACAGGCGATGCTGGGTGATGTACCGAAGTACGGCGGGGGGAACGAGGCCGTCGACCGATTCGCCGCGGGCCAGCCGTTGCCGGATGCCGGAGCTGGATATCGCCATCTCGGGCATGGGCAGCCGGTGCAGGGTGCGCCCGTGCCGCGCCAGTTCCGCGTGCAGCGCAGCGGGCGGCTCGGGCTCGTTGCCAGGGCGGCCGGCCACCGCGAGATCGGCCAGCGCGACGATGCCCTGCCATTCATTCCAGGTACAGAAATTCGCCAATTGGTCCGCGCCCAGGATCCAGACGTAGCGAGCGTCTCCAGCAACCGGCGTGCCCGTGCCGCCCGCCAGGGCGCGCAGGGTATCGATGGTGTAACTGGGACCGCCGCGATCGATCTCGATCCGGTTCAGGGCCAGACCGGGCTGGCCGGCGATGGCCAGCGCGACCATCTGCGCGCGCTGTTCGGCCGTGGCGGCCAGGGGCTGGCGCTGCCACGGCGCGGCCGCGGGTATGAGCTGGACCGAGGCTGCGCCCAGGTGGGCGAGCGCCGTGCGGGCCAGCGTCAGGTGCGCTTCGTGGATGGGGTCGAAGCTGCCCCCCAGAAGACCGATGCGAGGTGTCGTGGAGGCGCTCAAACCCAGTCCCGGGGGGGCAGCAGTTCGTAGAGGCGGGCCTCGGGCGAACCGGGTTCGGGGTGCCAGTCGTAGCGCCATTGCGCCAGCGGCGGCATGGACATCAGGATGGACTCCGTGCGCCCGCCCGATTGCAGGCCGAACAGCGTGCCGCGGTCGAACACCAGGTTGAACTCGACGTAGCGCCCACGGCGGTAGGCCTGGAAGTCGCGTTCGCGTTCGCCGTAGGGCAGCGCCACGCGCTGGCGCACGATGGGCAGATAGGCGTCCAGGAAGGCATCGCCCACCGAGCGGGTCGCGGCGTAAGCGTGGTCGAAGCCGCCTTCGTTGAAGTCGTCGAAGAATATGCCGCCCAGGCCCCGCGCTTCCTTGCGGTGCTTGAGGTAGAAGTACTCGTCGCACCACTTCTTGAAGCGCGGGTAGAGATCGCCGCCGCTGGGATCGAGCGCGGCCTTGCAGGTACGGTGGAAATGGACCGCGTCTTCCTCGAAGGGGTAGTACGGGGTCAGGTCCATGCCGCCGCCGAACCAGAACACGTCATCGTCGTCCGATGCATGGACGGACTTGGCAATGAACACCCGCACGTTCATGTGCACCGTGGGCACGTAGGGATTGCGCGGGTGGATCACCAGCGAGACGCCCATGGCTTCCCAGGGGCGTCCGGCCAGCTCGGGGCGGTGGGCGCTGGCCGAGGGCGGCAGCGTGGCGCCGGTCACGTGGCTGAACAGCACGCCGCCGCGTTCGAACACCCGGCCTCCCTCGATCAGCCGGGAGACGCCGCCCCCGCCTTCGGCCCGCTCCCAGGCGTCCGAACGGAAGGGGCCGCCTTCGATTTCCTCCAGGGCCTGGACGATGCGGGACTGCAGGCCGGTGAAATAGGCGCGGGTCAGCGCGGTGTCTATCTTCATGCCGTGCCGGGCTCCGCGGGGGCGTTGCGGCGCGTGATGGCCCGCCAGCCGATGTCGCGGCGGTACTGCGCGCCATCGAAATGGATGGACTGCAGCACGTCGTAGGCGCGCTGCTGGGCCAGCCGGGCGGAGTCGCCCAGGGCCGTGACGCACAGCACCCGGCCGCCGCTGGTCCGGACCTCGCCGCCGCTTTCGGTGGTGCCGGCATGGAAAACCATGCTGTCGGGCGTCTCGGCGGGCAGGCCGCGGATGACGTCGCCCGTGCGCGGGGTGTCGGGATAGTTGTGGGCGGCCATGACCACGCCCAGCGCGGTGCGGCGGTCCCAGTCGATGTTGGCCTGGTCCAGCGTGCCGGCCACCGCGTGCTCGAAGACTTCCAGCAGGTCGCTCTTGACGCGCATCATGATGGGCTGCGTTTCGGGGTCGCCCATGCGGCAATTGAATTCCAGCACCTTGATGCCGTTCGGGCCGATCATCAGCCCGGCGTACAGGAAGCCGGTGAACGGAATGCCGTCCTTGGCCATGCCCTGGATGGTGGGCCAGATGACCTCGCGCATGATGCGGCCGTGCAGCTCGGGCGTGACCACGGGGGCGGGCGAATAGGCGCCCATGCCGCCGGTGTTCGGGCCTTCGTCGTTGTCCTTGAGGCGCTTGTGGTCCTGGCTGGTGGCCAGCGGCAGCACATGCTTGCCGTCGCACAGCACGATGAAGCTGGCTTCCTCGCCCTCGAGGCATTCCTCGATCACCACCCGCGCGCCCGCCTGGCCCAGCTTGCCGTCGCCCAGCATGGCGTCGACCGCGGCATGGGCTTCCTGGGCGGAGCCGGCGACCACCACGCCCTTGCCGGCGGCCAGGCCGTCGGCCTTGATGACGATGGGCGCGCCTTCCTGGTCGATGTAGGCGTGCGCCTGCGCCGGGTCGGTGAAAGTCTGGTACTTGGCGGTGGGGATGCCGTGCCGGACCATGAAGGCCTTGGCGAAGTCCTTGGAGCTTTCCAGTTGCGCGGCGGCCTTGGTGGGGCCGAAGATCTTCAGCCCGCGCGCGCGGAAGATGTCCACCACGCCGGCCGCGAGCGGGGCCTCGGGGCCCACCACGGTCAGGCCTATGCCCTCCTGCTCGACGAAGTCGGCCAGTTGCGTCGGGTCGGTGATGGGAATGTTCTGCAAGTGCGAGGTCAGGGCCGTGCCGCCGTTGCCGGGGGCGACGAACACCTTCTGTGTCTTGGCGGCCTTGGCCAGTTGCCAGGCCAGGGCGTGTTCGCGGCCGCCGGAGCCGATGACGAGAAGCTTCATGTGGGTGACTCGTCCATGACCGCCGTGGTGTAGACCTCCTGGACGTCGTCCAGGGATTCCAGCACGTCCAGCAATTTCTGCATTTTCTCGGCATCCTCGCCGGACAGGGCCGTTTCGTTGAGCGCCTTCATCACGATGCCGTCCATCTCGGCCTTCATGCCGGCGCCGTCGAAGGCCTGCTTGACGGCGACGTAGTCGGTGGGGGCACAGATGACCTCGATCACGCCTTCGTCGTCGGTGATGACGTCCTCGGCGCCGGCATCGAGCGCGAGTTCCATGATCTTGTCCTCGGGCGTGCCGGGGGCGAACAGGAACTGGCCGCAGTGCTTGAACATGAAGGCGACCGAGCCTTCCTGGCCCAGGTTGCCGCCGTGCTTGGCGAAGGCGTGGCGGACCTCGGCCACGGTGCGCGTGCGGTTGTCGGTCATGCAGTCGACGATGACGGCCGCTCCGCCGATGCCATAGCCTTCGTAGCGGACTTCCTCGTAGTTGTCGCCGTCGGCTCCGCCGGCCCCGCGCGCGATGGCCCGCTGGATGGTGTCCTTGGGCATGTTGGCGTCGGTCGCCTTGTCCCACGCCAGGCGCAGGCGGGGGTTGGTGTCGGGGTCGGCGCCGCCGGCGCGGGCGGCCACGGTGACTTCACGTATCAGTTTGGTCCACAGCTTGCCGCGCTTGGCGTCTTGGCGCCCTTTGCGGTGCTGGATATTGGCCCATTTGCTATGTCCGGCCATGGAAATCGCTTGTATCGTAACGATGAAAGGGGCATTTTAGCTTGACCGGCAGGTGGCGGCTCCGGGAGGAATGTCCACTTGCTGCCAATACCACAGACTGCGTACCGTCCCAGCCCTGCGAAAGCTGCCGGCGCGGGGCGAAGAGCCAGGACTGGCGCGGCTTTTGACAAGAGCGGGGCCTTGCGCACAGAATCCCCGCAACCCCCGACGCCCAGTTTGCCAACGGAACCATCATGGCCGCTCCCATTCTCCTCGCCAAGAACGCCAACACCGAGCTTTTCCTGCTGCCCGGCATGGCCAACCGCCACGGCTGCATCACCGGCGCGACCGGCACCGGCAAGACGGTCACCCTGCAGGTCATGGCCGAAGCCTTCTCGCGCCAGGGCGTGCCGGTATTCATGGCCGACGTCAAGGGCGACCTGACCGGAATTTCCCAGGCCGGCGTGGCCACGCCCAAGCTGCAGGAGCGGCTCAAGTCGCTGGGGCTGGACGAACCGGCCTGGGGCGCGAGCCCGGCCACGCTGTGGGACGTATTCGGCGAGCAGGGGCATCCGGTGCGGGCCACGGTCTCCGACATGGGGCCGCTGCTCCTGGGCCGCATGCTGAACCTGAACGACACCCAGGCCGGCGTGCTGAACATGGTGTTCCGCATCGCCGACGACAACGGCCTGCTGCTGCTGGACCTGAAGGACCTGCGGGCCATGCTGCAATACGTGGGCGACAACGCCGCCCAGTTCAAGACGCGCTACGGCAACGTCTCGGCCGCTTCGGTGGGGGCGATCCAGCGCGGGCTGCTGGCGCTCGAGGCGCAGGGCGGCGACCGCTTCTTCGGCGAGCCCATGCTGAACATCGACGACCTGATGCAGACGGACGCCCAGGGGCGCGGCGTGGTCAACATCCTGGCCGCCGACAAGCTGATGCAGTCGCCCACGCTGTACGCGACCTTCCTGTTGTGGATGCTGTCCACGCTGTTCGAGCACCTGCCCGAGGCCGGCGACACCGACAAGCCGAAGTTCGTGTTCTTCTTCGACGAGGCGCACCTGTTGTTCAACGACGCGCCCAAGGCGCTGCTGGACAAGATCGAGCAGGTGGTCCGGCTGATCCGTTCCAAGGCCGTGGGCGTCTATTTCTGCACCCAGAACCCGTTGGACATCCCCGAGACGGTGCTGGGCCAGCTCGGCAACCGCGTGCAGCATGCGCTGCGGGCCTTCACGCCGCGCGACCAGAAGGCCGTGAAATCGGCGGCCGACACCATGCGGCCCAATCCGGGCCTGGACATCGCCGCTGCCATCACCGAGCTGGGCGTGGGCGAGGCGCTGGTCTCGCTGCTGGACGAAAAGGGCCGGCCGGGGCCGACCGAGCGTGCCTACGTCGTCGCCCCGGGCAGCCGGATCGGTCCGGCCACCGACGCCGAGCGGCAGGCGCTGCGCCAGTCGTCGCTGGTGGCTGGCATCTATGAAAAGGCCGTCGACCGGGAATCGGCCTACGAAATCCTGGCCGCCCGGGCCGGCGGCGCGGGCACGGCCGCCGGTGGCGCTACGGCGCCGGCCCAGCCCGGTCAGCCCGGCCAGCCGGCGTCCGAGGGCGGGCTGGCCGATGGCCTGCGCGACATCCTGTTCGGCTCGACCGGCCCCCGGGGCGGCCGCCGCGAAGGGGTGCTGGAGTCGGCCGCGCGCAGCGCCGTGCGCTCGATGGGCACCCAGCTCGCGCGCGACCTGACCCGCGGCCTGCTTGGCTCGCTGCTGGGCAAGCGGCGCTGATGCCGGCCGCGCCGGGCGCGGCCATGAAACCCCTATCGTCAACAGGGAATATAAGCGGGTCTATTACTGCATTGACAACCATTGCCTATGCAGTGATAATGCCGGCATGGCAGATTCCACTTCGTCTCCCCGTATTTCTCCGGAGCTGGCCGAGCTGATTCGGCGCTACGACCCGGAAGAAAGCGTGGGCTACCTGATCAAGCAGGCGCATTTGTCGCTGCAGCGCGCGGTCGACGCCGAAATGACGGCGCTCGACCTGACGGCCATGCAATGGGGCCCGCTGATGCTGCTCGCCATGGGACGGGGGGACACGGCCGCGGAACTGGCGCGCAGCGCCTGTTCGGACACCGGCGCGATGACGCGCATGCTCGACCGGCTGGAATCGAAGGGGTTGATTCGGCGGGTGCGCAGCGCGGAGGACCGCCGGGTGATCAAGCTGGAACTGACCGAAGAGGGCGTGCGCGCCACCGAGCAGGTTCCGCAGCGCCTGCACGATGCGGTCGACCTGCACATCCGCGATTTTTCCGAGCAGGAAGTCCAGCAATTGAAGTCCCTGCTGCGCCGCATGACGGCCAACGGCGCCCAGCGCGGCTGAGGCCGGGCCGACGGGGCGCGGCCCTTGTTTCGTTTTTATGACTGCCTAAGCAGTAATAGGCTAGACAACTAAATTCAGCGGATCGTAAGCTTCCATGAGAAAAATCTTGCTAGTGCCCCTGGTCGCCGCCCTGGCCGCGTGCGCCAGCATGGACCGGGACGGCGCGTCGCACGCTCGCCTGGTCGATGCGCCCGAACTGGGCATGGCGCAGGCCGACGTGCAGTGGCCGGTGCAACAGTGGTGGCATCGCTACGGCGATGCGCAACTGGACGGCCTGATCGACCAGGCCATCGCGGGCAGCCCGTCCATCGTCATCGCGCAGGCGCGGCTGGCGCGGGCCGAGGCCGCCGTGGGTACCGCCCGCGCGAATGGCCTGCCCCAGGTCGATGGCACCTTTACGGCCACCCGCCAGCGCTACACCGAGCATGGCGCCATTCCCGCCCCGCTGGCGGGTGGCGTGCGCACCGACTCGCGGCTGGCGTTGAACGTGAGCTATGAGCTGGATTTCTGGAACAAGAACGGGTCGCTGCTGAAGGCCGCTCTGTCCGAAAGCCGGGCGGCGCAGGCGGAGAACCAGGCGGCGGTGGGCATCCTGGCCAGCGCGGTGGGCTCGGCCTATTTCAACCTGCAGCGCCTGTTCGCGCAGCGGGACGTGCTCGTGGCCGCCATCGGGCAGCGCGAGGGCGTGGCCGACCTGACCCGCCAGCGCTATGCCTCGGGGCTGGATACGCAGGTGGAGGTCAAGCAGGCCGATTCGGCGCTGGCCGAGGCCCGGACGCAACTGGCGCAGGTCGATGAAAGCATCGCCCTGCAACGCAACGAGCTGGCCGCGCTGGCGGGGGCCGGTCCCGAGCGCGGCGCGGCCATCCGGCCCGTGCCCCTGGTGTCTCCCGGTACCCAGGTGCCCGCCAGCATACCGCTGTCGCTGCTGGGCCGGCGCGCCGACATCGTCGCCGCCCGGTGGCGGGTCGAATCGGCCCAGCGCAACGTCGACGCGGCCAAGGCCATGTTCTATCCCGACATCAATCTCGCCGGTTTCGTCGGTACGTCGGCACTGGGGCTGGGCAATCTGTTCAAGTCCGGCAGCCAGATCATCGGCGTCGGCCCGGCCATCACCCTGCCGATTTTCGAGGGCGGGCGGCTCAACGCCAACCTCAAGGGCAGGGCGGCGGACACCGACCTGGCCATCGCTTCCTACAACCAGACCGTGTTGCATGCCGTCAACGAAGTGGCCGACACGCTGGCGTCCATCCGCGCGCTGGACCGCGAGAGCGGCGAGCAGCGCAAGGCCCGCGAGGCCATCGAGCAGGCCTACGAGCTGGCGGTCAAGCGCTATCGCGCGGGCCTGGGCAACTACCTGAGCGTGCTGACCGCGCAGAGCGCAGTGCTGACGCAGACGCGGCTGGATACCGATCTGAAGGCGCGCGCGCTGACGCTGGACGTCGCGCTGGCCAAGGCGCTGGGCGGCGGGGCCGAACTGCCCGCGGGTCCGGCGGAGCCGGTCGCCGCGGCCACGCGCTAGCCGAACGAGTCGAACACCTGTTCATGCCGCGCGCGCTGCGCGGCCCAAGGGAAAACGAGATGGAAACCGCACAACAAGCTTCCAAGAACCCCCGCAAGAAACTGCTGCTGGGCGCCGCAGGCGTGTTCGCCGTGGCCGCCGTCGCCTACGGCGCCTGGTGGGCGCTGGTGGCCCGCCATTACGAAGGCACCGACGACGCCTACGTGCAGGGCAACCTGGTGCAGATCACGCCCCAGATCGCCAGCACGGTCGTCGCCATCCAGGCCGATGACACCGACTACGTGAAGTCCGGCGACCCGCTGATCCTGCTGGACAAGGCCGACGCGCAGGTGGCGCTGGACCAGGCCCAGGCCGCGCTGGCCCAGACCGTGCGCCAGGTGCGCACGCTGTACGCCAACAACGGCGCGCTGACCGCCAACATCGCGGTGCGCCAGGCCGACATCGAGCGCGCGAAAGCCGATCTTGCCAAGGCCCAGAACGATGCCAAGCGCCGGCAGGAGCTCGCCTCGTCCGGCGCGGTCAGCGGCGAAGAACTGCTGCACGCCGAAACCGCGGTCAGCAACGCCAAGTCGGCGCTGGCCTCGGCGCAGGCGGCCCTGGTGGCCGCGCGCGAGCAGCTCGCCACCAATACCGCGCTTACCGACGGCACCAGCGTCGAGCAGCATCCCAACGTCCTGGGCGCCGCGGCCAAGGTCCGCGAGGCCTACATCAACCTGTCGCGCACCACGCTGCCCGCGCCCGTGACCGGCTACGTGGCCAAGCGCAGCGCGCAGGTGGGGCAGCGCGTGGCCCCCGGCGCCTCGCTGATGACCATCGTGCCGCTGGACCAGGTGTGGGTGGATGCCAACTTCAAGGAAGTGCAACTGGGCCGCATGCGCATCGGCCAGCCCGTCACGCTGGAGGCGGATGTCTACGGCTCGAAGGTCGAATACCACGGCAAGGTCGCCGGCCTGGGCGCCGGCACCGGCAGTGCGTTCGCCCTGCTGCCTGCCCAGAACGCCACCGGCAACTGGATCAAGGTGGTGCAGCGCGTGCCGGTGCGCATTGCCCTGGATCCCAAGGAAATCGAGGCGCATCCGCTGCGCGTGGGCTTGTCCATGAACGTCTCGGTGGACGTGTCGTCTACCGACGGCCCCGCGCTGGCCGAGGCGACGCGCACCGAGCCCGCCTACTCGACCTCGGTCATGGACCACGCCCGCGAGGATGCCGATGCCCTGGTGGCCGCCACCATCGCCCAGAACCTGGGCGGCCGCGCGGCCGAAGCCAAGCCCGCGGTGGCCAAGACCTCGCCGCTGCACATCTCGACGCCTGTCCGTGCCGAGCTGGGCGGCGCGACGACGGTCGCTCGCCACGGCGCGGGCGTGATGTAAAGCCGCGCCGGCCACGGATGCTTCCATGACGACCAACGCTTCTTCCCCGGCGGCGGCCGACGAGCCCGCCGCGAACCCCGCGCCCGGCAGTCCGGCGGCGGCCCATCCGCCGCTGCAGGGCGGCCAGCGCCTGCTGGGCACGGTCGCCCTGTCGGCGGCGGTGTTCATGAACGTGCTCGACACGTCCATCGCCAACGTGTCGCTGCCGGCCATCTCGGGCGACCTGGGGGTCAGCACCAGCCAGGGTACCTGGGTGATCACCTCGTTCGCGGTGGCCAATGCCATCTCGCTGCCGCTGACGGGATGGCTGACCATGCGCTTCGGGCAGGTGCGGCTGTTCATCGCCTCGGTGCTGCTGTTCATCGTCGCGTCGTGGCTGTGCGGTCTCGCCCCCAACCTGGAATCGCTGATCGCGTTCCGCGTGCTGCAGGGCCTGGTGGCCGGCCCGATGATTCCGCTGTCGCAGACCCTGATGCTGGGCAGCTACCCCCGCGAGAAATCCGGCATGGCGCTGGCGCTGTGGGCCATGACTACCCTGGTGGCTCCCGTGGCCGGCCCCTTGCTGGGCGGCTGGATCTCCGACAACTATTCGTGGCCGTGGATCTTCTACATCAACATCCCCGTCGGCCTGGTGGCGGCATGGGTGAGCTGGAGCATCTACCACAAGCGCGAATCGCCCATCCGCAAGCTGCCCATCGACACCATGGGGCTGGTGCTGCTGGTAGTCTGGATCGCGGCGCTGCAGATCATGCTGGACAAGGGCAAGGAGCTCGACTGGTTCGCCAGCGGCACCATCGTGACGCTGGCCGTCATCGCCGTGGTCGGCTTCGTGTTCTTCATCATCTGGGAACTGACCGACCGGCATCCCGTCGTCGACCTGCGGCTGTTCGCGGGGCGCAATTTCACCGTCGGCGCGCTGACGTTGTCGATCGCCTACGCGGTGTTCTTCGGCAACGTGGTGCTCTTGCCGCTGTGGCTGCAGACGCAGATGGGCTACACCGCTACCGACGCCGGCATGGTGACCGCGCCCATCGGGTTGCTGGCCATCGTGTTCACGCCCATCGTCGGCCGCATGCTGGCGCGCACGGATCCCCGCATCCTGGTGACCGTCGCCTTCGGCGTGTTCGCCGCGGTCAGCTTCATGCGTTCGAACTTCACGCCGCAGGCCGACATCGTGACCCTGCTCGAGCCCACGGTGATCCAGGGTGCGGGGATGGCGGCGTTTTTCGTGCCCCTGGTGTCGCTGACCCTGGCCGGATTGCCGCCTGACAAGATCGCCAGCGCCTCGGGCCTGTCGAACTTCCTGCGGATCACCGCGGGGGCGTTCGGCACTTCCATCTCGACGACGATGTGGGAGGACCGGGCGGCCATGCATCATGCCCACCTGACCGAGCACATCGCCGCCGGCAGTGGCGCCACGTCGCAGGCGCTCTCGAGCATGCAGGGCGCGGGCATGTCGCCGGACCAGGCGCTGGCGTCGGTCAACAACCTGATCAACGGGCAGGCGCTGACAATGTCCGTGGTCGACATCTTCTACGGTTCGGCCATCATCTTCCTGGTGCTGACCGCTATGGTCTGGCTGGCCAAGCCGGGCAAGCGCGGCGCGGGCGCCCCGGTCGATGCGGGCGGCGCGCACTGAAGGGCGGGGCGGCGGCCGTGAAATTTACGGCGGCCTCGCGAACGACTATATTCCATCGGATTTCCCCGGCAGCAGCAATCCGATGACCCGGTCTTACCTTTCCCGGCCCCTGGCCATGCTCGGGCTTGCCGGCCTGCTGGTGCTCCAGGGGTGTGCCCCGATGGCGCCAGGCAAGGCCGGCCTGGACATCGACACGTCCGTCAGCGCACGCAGCCAGGGCAGCCGCGTGCGGTTCATCGTGCTCCACTACACGGTGTCCGAGTCGCCGCGGGCGCTGGGCATACTCAGCCAGGGCGAGGTCAGCAGCCATTACCTGATCACCGACGACGAGCCGCCGCGCATCTACCGGCTGGTGGACGAGAGCCGCGCCGCCTGGCATGCCGGCCAGAGCGAGTGGGGCGGCTATACCTGGCTCAATCGCAGTTCGATAGGCATAGAGATCGTCAATCGCGGCCCGGTCGGGACCGCCGCCGACGGTACGCCGGCCTGGCAGCCGTACCGGCCGTCGCTGATCCGGGCCGTGAAGGCGCTGGTGCGAGACATTGCCGAGCGCCACGGCGTCGCGCCCGAGAACATCGTCGGCCACAGCGACATCGCGCCGCTGCGCAAGCAGGACCCCGGGCCGCTGTTTCCGTGGCGCGAACTGGCGCGCGAGGGCGTGGGGCGATGGTATGACGAATCGGTGGCCCAGGCGCTGGGGGCGCGCTTCGCTGCCCAGGGGCTGCCCGACATGGCTTCGGTCCGGCAGCAACTGGCCCGGGTGGGCTATGCGGTGCCGCCCCTCGAGGCGCCCGAGCGCGAGATGCGGGCGGTCGTCGCGGCGTTCCAGATGCACTACCGGCCCGCGCGCTACGACGGCGTGCTGGATGCCGAGACCGCCGGCGTGCTGGCGGCGCTGGTGGCAGCGTCGGGGCCGGCGGGCGCGGGCGATGCGTCGGCCTGGTAGGAGCCCGGGGGACGCCGGCCTAGTTCTTGGTCCCGAAGAGGCGGTCGCCGGCGTCGCCCAGCCCCGGCACGATGTAGGCGTTCTCGTCCAGGTAGTCGTCCAGCGACGCCAGGTACATGGGAACGTCGGGGTGGTGGTCGCAATAGACCTGCATGCCCTCGGGCGAGGCCACCAGCGCGACGAAGATGATGTTCGAGGCCGGCACGCCGCGCTTTTTCAACGCCTCCACGGCGTGGGCGGCCGAATAGCCCGTGCCTATCATCGGATCGCACAGGATGAAGGTGCGGCCTTCCAGCTCCGGCAGGCGCACGAGGTATTCCACCGGCCGGTGCTGATCGTCGCGATACAGGCCGATATGGCCGACGCGGGCCGAGGGCACCAGGTCCAGCAGTCCGTCCGCCATGCCGCTGCCCGCGCGCAGCACCGGCACCACGGCGAGCTTCTTGCCGGCGATCACCGGTGCGTCCATCGGCGTCATGGGCGTCTCGATGGGGCGCAGCGCCAGCGGCAGGTTGCGGGTGACCTCGTAGCCCATCAGTTGCGAGATTTCGCGCAGCAACTGGCGGAACGTCCGCGTCGACGTGTTCTTGTCGCGCATGTGGGTCAGCTTGTGCTGGATCAGCGGGTGATCGAGGATGAACAGGTTGGGAAAGCGCGGATCGGTCTTCACATGCGTACCTTGAGGATGGGCGGACGGCGCCTCGGCGCGGCCGATATTCTCCGCGATTGTATGCGCGATTAGAATGCGGCATGACCATTGCCCATCAAGGAGATTCCAGATGTCCAAGGCGATACGCATCGAGCAGCATGGCGGCCCCGAAGTGCTCAAGCTGGTTGACGTCGACGTGCCCGCCCCCGGTCCCGGCGAAGTCCGGATCCGGCAGCACGCGGTCGGCCTGAATTTCATCGACATCTATTTCCGCACCGGCCTGTATCCTGCCCGGCTGCCCGCCGTGCTGGGGTTCGAGGCGGCGGGCGTGGTCGACGCTGTGGGGCCCAAGGTCCGGCACCTGAAGGTGGGCGACCGCGTGGCCTATGGGCAGAGCCCGCTGGGCGCCTATGCGGAAGTGCGCAACATGCCCGCCTTCCAGGTGGTCCGCATCCCGGACGGCGTCGGTTTCGACCAGGCCGCGGCCATCATGCTCAAGGGGCTGACGGTGCAGTACCTGTTCCGCCAGACCTACCGCCTGCAGGGCAACGAGACCATCCTGTTCCACGCCGCGGCCGGCGGCGTCGGCCTGATCGCATGCCAGTGGGCGAAGGCTTTGGGCGTAAAACTGATCGGTACGGTGTCCTCGCCGGAAAAGGCGGCGCTGGCCAAGGCCAACGGCGCGTGGCAGGTCATCGACTACAGCCGCGAGAACGTGGCCGAGCGCGTGCTCGAGCTGACCAAGGGCAAGAAAGTGCCGGTGGTCTACGACGGCGTGGGCAAGGACACCTGGGAAACGTCGCTCGACTGCCTGCAGCAGCGGGGCCTGATGGTCAGCTTCGGCAACGCGTCGGGCGCGGTCACCGGGGTCAACCTGGGCATCCTGGCGCAGAAGGGATCGCTGTTCGTGACGCGGCCCACCGTGGCGCATCACGTGGATACCCTGGAAAAAATGCAGGCCGCGGCGGCCGACCTGTTCGAGCTGGTCGTCGCGGGCAAGATCAAGCCGCGCATCGAGCAGCGCTTCAAGCTCGAGGACATCGCCCAGGCCCACGAGTCGCTGGCCGCCCGCAAGACCACCGGCTCCACCGTACTAGAGGTGTAGGGGGATAGGACTGAACATGAAATGGATCATCGTCGCGCTGTACCTGGGCGCCATCGGCTACGTGCACTTCCGGGGCAAGGTCCGGCTGCGCTTCTTCAGGCAGTTGTTCGACCATTCCTCGATCGTGGCACCCGTCAACGCGTTCATGTACCTGTTTTCCCGGGTGCCCGCCGTGCCGTACATCCCGGTGCGGCAATTGCCGGCGCTGCAGGCGCTGGACGACAACTGGGAGGTCATCCGCGACGAGGCGGTGAAACTGCGCGACGCGCAGCGCATCCGCGCGGCGGAAAAGAACAACGACGCGGGTTTCAACTCCTTCTTCAAGTCGGGCTGGAAACGGTTCTACCTGAAGTGGTACGAGGCCCAGCATCCGTCCGCGCACGAGTACTGCCCCCGCACGGTCGAGATCCTGCGCGGCATTCCCGAGGTCAAGGCCGCCATGTTCGCCGAACTGCCGCCCGGGGCGAAGCTCAATCCCCACCGCGATCCGTTCGCCGGCTCGCTGCGCTACCACCTGGGGCTGGAGACGCCGAACGACGACCGCTGCTTCATCGAGGTGGACGGCGAGCGCTACAGCTGGCGCGACGGGCAGAGCGTGGTGTTCGACGAGACCTTCATCCACTGGGCCGAGAACGGGACGGACCGCGACCGCATCATCCTGTTCTGCGACGTCGAGCGTCCGCTGCGCTACCGCTGGGCGCAGGCCTTCAACAAGTGGATGGGGCGCAAGGTCATGACCGCCGCCAGTTCGCCCAATGAAGAGGGCGACAAGACAGGCCTGATCAACAAGCTGTTCTATGTCGTCTGGGTGGCCGGGCAGTATCGCCGCAGGCTCAAGAACTGGAACCGCACGGTTTACCGGCTGACCAAGGCAGCCCTGATCATTGGCGTGGTCGCGCTGATCATCTACATCTGAGCCAGAGGCGCGGCCTCGGGGCAGCAGGCAACGGCCATGGCGGCGAGCGCCATGGCCGTTTTTCATAGTCCCCGCGAGCGGGCGAACGTTCCCAGGGCCAGGCCGGTCGTGGCGCACAGCGCCATCAGCGGCAGGGCATGGGACCAGTCCGGCACCGGGCCGGACAGCGTGACGGCCCAGGTCACCAGCGGGGCGGCCGCGAACTGGCCCAGGTTGGAGCCCTGCAGGAACAGCCCCTGGAGGCTGGCGATCTGGTCCGGACTCTTGGCCAGGCGCGGCGATGCCGACAAGGTGGCCGCCGGCAGGGTGCCGCCGATCAGGTTCAGGCTCAGGCAGGCCATGAAGCGGACGGCATCCGGCAGCCAATCCGAGAAGATCGCGCAGGCCGACAGGCCGACGACGACATGGGCCGTCATGATCAGCGAGCTGCCGCGCAGGCCGCGCTGCAACAGCGAGGCGCCGAGCACCGAGCCGCCGGCGTTGAAGAAGATCACGACGGCGGTCAGCAGGGAGGCGGTGCGCAGCGACAGCCCGCGTTCCTGGATGGCCCAGGTCGGCAGGAAGGTCATTACCGTGAAGAACTGGATGGCGTAGAACGTGAACGAGAGCCCCAGCACCCAGGGCACGAGCTGGCGCAGCCCGCCCGTCAGCTTGCGCCAGTCCAGCGAGCGCGCCGCCGGCCTGGCATGGACATAGCGCTTGCGCCAGTGTCCCATCCAGACCGCGCACACGGCCGTCACGCCGGCGATCAGCGTCCATAGCAGGCGCCAGTGGCCGTCCTCGAGCAGCAACGGTGCCGTCAGCAGCGCGAAGCTGATGCCCAGCGGCATGTAGGCCGACCAAAGGGCCAGCACCAGGCGGGTCTGGTGCGGCGCGCTGAGCGCCGTCAGCAGGGCGGGTACCGACACGACGATTGCGATCTGCCCGGTGCCTTCCAGGATGCGGCTGGCCAGCAGCATGGCATAGCTGTCGGATACCGCGCCCAGCAGCCCCCCGGCCATCAGCGCGCATAGGCCGGCGAGGGTGAAGCGCCAGGCGCCGACGCGGCCGGAGACGAGTCCCATGCCTGCCGCGCACAGGGTGGCAATGGTGCTGAACAAGGAAACGACCCAGCCTACCTCGCGCAGGCTCAAGCCCAGGTCCTGCTGCAGCAGCGGCAGCGCGGGGGGCATCTTGCCCACGCACAGGGCGACCAGGATGCCGCAGGCCACGCCCAGGCCGACACCGGGCCAATCGGTGCGTTGGGAACCTCTGTCGAGGGCCATGCGTCAGGCCTTGCCCAGGACGATCTTCATGGCGGGCAGCAACTGGGCCGCCGTTTCCGGGCGCTCGAGCGCGTATTCCAGGTTCATTTGCGCGACATCCACGTGTTCCTCGGCCAGCGCCTGCGCACGGGCACCTTCGCCTTTCTCCATGGCCTGGACCAGCCGGTGATGCTGCAAGTGGGCGTAGACCATCCACTTCTGCCGTTCGTCCCCGGTGTTCTGCATCGGCAGCATGGTGCTGGGCGAGGCGAAGGGCAGGCGATTGTTCATTTCTATGGCGCGCGCCAGGGCGAAGTTGCCGGCGGCATCGATGATCAGCTTATGGAAGCGATCGTTCATTTCCCCGTACAGGGCATAGTCGTCATAGGTCATCTCGGCCTTGTTGACCGCGCGGTCGCCGTCCTGCAGGCAGGCCCGCAGGTCCAGCGACAACTGGCGCGAGACGCCATGCTCGGCCACCAGACGGGCGGCCATGCCTTCCAGGTGGCCGCGCACCGCGATCGCATCGTGGATCTCGCGCGGCGTGAAGCGCCGCATCATGTAGCCGTTGGTGGGCGAGGGCTCGATCAGCCCTTCCTGTTCCAGGGCGGCCAGCGCCAGGCGAATGGGCGTGCGCGACACGCCCAGCTTCTCGGCCAGCGGAATCTCGGCCAGACGTTCGCCGGGCGTGAATTCCCCTTTGAGTATCAGGTCCCGCAGTTGCACCAATACGCGCGTCTGTTGCGATTCCAATGTCGCTCTCCTTTGCGGGTGCGGCGCGTGCCCCTCGAGGCGCGGCGCGATCACCGGCGCTCATTGTATCCAATTGATTGGCTGGATCCAGTTTTATGATTCTGGGGCATTCTTCAGCTATGGAGGCCCCCGTTCAAGGTCAGGCTAGGGAAAACGATGTGGTTGTTTAAGTTTTTGAAAAATAAAGATAATTAATGATTCATGGCATTCTTCGCAATAATGCGTGATCAAGATCGGCATGGCATGGGTTTACATCGTTGGATCCATAGAATAGTATCTTGCATACATCGCATCGTCCCATTGGAGTTCGTATGTCCCCTGAACAGAATCAACGCATCACCCGCGTGGGGGTGGGTACGCCGGCCGGCAACCTGCTGCGCCGGTACTGGCAGCCCGTTGCCCTGGTCGACGAACTGGAGGGCGATCGCCCGGTCCGCCCGGTCAAGCTCATGGGGCAGGACTTCGTCTTGTTCCGCGACGAGCAGGGACGCTACGGCCTGCTCGATCGGGACTGTCCGCACCGCGGCGCCGACCTGGCCTTCGGGCGCCTGGAGGATGGCGGACTGCGCTGCCTGTTCCATGGCTGGCTGTTCGACGTCGATGGCGCCTGTCTGGAAACGCCGGCCGAGCCGGAAGGCAGCAAGCTGCCCCAGCGCATCAGGCAGAAGTCCTATCCCGTGGTCGAGAAGAGCGGCCTCCTGTTCGCCTACATCGGCGAAGGCGAGCCTCCGGCGTTTCCCCACTTCGACTGCTTCGTCGCCCCGAACGAATACACCTTCGCCTTCAAGGGCTATCTCGACTGCAACTGGCTGCAGGCGCTGGAGGTCGGCATCGACCCCGCCCACGCTTCGTACCTGCACCGCTTCTTCGAGGACGGCGATACCGAGGCCAGCTACGGCAAGCAGTTCCGCGGCGCGTCGGCCGACTCCAACCTGCCCATCACCAAGGTGCTGCGCGAGTACGACCGCCCCGAGATCAAGGTCGATCCGGCCAACTACGGGCTGCGCCTGACCGCGCTGCGCCGGCTGGGCGGCGAGCAGACCCACGTGCGCGTGACCAATCTCGTCTTCCCCCAGGCCTTCATCATTCCCATGAGCTCCGAGATGACGATCGCCCAATGGCATGTGCCCATCGATGACGAAAGCTGCTACTGGTACGCCATCTTCACCAGCTTCGGCCAGCCGGTGAACAAGCAGCAGATGCGCGAGCAGCGCCTGGCGCTGTACGAGCTGCCGGACTACATGCCGCGCGTGGGCCGTTTCAACAACTACGGATACAACGCCAAGGAGCAGGCGACGCAGACCTACACCGGGATGGGGCACGACATCAACGTGCACGACCAGTGGGCCGTGGAATCGCAAGGCAAGATCCAGGACCGTACCCGCGAGCACCTGGGCTCCACCGACAAGGGCATCGTCGCCTATCGTCGCCTGCTGCTCGAGGCCATCGACCAGGCCGAGCGTGGCGAAAAGGCCCTGATGATGATCGATGAGTCGCAGGCGGGCGAATTCACCGGCCCGCCGTCCATCGACGGCATCGGCCCGGACGATACCTGGAGCGATTACTGGAAGGTCGCGGACGAGAAGCGCCGCAAGAGTTCCGAGTGGGCCGCGTAGGGGGCGACATGTCTTTCGTTGATCGGTTCGGCCTGTGGTCCGAGGTCCAGCAGCAAGCCGCCCGCGACGTCATCGCCGCCCTCGAGAGCGGCAAGCTGGATGTCGTGCGTTTTTCCTTCCCCGACCAGCACGGGATCCTGCGCGGCAAGACGCTGGTGGCCCAGGAGGCGGTGCGCGCGCTCAAGAGCGGCGTCACCATCACCACCACCATGTACGCCAAGGATACGTCGCACCGGACGGTGTTCCCGGTGTTCACGTCCGGCGGCGGCTTCAGCCGCCCCGAGATGCAGGGCGCCGCCGACGTGCTGATGGTGGCCGATCCCACCACGTTCAAGGTCCTGCCCTGGGCGCCCAATACCGGCTGGCTGTTGTGCGACACGTACTTCCAGACCGGCGTACCCGTGCCGTTCGATACCCGCCAGCTGTTCCGCAAGACGCTGGCGAACCTGAACGAAGCCGGGTATGGCCTGATCACGGGGCTGGAGGTCGAGTGCCACGTCTTCAGGGTGGCGCAGCATCACATGCGCCCGGAAGACGCGGGCCAGCCCGGCCAGCCAGGCGTGCCCCCGGATGTCGAACTGATGTCGCACGGCTACCAGTACCTGACCGAGCTGCGCTATGACGCGGTCGACGCGGTCATGGAACTGGTGCGCAAGACCACGCAGCAACTGGACCTCCCGCTGCGTTCGCTGGAAGTGGAGTTCGGTCCCAGCCAGTTCGAGTTCACCTTCGCGCCGGGCGATGCGCTCAAGACCGCCGACGACATGATCCTGTTCCGCAACGCGGTCAAGCAGGTCTGCCGCCGCGAAGGCTTCCATGCCACTTTCATGTGCCGCCCGCGCATCCCGAACGTCGTGTCCAGCGGCTGGCACCTGCATCAATCCCTGCGCCGCCTGTCCGACGGCAGCAATGCCTTCGTGCCCGCCGAGGCGGGCCAGGACCTGTCGCCGGTGGGGCGCCACTACCTGGGCGGGCTGCTCGCCCACGCCTGCGGCGCCACCGCGCTGTCCACGCCGACGCTCAACGGCTACAAGCGCTACCGGCCGTATTCGCTCGCGCCCGATCGGGCGATCTGGGGACGGGACAACCGTGGCGTCATGCTGCGCGTGCTGGGCGGCGTGGGCGACTCCGCGACCCGTATCGAGAACCGGGTGGGCGAACCCGCGGCGAATCCCTACCTGTATTTCGCGTCCCAGGTGCTGTCGGGCATGGATGGCATCGCCCGCGCCCTCGATCCCGGGCCGTCGGCCGATGCGCCCTACGAGACCCAGGCCGCCAGCCTGCCGCATACGCTGACCGAGGCGCTGGGATGCTTGCGCGACGATCCGGTGCTGCGCGAGGGGCTGGGGGCCGGCTTCGTGGATTACTTCTGCCACATCAAGGAAGCCGAGATCGCCCGCTTCAATCTCGAAGTGAGCGAGTGGGAACAGCGCGAGTACTTCGAACTGTTCTAGGGGAGGTTTCCCCCCCGACGCGCTGACGCGCGCCCCGCATGGTGGGCCCCCAGCCGCTACGCGGCAGCCCCTCAAGGGGGCCGGGACCCGCCTCGGGGCGGCCCGGCGCCGGGTCCCGAGGGGCGATGCGCGCGGCCTGGCAAAGCCGGATCCGCGGTTTCCTGGATCAGTTGCTCGCGTCTTTGTGATAGCTCGTGACGAGGTCGACTTCGTTCTTCGAGCCCAGGATCACGCTGACGCGTTCGTGCAGCGCGGCGGGCTCGATGTCCAGGATGCGCTGCAGGCCGTTGGTCGAGGCGCCGCCGGCCTGTTCCACCAGCATGCTCATCGGGTTGGCTTCGTACATCAGGCGCAGCTTGCCGGGCTTGGTCGGTTCGCGCGCATCCCACGGGTACATGAAGATGCCGCCGCGGTTCAGGATGCGGTGCACGTCGGCCACCATGGAGGCGATCCAGCGCATGTTGAAGTCCTTGCCGCGCGGTCCGGTCTTGCCGGCCAGGCATTCCTCGATGTAGCGCCGCACCGGCGGTGCCCAGTGGCGCATGTTGGACATGTTGATCGCGAATTCCTTGGTGTCGGCGGGAATGCGGATGTTTTCCTGGGTCAGCACCCACGAGCCGACTTCGCGGTCCAGGGTGAAGCCGAACACGCCGGTGCCCACGGTCAGGATCAGCATGGTCTGCGGGCCGTAAAGCGCGTAGCCCGCCACGACCTGCTGCGAGCCCGGCTGCAGGAAGTCCTGCTCGGTGATCTCGCGGCCACGGGCCTCGGCGGGCGCGCGCAGCACCGAGAAGATCGTGCCGATGGACACGTTCACGTCGATGTTGCTGGAGCCGTCCAGCGGGTCGAACAGCAGCAGGTATTCACCCTTGGGGTAGTGGGTGGGAATGAGGTGGACGGTCTCCATTTCCTCGGAGGCCATGGCCGCCAGCTGGCCACCCCACTCGTTGGCTTCCAGCAGGATTTCGTTGGACAGCACGTCCAGCTTCTTCTGCACCTCGCCCTGGACGTTCTCGGTTTCCAGGCTGCCGAGCACGCCGCCCAGCGCGCCCTTGCCGACCGCGTGGCCGATGGCCTTGCAGGCGCGGGCGACGATTTCGACCAGCAGGCGGACTTCGGCGGGCAGGGCGGCGGCCCCGCGCTGCTGCTCGATCAGGAATTGGGTAAGCGTCTTGCGCTTCATGCGGCGATCTCCAGGGCTTTAGAAACGATTTCGGTGACGTTGCGCGACAGGCCGGGATGGCTGCGCACCTGCTGCAGCGCCTGGCGCATGGGGTCGCTCAGTTCGGGTACGTAGCGGACCCAGCGGTCCAGCGCACGGGCCAGGCGAGCCGCGATTTCCGGGTTGAGGGCGTCCAGCGCCAGGACCTGGCTGGCCCAGTAGCGGTAGCCGCTGCCGTCGGCGCGATGGAAGCCGTAGGGATTGTTCAGGCAGAACTGGAAGACCAGCGAGCGGGCGCGGTTGGGATTGCGCAGCGAGAACGCCGGATGGGCCATCAGGCCTTCCACGGTCTGGACCGTGGTGCCCCGGGCGGTCGCCTGCAGGGTGAACCATTTGTCCACCACCAGCGGGTCGTCCTGCCAGCGGTCGTAGAAGTCGGCCAGCACCCGCGCGGCGGCGTCTGGCGCGCCGAAGTTGACCAGCGAGGAGAGGGCCGACAGCCGGTCCGTCATGTTGCGCGCCGTGTCGTATTGGCGCAGTGCCAGTTCCGCCGCGCCGTCCACGCGGCCGGCCATCAGCGTGGCCAGCGCGAGGTTCTTCAGCGCGCGCTTGCCCGCGCTGACCGGATCGGGCGAATAGTCCCCCGGCGTCTGGTTGGCATCGATGGCGGCGCGCCAGTCGTCCGCCAGCGCGCGGCCGAGCGCGCCCAGGGTTTCGTCGCGCACGGCGGCCAGCGCCACCGGATCGACCTTGGCCATGTGTTCGGCCAGCGTCTTCTCCGACGGCAGCGTCAGGGCGCGAGCCCGGTAGGCGGCATCCAGCCCCGGCGCGGCCAGCACCGAGCGCCAGGCTTCGATGAAGTCGCCATGCAGCACGAAGGGCTTGCCCTCCTGCCGTTCGCGAGTGGCCGCCAGGATGACGCGGGTAGCCAGTTGCTGTCCGGCTTCCCAGCGGGCGAAGGCATTGCCATCGTGCTTCATCAGCAGCGCGAGCTCGTGATCGGTGTAGTCGTATTCGACGATGACCGGCGCGGAAAAGTCGCGCAGCAGCGAGGGTACCGGCCTGGCGTCGATGTTCTCGAACGTCCATTGCGCGTGCTCGGTGGTCAGTTCGAGCAGCGCGGTGTCGCGCACCTCGTGTCCGCCCGCCTGCTCGAGCGGCAGGGCCCGGCCTTGGGCATCCAGCAGGCCGATGGCGAAGGGAATGTGGAAGGGCTGCTTGGCCGGCGCGCCCGGCAGGCGCTCCACGCCCACGGGTTCGCAGCGCTGGGCGAGCGTGACCGTGCACCGCCGCGTTGCGGCGTCGTGCTCGATCGTCACCCGCACCCGCGGCGTGCCGGCCTGGCTGTACCAGCGCCTGAACACGGACAGGTCGCGTCCGGGGTGATCCTGCACGTAGACCGACTCCATCGCGGCGACGAAGTCGTCGCAGGTGACGGCCTGGCCATCGTGCCGGCGGAAGTACTCGGCCAGCCCGCGCGTGAAGCCCGCGGGCGTCAGCAGGGTCTGCTGCATGCGAATGACTTCCGCCCCTTTCTCGTAGACCGTGGCGGTATAGAAGTTGCCGATCTCCTGGTAGCTCTCGGGCCGGATGGGGTGCGCCATCGGGCCGGCATCCTCGGGGAACTGCGCGGCCCGCAGCGTCACGACGTCGTCGATGCGCTTGACCGTGCGCGCGCTGGCGGCCGCCTGCGCGTCCAGTCCCTGCGCCATCATGTCGGCGGTGAATTCCTGGTCGCGGAAGACGGTCAGGCCTTCCTTCAGGCTCAGTTGGAACCAGTCGCGGCAGGTGACGCGGTTGCCGGTCCAGTTGTGGAAATACTCGTGCCCGATCACCGCTTCGATCGCGCTGAAGTTGGCGTCGGTGGCGCTTTCCGGGTCGGCCAGCACGTAGGCGGCGTTGAAGATGTTCAGGCCCTTGTTCTCCATGGCGCCCATGTTGAAATCGCGGGCGGCCACGATCATGAAGCGGTCCAGGTCCAGTTCGAGCGAGAAGCGTTGCTCGTCCCAGCGCACGGCGCGCTCCAGCGACTCCAGCGCGTACTGCGTCTTGGCCTCGCTGCCGGGGTCGCTGTAGACCTGCAGCAGCACCTCGCGGCCCGAGCGGGTGCGCATGCGGGACTCGCGCCAGGTCAGGGTGCCCGCGACCAGCGCGAAGAGGTAGCAGGGCTTGGGAAAGGGGTCTTCCCAATGCGCTTCGTGGCGGCCATCGGGCAGGTCGGCCTGCTTGACCAGGTTGCCGTTGGACAGCAATTGCGGGAAGCGTTTCTTGTCGGCCCGCAGCACCACCGAATACCGCGACATGACGTCGGGCCGGTCGGGGAACCAGGTGATGCGGCGAAAGCCCTCGGCCTCGCACTGCGTGAAGAAGACGCCGTTCGAGATATAAAGCCCCATCAGCGCCGAATTGGCCTCGGGCCGGCAGCGCGAGACGATCTCGACCTGCGCCTGGACGCCCAGGTCGTCCAGCGTCAGGGTGCTGCCGTCCACCTGGTAGTGTCCGCTCCAGTCCCGGCCGTCCACCTTGACGGCGACCAGTTCCAGTTCCTCGCCGTCCAGGACCAGCGGGCCTTCGCCGGTACGCCGTACCTCCAGCAGCGAACGGACCAGGGTGTCGGCGGGGTCGAGGTCGAATTCCAGCCTGACCGTCGCGATGTCATACGGAAACGGAAGGTAATTCTGGCGTCTGATGGTGACGGGAGTATCGGTACGCATGATGGCGGAAACGAGTGGCGGCGCAGGGATGGGATTGTAGCGGGGCGGGGCGGGACGCGTCGGCCGAGAACCGAAACACCTCGTGTCGGTCCAAGCGCCATAACGGTTAAATTACGATTCTTGCTGCGGACGCGAAAGCACCATGTCGATATCCAAATGTAATTCTTTCTTCGGACGGGGCGGCTGGACATGGGCCAGCCGCGTCGCGAAGGTGGCCGCCGTGGCGTTGCTCGCGGGCTGCGCGACCACGGTGCCGGCCCGCGTCACGACCTTCCAGCAATGGCCGGCCGATGCCGTCGGCGCCACCTGGAAATTCGATACGTCCGCGGCGCAGCGGGACAGCCTGGAATATCGCGAATACGCCGACATGATCCGGTCGGGCATCGGCCCCACCGGCATGGTCGAGGCCGAGGCGGGCAAGCCCGCCCGCTTCACCGTCAGCTTCTCGTACGGCGTCGAGCCGGTGCAGGTGCGCATCGAGCGTCCGGCCTACGATCCCTTCTACGGGCCCTGGGGGCCGTGGGGCTACGGCTGGGGCGGCTTCGGCTATCGCGGCCGCGGCGGCATGGGCTTTGCCTGGGGGCCCCCGTATCCGCCGACCTGGACGTCCACCACGGTAGACGCATCCCGCGCGTCGCTGCGGGTGGAGATCCGGGACGCCAGGCAGAACGGGCAGAAAGTCTACGAGTCCACGGCCGTGAGCACCGGCTCGGGCGACTCCATTCCGCAGGTGATGCCCTACCTCGTGCGGGCGATCTTCGATCGTTTCCCCGACACGAACGGACAGGTCCGGGACGTCACCTACGAGGTGGAGCAGCGCAGGTAGCGCTCGCGCCTCAGCCGGCCCGGGCCGGCGGCGGGCTGATCTTCAGCCCCGCCAGGAAGTCGTCGATGACGCGGCCGCCCACTTCGGTGATGTCGAAGTCGCCCGGTTCCAGCATCCAGTCCATGAACAGGCCATGCATGATGGCGTGCAGGCCCAGGGCGGCTATGCGCGGGTCGGTGTGGGGCGGAAGCTGCCCCAGGGCGATGGCGCGGCGGAAGCCGTCTTCGTAGCGGCCCAGGGCGACCTTGCGGCTTTCCACGTGGCGACGGCGCATGTCCGCCGTTTCCGCCACATATTCGCACTTGAACAGCAGGATCTCACAGACCCGCTGCGCGCTCGCGCCCTCGGAGATCAATTGCATGGCGCCGACGGCGCTGCGCCGCAACTGGTTGAGCGGATCCGGGGAGTTGGCGTCGCAACTGCGCTCGAGCGCATCCTCGATCGGCATCTTGACCCGCTGCAGCATCGCGTCCAGCAGGTCCGTCTTGTTCTTGAAGTGCCAGTAGATCGCGCCACGGGTTACATTGGCGGCCGCCGCGATATCTTGCAGCGACGTGTGCGAGACGCCTTGTTCGCTGAAGATCTGCTCGGCGGTTTCGAGAATGCGGGTGCGGGTTTCGAGCGCTTCCTCTTTCGTTTTGCGTACCATGGCCATGCCCAGCCGGTGGTGTCCGGCATCAGCCTGGAAGGCAGCCGGACGGAGGTGTGTGAGTGAATGGGCTATCTAGCTAAGGTGCCCCTGCGCAATGCTTATATACATGCATGAATGTATGTAAGCATACCATGTTTTGGCTTGTTTGACTGAGGAGAGGGCGCATGGCTGCCCAGATATTGGCATTCGTGGGGCTTCTGGCGTTATCCAACACATTCATGACGTTCGCATGGTATGGACACCTGCGATACGCCCATGGCAGTCCGTGGTATCTGGCCCTGATGGCGAGCTGGGGGCTGGCTTTTTTTGAATATGCAATCATGGTGCCCGCGAACCGCTACGGCTTCGATTTCCTTAGCGTAACGCAGATGAAGATATTGCAGGAGGTGGTGACGCTGACGGTGTTCGTGCCGTTCGCCTTGCTGTTCATGGATGAGCGGCTGCGGCTGAACCATTTATGGGCGGCGTGCTGCCTGGTGGGCGCGGTTTATTTCGCCTTCAAGAAATAATTCACGACCGTAATAATCCGAGGCTTTGGACGGGTAAACCTTTCCGGATGGTAACAATCAAAAAGGTGGTTTTACGGATATGAATCGTAAAACCACCTTTACAAAGGCCCTGCCGGCCTGCGCCGTATTACTGGGCGATGAGAAACTGGTCGCGCGTCGCGCCGCCGGCTTCGGCCGCCACCAGCCAGCGCGGGGGTTTGCCGCGGCCGGTCCAGGTTTCGCCGGTTTCGGGATGGCGGTACTTGGGAGCGACCTGCTTGGCGGGTTTTGCCGCGCTGGCCTTGGCGGCGGTGCCGCTCGCCCGCTTGCGGGGCGCCCCGCCCTTGGCCTGGGCGGCTTTCAACTCGTCCAGCGTGATCGAGAATTCCTGCATCGAGCGAAGAATGGAAGCGATGACAGGCTGGCGTTGTTTCTGGCGAACGCTTTCCGCTTTTTCCTGAAGCTTGCGGATTTGGGCCTGCAGTGATTGGTAGGTATCTTTAGCCATTTTTGTCCAGGTGGTTTTTTCAGGCGAAGGGCAGAGGAAATACTCGATTTGGAACGCGGGATTGCCAGCGCATTTTAGAAGCGAATTTTCCAAGCTGTGAAGCCCTTATGTGAAAACGGATACATTTTCAAAAGAATAGAGCGCCATTTGCGCCGGAAGTTCATTCGGAAACCTACTTGGGTAATTTCCCGGAGTCGCCTGCGCAAGGCCGTCCGACTCCGGAATTTTTGAGGAACGGCCGCCGCGGGCGGCCGCATGAAAAGACATGGCTCTACGTTCGGTGGTTTACAAGGCGGTACTGCAGGTAGCGGACATGGACAGGGGGTACTACGCGGAACATTCCCTGGTCGTTGCGCGCCATCCCTCGGAAACCGATGAAAGAATGATGGTGCGGGTACTGGCCTTCGCGCTGAATGCGGACGAGGAGCTGGCGTTCGGCAGGGGGCTGTCGACCGACGACGAGCCGGATCTATGGCGCAAGGATCTGACCGGTGCCGTGGACGTCTGGATAGAAGTGGGCTTGCCGGACGAGAAATGGCTGCGCAAGGCATGCGCCCGCGCCGCGCGGGTGGTGCTCTATGCCTATGGCCGCACCGCCGACGCGTGGTGGCGCCAGAACCAGGACAAGGTGGCGCGGCTGGATAATCTGCAGATTTTCCGGCTGGCCCCCGACGATACCGCCGCGCTGGCCCGGCTCGCGGAACGAAACATGCAGCTGCAATGCAACGTGCAGGAAGGCCAGGCCTGGATGGGTAATGGCGAGCGGGACGCCACACTGACGCCGGAAAGGCTGCATCCCTCATTATGAATAGGGTTTTTGGACGCCATGGGATGCCATGAACGTCCGCGTTTTTGGTGCTAGGATAAAAAAGCAAAGTGGTTACGAGTTTGGTCTACCGAAAAGCGCCGACCTAGGGGGATCTTTGCCTGTGCGGGTTGAGCGCCGATAAAAACGCGCGTCTGTCGCGACTGACAGGTTGTGGAATACGGAAAACCCTACATGAATGCACTTTTTTCTCAGGCGGAACGTCGGCTTTCGGCTTTACCCATTCCCGTTCAACTCATACTGCCCGATGGCACCCGGCTGGGGGCCGACAATGCGAAGGTCGGGTTCAAGCTCAGGACATTGCGATCCGTCTCCCACCTGGTGCGGGGGCGTATCGGCCAATTGGGCGAAGACTATGTCGAGGGGCGCGTCGACATAACCGGCAACATGCGCGACCTGATGGCGGCGGCCGCCGCCATACTGACGGAGTCGCCCGTGGACAATTCCCCGCCCGGCTGGCTGTCGGAGCTGGGGCGCAAGGCGACGTCGGCCATGCGCCACACCATGGACCGCGACGCGCGGCAGATCCAGTTCCACTACGACCTGTCCGATGATTTCTACGGCCTGTGGCAGGACCCGCGCCGCGTCTATTCGTGTGCCTATTACCGCGATTCCGGCATGACGCTGGCCCAGGCCCAGGAAGCCAAGCTCGACCATATCTGCCGCAAGCTGCGGCTCCAGGAAGGCGAGCGGTTCCTGGACATCGGCGCCGGATGGGGCGGCCTGCTGCTGTGGGCCGCCGAGAACTACGGCGTCGACGCCACCGGCATCACCCTGTCCAAGAACCAGCATGCGCACGTCAATCGCCTGATCGAGGAAAAGGGGCTGCAGAACCGTGTCCGGATGGTGCTGCTGGATTATCGCCAGTTGGAGGAAACCCAGCCCTACGACAAGATCGCGTCCGTCGGGATGTTCGAGCACGTCGGGCGTGCCCAGCTGACCGCCTATTTCTCGAAGATCCGCCGGCTTCTGCGCCCGGGCGGCCTGGTGATGAACCACGGGATCACCTCCGGTGGCACCTATAACGCCCAGCTCGGCAGCGGAATGGGAGACTTCATCGAGAAGTACATATTCCCGGGCGGGGAACTGGTGCATGTCAGCAAGGTGCTGGAGACGCTCAGCGACGGCGGGCTGGAAGCCGTCGACGTCGAGAATCTGCGCCCCCATTACGCGCGCACGCTGTGGGCCTGGAGCGACGGGCTCGAGGCCAAGCTGGACGAGGCCTACCGGATCTTGCCGGGCGAGCAGGGCGCCAAGTCCGTGCGGGCCTACCGGCTGTACCTGGCCGGCTGTGCCATGGCGTTCGAGCAGGGCTGGATTTCGCTGAATCAGGTGCTGTGCCAGCGTCAGGGCGTATTCGATGCAAGCCAGCTCGACGAGCCGGCCGGCCAGGCGTATCCGTTCCGCCGGGATTACATCTATCGCTGAGGTGCCGGCAGGCACCGCCGAAGCAATGAGCCCCGCCTAGGCGGGGCTCGCGCATTGCGGCGGGGTGTTCACGCGGCGGTCAGAGCGACGCCGCGGAGAACGTGTCGCAGTTGCCCGGATTGCCGCTTTCCAGTCCACGCTTGAACCAGCGCACGCGCTGGGCCGATGTGCCATGCGTGAAGGCGTCCGGGACCACATAGCCCTGGGCTTCCTTTTGCAGGCGATCGTCGCCGATGGCCGAGGCGGCGTTCAGGGCGGCTTCCACGTCGCCGGGCTCCAGGATCTGCCGGGCCCGATTGGCGTGATAGGCCCAGACGCCGGCGTAGCAGTCGGCCTGGAGTTCCATCCGCACCGACAACTGGTTGGCCTCGACCTGGCTGGAGCGCCGCTGCTGGCGATTGACCTTGTCGGCCGTGCCCAGCAGGTTCTGGACATGATGTCCGATCTCATGGGCGATCACATAGGCGCGGGCGAAGTCTCCCGGGGCGTTCAGGCGACGCTGCATTTCCTCGAAAAAGCTCATGTCGAGATAGACGCGGGCATCGCCGGGGCAGTAGAACGGCCCCATGGCCGCCTGGCCCGTGCCGCACGCGGTATTCGTGGCGCCCGAGTACAGGACCAGCTTGGGCTCGGTGTAGCGGCTGCCGGACGCGGTGAATAGCTGGCTCCAGGTGTCCTCGGTGTCGGCCAGCACCTTCGAGACGAACAGGGCCTGCTTGTCGTCGGCCGGCGGCGGTCCCGACGATTCCTGGACCGACTGGCCGGGGCCGGAGGCCAGGTCCAGAACCACGGATGGATCGACGCCGAAGTACATGGCGACCAGCGCCAGCACCACCGCGCCTATGCCCAGTGAACCGCGGCCCGCCAGGCGGGGACCGCCGCCGCGCCGGTCTTCGATGTTGCTGCTTTCTCGGCCATTGTCCAGACGCATGGGGCTTCCTCTGTCCTTTATCGTTCGATGCGGTGCGCGGGCGCACGGCCAGAATATAAACCGATCCGGTCCGGCGCGGCCTCGCTCCCGCCGAGCCGCGGAGGAGGCGGGGTGTTGTTTATGCCGCAACGATGGCGGAGCAAAATCGCAAAAGGCGCAGCAACGGGCCGCAAAAATGTGGGAGCATTTCTCCTCGGGAGCGCATGCTGCGCTAGGCGCGACGCAAGCCGGGAAAAGCCCTAGCCCTGCAAGGGGTTAATGCCTACTTGACATATTCTCGCGCTCAACTGACGAAACAAAAAAATTCGTTCTTTTTATACAAACATCCATGAATGTTTGTATAATCGCCTGCTTCATGATGTCCGCAATGTCTTCCCGTCCGCACCCGGCGCGCGCCAGGCCGCCGGACGCGCAAGGCTTTCGTCATCCCGGGATTTCGACTACGTTTCGGCTTCATCCGTGCCGCGACGTCTATGCCTAGAGGAATGCTATGCAACGCAAAAGACGCTCACCCTATCTGCTAGGCGCGGTATCGCTGGCGACCCTGCTGGCGCTGTCTGCTTGCGGCAAAGGAAACGGTGGCGCGCAGCAGGGCGCGGGAGCGCCTCCTCCGATGGAGATCGGCACGGTCACCATCACGCCGACCAAGGAAGTCATCGTCAACGAACTGCCCGGGCGCCTGGAAGCGACCCGCATCGCCGAGGTCCGCGCGCGCGTGGCGGGCATCGTGCTGCAGCGCGCGTTCCGCGAGGGCAGCGACGTCAAGGCGGGCCAACTGCTGTTCAAGATCGACCCGGCCCCTTTCCAGGCCGACTACAACAGCGCCAAGGCCAATCTCGAGCGCGACGAAGCCAACCTGTACCAGGCCCGCATGCTGGCCGAGCGCTATGAGCCGCTGGTGAAGGCGAACGCGGTCAGCAAGCAGGAGTACGACAACGCCGTCGCTTCGTACAAGCAGGCGCAGGCGGCCGTGTCGGCCACCAAGGCCGCGCTGGACCGGGCCAAGCTCAGCCTGGACTATGCCACCGTCACGGCCCCGATTTCCGGCCGCATCGGCCGCGCGCTGGTTACCGAGGGCGCGCTGGTCGGCCAGGGCGAGGTCACGCCGCTGGCGGTCATCCAGCGCCTGGATCCGGTCTACGCCAACTTCACGCAGTCCGTGGCGCAACTGAGCCAGCTGCGCGCGGCCTTCGATAGCGGCAAGATCAAGCAGGTCGCGCCGAACGAAGCCCGTGTCTCGCTCGTGCTGGACGACGGTTCGCGTTATCCGCTGACCGGCAAGCTGCTCTTCTCGGACGTCACGGTCGATCAAAGCACCGGCCAGGTCACGCTGCGCGCCGAGTTCCCGAACCCGAACAACGTCCTGCTGCCGGGGATGTACGTGCGGGTGCGGGTCGAGCAGGGTATCGACGAGGCGGCGCTGACCGTGCCGCAGCAGGCGGTGCAGCGCGGCGCCAACGGCGATGCGTCGGTCTACGTGGTCGGCGCCGAGAACAAGGTCGAGCCGCGTCCCGTCAAGACCGGCGCCGCGGTGGGCGATCGCTGGATCGTGACCCAGGGCCTCAAGCCCAACGACGTGGTCATCGTCGAAGGTTTCCAGAAGGTGCGTCCGGGCGCGCAGGTCAAGCCCGTACCCTGGAAGCCCGCGGCCGAACCCGCGCCGGCGCAGCCGGCTGGCCAGCAAGGCAGCAAGTCGTGATCGGTACCGTGCCCGGCGCGCGATCCGCCCCGGGTGCGCGGACCGGTGAAGACCGGTCCGGTCGAGACGCAGGCAGGGCGAACCCGGCTTCGTCAAAGTCGAGCCGGGTCCTGTCGGGCCGCCCGAAGCATCTCTAAGAGAGTCACCAGACATGTCGCAATTTTTCATTAGCAGGCCGATTTTTGCCTGGGTGGTCGCGCTGTTCATCATCCTGGCAGGCGTCCTGGCCATTCCCAACCTGCCGGTGTCGCAGTACCCGGCGGTGGCGCCTCCGGTCATCTCGGTGTCGGCCACCTATCCCGGCGCGTCGGCCGAAACGGTGGCCCAGTCGATCACCAGCCTGATCGAGGACGAGCTCAACGGCGCGCAGGGCATGTTGTATTTCGAGTCGCAGAGCAACTTTGGCCGCGCCGAAATCGACATCACCTTCGCGCCGGGGGTCGACCCCGACCTGGCCGCGGTGGACGTGCAGAACCGCATCAAGCGGGTCGAGTCCCGCCTGCCGCAATCCGTGCTGCAGCAAGGGCTGCGGGTGGAGAAGGCCAGCACCAACTTCCTGCTGGTGCTGACCTTGTCCTCGGAAAGCGGCGAAACCGATGCCGTGGGCCTGGGCGACTACCTGACCCGCAACGTGCTGAGCGAGATCCGCCGTATCCCCGGCGTGGGCCGGGCGCAGCTGTTCGCCTCGCAGCGGGCCATGCGCATCTGGATCGATCCGGCCAAGCTGGTGGGCTACAAGCTGTCCACGGCCGACGTCAATGCCGCCATCGCCGGCCAGAACGTGCAGTTACCGGCGGGCGCCATCGGCGACCAGCCCAATCTGCCGGACCAGCAGATCACCGCCACCATCTCGGTGCGCGGCCAGCTGGCCACGCCCGAGGAGTTCGGCAACATCGTGCTGCGCGCGAATCCGGACGGCTCGTCCGTGCGCCTGCGCGACGTCGCGCGCATCGAGGTCGGCGCCGAGACCTACGCGTTCTCGTCGCGCCTGAACGGCAAGCCGACCGCCGCCGTGGCGGTGCAACTGGCGCCCGGCGCCAACGCGCTGTCGGCGGCCGAGGGCGTCAAGGCCAAGATGGAAGAGCTGGCGGCCTATTTCCCCGCCGACTACAAGTACGACATCCCGTACGACACCTCGCCCTTCGTGAAGGCGTCGATCGAGAAGGTGCTCCATACCCTGGTCGAGGCCATGGTGCTGGTGTTCCTGGTGATGTTCCTGTTCCTGCAGAACTTCCGCTACACGCTGATCCCGTCCATCGTGGTGCCGATCTGCCTGATGGGCTCGTTCGCGTGCATGCTGATCGCCGGGTTCTCGATCAACGTGCTGACCATGTTCGGCATGGTGCTGGTGATCGGTATCCTGGTGGACGATGCCATCGTGGTGGTGGAGAACGTCGAGCGCATCATGGTCGAGGAAGGGCTGCCGCCCAAGGAAGCCACCCGCAAGGCCATGGGCCAGATCAGCGGCGCCATCATCGGTATCACGCTGGTGCTGACGGCCGTGTTCCTGCCGCTGGCCTTCATGAGCGGCTCGGTGGGCGTGATCTACCGGCAGTTCTCGCTGGCCATGGCCACGTCCATCATGTTCTCGGGCTTCCTCGCGCTGTCCCTGACGCCGGCGCTGTGCGCCACGCTGCTCAAGCCGATCCCCAAGGGCGCGCATGACGAGAAGAAGGGCTTCTTCGGCTGGTTCAACCGCAGCTTCAACCGGACGGCCGACGGCTACCAGAACTGGGTGGGCCGCCTGCTGGCCAAGACCGGGCGCTACATGGTCATCTATGCGGCGATCCTGGCCGTGATGGCCTATACGTTCCTGCGCCTGCCGTCGTCGTTCCTGCCGGCGGAAGACCAGGGCTACGTGATCACCGACATCCAGACGCCCCCGGGCGCCTCGGCCAACCGCACCCGCGAGGCGGTCGAGGTCATGGAAGCGCATTACTCCGAGCGGCCGTCGGTGAAGTCCATCATCACCATCCTGGGCTTCAGCTTCTCGGGCATGGGCCAGAACGCGGCGCTGTCGTTCGCCACCCTCAAGGACTGGTCCGAGCGCGGCGCGGACGAATCGGCGCAGGCCGAGGCCGCGCGCGCCAACGGCAGCTTCTTCGCCCGCATCAAGGACGCCATGGTGTTCTCGATCGTGCCGCCGGCCATTCCCGAACTGGGCAACGCGACCGGCTTCACGTTCCGCCTGCAGGACCGTGGCGGGCTGGGCCACAACGCGCTGCGCGACGCCCGCGACCAGTTGCTGGGCGCCGTCGCCAAGAGCTCCGTGATCGCGTACGCCCGCGTCGAAGGCCTGGAGGACGCGCCTGAACTGCGGCTGCTGATCGATCGCGAGAAGGCCAACGCCCTGGGTGTGTCGTTCGATTCCATCCGTTCGGCGCTGTCCACGTCGGTGGGCTCGGCCGTGGTGAACGACTTCATCAACGCCGGCCGCGTCCAGCGCGTGGTCGTGCAGGCCGAGGCCGGGGACCGCATGTCGCCGGACGATCTGCTGCGCCTGTACGCCGCCAACTCGAGCGGCGGCCTGGTGCCGTTCTCGGCATTCGCGTCGTCCGAGTGGGCCAAGGGGCCGGTGCAGGTGATCCGCTACAACGGCTATCCCGCCTACAAGATCTCGGGCGATGCCAAGCCGGGCTTCAGTACCGGCGAGGCCATGAGCGAGATGGAGCGCCTGGTGCGCGAGCTGCCCCCGGGCATCGGCTACGAATGGACGGGCCAGTCGCTGCAGGAGCGCGTGTCGGGTGCCCAGGTCCCCATCCTGCTGACCCTGTCGCTGCTGGTGGTGTTCCTGGTGCTGGCCGCGCTGTATGAAAGCTGGTCCATCCCGTTCTCGGTGATCCTGGTGGTGCCGTTGGGGATCCTGGGCGCGGTGCTGGCGGTGACGCTGGTGGGCATGCCCAACGACGTGTTCTTCAAGGTAGGCCTGATCACCATCATCGGCCTGTCGGCCAAGAACGCGATCCTGATCGTGGAATTCGCCAAGGACCTCTATGCCGAGGGCAAGGGCCTGGCCGAGGCCACGATCGAGGCGGCGCGCCTGCGTTTCCGCCCCATCGTCATGACTTCGCTGGCGTTCATCCTGGGTGTGCTGCCGCTGGCCATCGCCACCGGCGCGAGCTCGGGTGCGCAGCGCGCCATCGGTACCGGCGTGATGGGCGGCATGATTTCCGCCACGCTGCTGGCCGTGTTTCTGGTGCCCGTGTTCTTCGTGGTGGTGCTGAGGCTGTTCAAGACCAAGCCCGAATCGCTGCATGTCATGGGGCACCATGACGACGAGCCGAACAAGGGCGACGCCGGCGCGGCGGGAACGGTCAAGCATGAAGGAAACTGATATGAAACGACCCGCATACTCACTCGTGGCGGTGGCCGTCGCCGCCTTGCTGGGGGGATGCTCGATGATCCCGACCTATGAGCGCCCGGCGGCACCGGTGGAGGCGGATTTCTCCGCCCACGGCGCCGCGCCGGCCGGCTCGCAGCCGGCCACGGCCGACATAGGCTGGCGCCAGTTCTTCGGCGACGAACGTCTGCAACGGCTGATCGCGCTGTCGCTGGAGAACAACCGCGACCTGCGCGTGGCGGTGCTGAACATCGAAGCGGCCCGGGCCCAGTACGGCGTGACGCGCGCCGACCAATTCCCCGGCGTCAATGCCAACGCCAACGGCACGCGCCAGCGTACGCCCGGCGACCTGTCGTACTCCGGCCGCTCGACCATAGGCAGCCAGTACCAGGTGAACCTGGGCGTGACGGCGTTCGAACTGGACCTGTTCGGCCGCGTCCGCAGCCTGAGCCAGGCCGCGCTGGCGCAGTACCTGGCCAGCGAGGAAACACGGCGCAGCACGCAGATCAGCCTGGTGGCCCAGCTGGCCAATGCCTACCTGAACGAGCGCTCCAGCGACGAACTGCTGGCGCTGGCCCAGCGTACGCTGAAGACCCGGCAGGATTCGTACAACCTGATCAAACTGCGCTACGACGCCGGCGCGGCTTCCGAGCTTGAGCTCCAGCAGGCCGAGTCGCTGGTGCAGAGCGCGCTGTCCGAGCAGGCCATCGCCGAGCGCAACCGGGCCCAGGCCACCAATGCGATCGTGTTGCTGATCGGCCAGCCCCTGCCGGCCGACCTGCCCGCGCCGCGACCGCTGAGCGAGCAGGCGTTGCTGGCCGACGTGCCGGTCGGTCTGTCGTCCGACCTCATCGAGCGCCGGCCCGACATCCGCTCGGCCGAGCAGCAATTGCGCAGTGCCAATGCCAATATCGGTGCCGCCCGGGCCGCGTTCTTCCCCAGGATCTCGCTCACCGGCGCGTTCGGAACCGCCAGCAGCCAGTTGTCCGGGCTGTTCGACAGCGGCTCACTGGCCTGGAGCTTCGCGCCTCAGATCAGCCTGCCCATCTTCGACGGTGGCCGCAACCGGGCCAACCTCGACCTGGCCGAAGCCCGCAAGAACATCGCGGTGGCCCAGTACGAGAAAACGATCCAGACGGCCTTCCGGGAAGTGGCGGACGCGCTCGACGCCAAGGGTACCTTCGATCGGCAGATCCAGTCGCAACAGACTCTGGTAGATGCATCCCGCCGCAGCCTGGAACTGTCCGACATGCGGTATCGCAACGGGGTCGACAGCTATTTGCAGCTGCTGGATGCGCAACGCGCGTTGTTCACCGCCGAACAAAGCCTGTTGCAGGCGCGCACGCAGCGCCTGAACAACCTGGTGGGCTTGTACAAGTCGCTGGGGGGCGGTTGGGAAGAGAACACGGTGGCCGCCAAGGCGGCGCCAACCTCTACCGTGCAATGAAACAAGGGGCGCTGCGGCGCCCCTTGTCATTCAACCCGTCGACATTTCATCCGTCCATGCCTGGTCCCGGAATGAACAAAGGGCGTCTCCCGCGAACGGGGACGCCCTTGCCGGGGCACCGCATGAGCTGCGATCAGCCGTTGACGTACTGGACGTTGTAGCGGCGGGCGTTCGCCTTCAGGTCGGCGATCAGGTTCAGAACCTGCTTGGCCGCGGCGCGCAGGGCTTCGAACGGACGGGGCTGTTCGAATTCGTTGGCCAGTTCGCCACGGATCAGTTCGCGCTCGAGCGTGTCGGTCAGCTTGCTGTCTTGAACGTATTTCATGGCTGTATCCTTTACAGTGGTTGCCTAGGTGCTATCCCCTAGGTGATAACCCTATATTAGGGGAAACCCCAGGATAAGGCAAGCCTTTGTCGCATCGCAGCATGAATGAGCGGTCAAGTGTTGCCCTCCAGCCTCAGTTTGGATGTTTATAAATCACTCAACAGGGCAGAAAAATGGCGCCTGACGGCGCCGGAGGAAGGTTCAGCGGCGGAAGCTGCCCTTGACCAGTTGGAAACCAAACAGCCGGCAGGCCAGCGCGCCGTTGTAGACGGGCGTGCGCCGGAACGGGTCCAGGCGCAGCTTGCGGGGGAGTTCCAGGTCGCTGGTGATGACGTGCAACTGCCAGCCGCCGAATTCCCGCTTGAGCGTGCTGGCCCACTCCGACCAGAGCTGGCGGTCTTCCTCCAGGTCCAGGCGTTCCCCGTAGGGGGGATTGGTAATCAGCCAGCCGGCGCGTTCGTCCAGCGGGCAGGTGTCGCGCGCATCGGCCACCTCGAAATAGACCGCGTCTTCGGTCAATCCCGCCCGGTGGGCATTCTCGCGCGCCGCGTCGATCGCGCGCGGATCGATGTCGGCGCCGGCCAATTGCATGGGTAGTTCGGGCAGGATGCGGGCGCGGGCGTCATCCTTCAGGTCGCGCCAGCGGCGGTCCTGGTGGCCGCGCAGGCGCTCGAAGGCGAAGGGCCGCGAGATGCCGGGCGGCACGCGCAATCCCTTGAGCGCCGCCTCGATCAGGATGGTGCCGCTGCCGCAGAAGGGGTCGATCAGCGGCACGTCGGCGGGCCAGCCGGACAGTGCCAGCAAGCCCGCCGCGAGATTCTCGCGCAGCGGTGCCTCGCCCTTGTCCAGACGCCAGCCGCGCTTGAACAGCGATTCGCCGGAGGTGTCCAGGTAGAGCGTGGCGCTGGTTTCGTCCAGGAAGGCATGCACGCGCGCATCGGGCCGGACGGTATCGATGCTGGGACGTTCGCCCTCGAGTTCGCGCAGGCGATCGCAGATGCCGTCCTTGACCCGCAGATTGCAGAATTGCAGGCTTTTCATCGGGCTGCGCACGGCCGAGGTATCCACGCGCAGGGTCTGCTCGGCGCCGAACCAGCGTTCCCAGGGAGTGGCCCGGGCCAGTTCCAGCAGTTCGTCCTCGTCGCGCACGGCGCCGTGCGCGACCCGGACCAGGACGCGTGTGGCCAGCCGCGATTCCAGATTGGCACGCATCATGCCGTTCCAGTCGGCCGTGAAATGGGCACCGGCGCGGCCGGCGTAGGCGTCGTCGTATCCCAGCCCATGCAGTTCGTCGACCAGCGCCTGTTCCAGGCCCTGCGGGCAGGGCGCGAACATGGCGAAGGTCTCGGCCTGCGCGCCGCGGGGCCGGGGTTCGGCCGTGGGGGCCGGGCGGCCTGCCTGCCGCTCGCGCGGGCGCGCGCCAGGCTCGTCGTCGCGTCGCCGCCGGTCCCGATTGTCGCCCGGCACGGATGCCGGCGGTTTCCCCGAGGGACGGCCTTCACGGCTTTGACGGACCGGGACGTCGTCCCTCGGTGCGTCCGCCGCGGTGGGCTGCTTGCCGCTTTCGAGCGCCGCCCGCGCCACGCGGTGGGCGCGCGGGCCCGAGCGGACGCGCCGGTCGGCATCCTGCGGGGCGCCGGACTGCCGCGGACGGCTGGGAAGGGAAAGCGTGGGTTTCTTGCGCTCGGGAGTATCGGACAAGACTTGGGCCAATCAAAAGGGTTTGACGACAACGAGAACCGTGGCGGCCAGCAACAGCAGCACGGGAACCTCGTTGAACCAGCGGTAGAACACGTGGGACCGGGCGTTGCGGCCGGCCTCGAACTTGCGCAGCAGGCTGCCACAGGCATGGTGGTAGCCGATGACGAGCACGACCACGGCCAGCTTGGCGTGCATCCAGCCGTTGCCGGGGCCGCGGCCTATACCATAGCCCACATACAGCCACAGGCCCAGCAGGACGGCCGGCACGGCCAGGATGGTGGTGAAGCGGAACAGCCGGCGCGCCATGCCCAGCAGCCGCGTGGCCGCGGCGGCATTGGTTTCCTGCGCCAGGTTGACGAAGATGCGCGGCAGGTAGAACAGGCCGGCGAACCACGAGGCGACGAAGACGATGTGAAAAGCTTTTACCCACAGCATAGGCGCTTCCTTGTCGATGCATGCGTGCCGCGAGGGCGGCGGAGTCGGACGGCGGGACGGGCCAACGGGCCGCATCCGCCGCATGGCAGGGCGCGCGGCGTCAGCCCCGCGTCTGGCCGTCGCCGGTCAGGATCCATTTCAGCGTGGTCAACCCTTCCAGCCCGACCGGCCCACGGGCGTGCAGCTTGTTGGTCGAGATGCCGATCTCGGCGCCCAGGCCATATTCGTAGCCGTCGGCGAAACAGGTCGGCAGGTTGACGTAGACCGAGCTCGAATCGACCTCGCGCTGGAAGCGGCGGGCGGCGGACAGGTTCTCGGTGACGATGGAGTCGGTGTGCCGGGAGCCATGGGCCTCGATGTGGCCGATGGCCTGGTCCAGGTCGTCCACCACCTTGATCGACAGGATGGGGCCCAGGTATTCCGTGTCCCAGTCTTCCTCGGTCGCGGGCACGGCCTGCGGCACCAGCGCGAGGGTGCGCTCGCAGCCCCGCATTTCGACGCCGTGTCCGGTAAACGCCTGTCCCATCGGGGGCAGGAAGGCCCTGGCCACGCCGGCATGGACCAGCAGGGTTTCCATCGCGCCGCAAATGCCGTAGCGGTAGGTCTTGGCGTTGAACGCGATGGTGTGGGCCTTGGCCAGGTCGGCGTCGCGGTCGACGTAGACGTGGCAGATGCCGTCCAGGTGCTTGATGACCGGCACCCGCGCTTCCTCGGACAGGCGCTTGATCAGCCCCTTGCCGCCCCGGGGGACGATGACGTCCACGAACTCGGTCATGGTGGCGAGCTTGCCCACGGCCGCCCGGTCGGTGGTCTCGACCACCTGCACGGCGTCGGCGGGCAGGCCGGCGGCTTCCAGGCCCGCGCGCACGATGCGGCCCAGCGCGGTATTGGAATGGATGGCCTCGGAACCCCCGCGCAGGATGGTGGCGTTGCCCGATTTCAGGCACAGCGCGGCAGCGTCGATGGTGACGTTGGGGCGCGACTCGTAGACGATGGCGATGACGCCCAGCGGGACCCGCATGCGCGCCACCTGCATGCCGTTGGGCCGCGTGCGGGTCTCGGTCAGTTCGCCCACGGGATCGGGCATGGCGGCGATCTGCTCCAGGCCGGCGGCCATCAGCCCCAGGGCCTTGTCGGACAGCGTCAGGCGGTCGACCATGGCCGCGTCCAGTCCGTTCGCCCGGGCCGCTTCCAGGTCCTTGGCGTTTTCCGCCTGCAGCCAGTCCTTGTGGTCGCGCAGGCCGGCAGCCATGGCGCGCAGCGCCGCGGCCTTGGCACGGTCGTCGGCGCGGGCGACCAGCCGGGCGGCGGCGCGGGCGCTGGCGCCGATCCGGCGCATGGTTTGGTCGAGCGTAGAGATTTCCATTCGTATGAATCGCAGGGGGCGGGGCGTTTCAGGCCGCGAGCCTGAGCGCCAGCCGCGTGATTTCGTGCCACGGATCCGGAAGGCGTCCCGGAACACGCAGCCCTTTGATGATCTTGTCCACCTCGTGGGCGTGGTGGACGGCGGCGGTCCAGGCTTGGGGCGTCAGCCGTTTGAGTGCCTGGTTGGCCAATTGTTCATGCGTGCCGAAAAAGCGCAGCGTACGCATCAGCGCCGGCACGCTTTGCCCTTGCTGGCCGGCCTGGGCCAGGCGGGCCAGCAGGCGGATTTCCTCGCCCACCGCCCACAACACCAGCGGCAGGGCCTCGCCCTCGGCGCGCAGGCCTTCGATCAGGCGCACCATGCGCTTGGCGTCGCCCGCCAGCATGGCGTCGCGCAGCTTGAAGACGTCGTAGCGCGCCACGTTCATGACCGCGTCCTGCACCTGTTCCAGCGTCAGCGCACCTTCCGGATACAGCAGGCCCAGCTTGAGGATTTCCTGGTGCGCGGCCAGCAGGTTGCCCTCGACGCGGTCGGCCAGCCATTGGAGGACCTCGCCGCCGGCGCGCTGCTGCTGCCGGGCCAGCCGCTCGCCCACCCAGCCGGGCAGCATCGGCCGTTCGATGGTGGGCACGTCCACGACGATGCCATGCTCGGCCAGCGCCGAGAACCAGGCCGACGAGCGGGTCGTCTTGTCCAGCTTGGGCAGCATCACCACCGTGACGCTCTCGCCCCGCTGGCCCGGTGCCTGCCGGGCCAGCCGCGCGATGACCTCGCCCCCGGTCTTGCCGGGCTTGCCGGTCGGGATCTTCAGCTCCAGCAGCCGGCGATCGCCGAACAGCGAGATCGACTGCGAGGCGCTCAGTAGCGCATTCCAGTCGCTGCGGGCATCCGCCACCACCGTTTCCCGTTCCGTGAAGCCGCCAGCCGTGGCCGCCGCCCGCAAGGCGTCGCAAGCCTCGATCACGAGCAGGGGCTCGTCACCGGTCACCGTATACAGCGGTTCCAGCTGCTCGCCCGCCCGCTGAAGCTGGGCAATCAGTTGTTCTGGACGCAATTGCCTCATAGGGTGCCTCCGGCGGACCGTCGCTGCGATCCAGGATGCCGCGGATCCGGCTCCGCCGGTCCGCCAGCATCGCCCCTCGGGACCCGACGCCGGGCCGCCCCAAGGCGGGTCCCGGCCCCCTTGGGGGCTGCCGCGTAGCGGCTGGGGGCACACCATTCTGGGCGCGCGAAGCGCGTAGGGGGGGGCCTCATCTTCTTCATCAACTGGGCTGCTTGGACTCGACCGCGGCCATGCGGCGCAGCACCTGTTGCACGGCTTCGTTCTGCATGTCGCGATACAGCAGGTTGGCTTCGGAGTCCTTGGCCAGGGTATTCGCGTCGCTGAAGGTCAGGTCGCGCTTGAGCGCGATGGTCGTGGGCGGGATGTAGTCTTGGCCCTTGCCGTCGTGGACGCGGAAGGCGAACAGGTAGCGCAGCTCGAATTCGCGCACGCGGCCCGAGGCGTCCAGCGACAGGATGCTGCGTTCGCGCGTCTCCTGCAGGATCTGCAACTGGGCTTCCGCCGCCTTGGAATCCTCGACGATGCGCGTATTGGTCGTGTTGCGCACGTAGCGGCGCAATTGCGCGCCGAGCTCGGAGGTGTCGGCGGCGCCGATGTAGAGCGTGGAAAAGGGCAGGTCGGCCGTGCCCCGCAGCGCGAAGCCGCAGCCCGCCAGCGCGGCCATTCCGCCTGTCGCGGCAGCCAGGCGAAGGAAACGGCGCCGGCCGTGAGAGGCGGCGCCCAGGGGTAGCGACTTCGAGCTCGTTTGCTGCATCAGCCCACCACGTTGACGAGTTTGCCAGGGACAACGATAACGCGTTTGGGCTGGCGCCCCTCGAGGAACCGGCCCACGGCTTCATGCGCGACGGCCAGGGCTTCGATGGCGGCCTTGTCGGCGCTGCTGGGCACCGACAGCGAACCGCGCAGCTTGCCGTTCACCTGCAGCATCAGCTCGACCTCGTCGGTCACGAGCGCGGCCTCGTCCAGCTCGGGCCACGGCGCGTCCAGCAGGTCGCCATGGACCTGGGCATAGCCCAGGTCGCGCCAGGCCTGCCAGGTCAGGTGCGGCACGATGGGATACAGCACCGACAGCAGGATGCGCGTACCTTCGGCCAGCGCGGCGTCGCCGGTCTCGCCGTCGAGCCTGGCATCCTCCAGCGTGTTCAGCAGCTTCATGCTGGCCGAGACCACGGTGTTGTACTGGATGCGCTGGTAGTCGTAGTCGGCCTGCTTCAGGATGGCATGGACGTCGCGGCGCAGCAGCTTCACGGACTGGCTGGCGGACGACCAGTCGGCCGGGGCGGGGCGGCCCAGCGCCGCCTGGATGCGGTCGCGGTTCGCATGGCAGAAGGACCACAGGCGGCGCAGGAAGCGGTGCGCGCCGTCCACGCCCGAGCCCGACCATTCCAGGGTCTGCTCGGGCGGGCTGGCGAACATCACGAACAGCCGGGCCGTGTCCGCGCCCTGGGTATCGATCAGCGACTGCGGATCGACGCCGTTGTTCTTGGACTTGGACATCGTGCCCACGCCGCCGTAATCCACCGGCGAGCCGTCGGCCTTGAGCTTGGCGCCCACGATGGCGCCCTTGGCGTCGTACAGGTTCTCGACCTCGTTGGGCCAGAAGTATTCGATGCCGCCCTTTTCGTTCTTGCGCGAATAGATGTGGTTGAGCACCATGCCCTGCGTCAGCAGCTTGACGAAGGGTTCGCCGAACTTGACCAGGCCCATGTCGCGCATCACCTTGGTCCAGAACCGGGCGTACAAGAGGTGCAGCACGGCGTGCTCGATGCCGCCGATGTACTGGTCCATCGGCATCCAGTAGTCGTTGCGCTCGTCGACCATCGCGGCGTCGTTGCCGGGCGAGGTATAGCGCATGAAGTACCAGGACGAGTCCACGAAAGTGTCCATGGTGTCGGTCTCGCGCCGGGCGGGCTTGCCGCATTGCGGACAGACGCACTTCAGGAACGATTCGCTCTTGGCCAGCGGGTTGCCGCTGCCATCCGGGATCAGGTCCTCGGGCAGCACGACCGGCAGGTCCTTCTCGGGCACCGGCACCGGGCCGCAGGCCTCGCAGTGGATGATGGGAATGGGCGTGCCCCAGTAGCGCTGGCGCGAAACGCCCCAGTCGCGCAGGCGGAAGGTGGTGCGCTTCTCGCCCAGGCCCTTGGCCGCGAGGTCGGCCGCGATGGCATCGACGGCGGCCTGGTGGCCGAGGCCGTCGTACTTGCCGGAGTTCACCGTGCGTGCCACCTGCTTGTCGCCATACCACTCCTGCCAGGCGTCGGTGGAGAAGACCTGGCCTTCGGCCTCGATGACCTGCTTGATGGGCAGGCCATATTTCCTGGCGAACGCGAAGTCGCGTTCGTCGTGGGCGGGAACGCCCATGACCGCGCCGTCGCCATAGCTCATCAGCACGTAGTTGCCGACCCAGACCGGCACAGCCTCGCCCGTGAGCGGATGCACCACGGTCAGGCCGGTCGGCAGGCCTTCCTTGTCGCGCGTGGCCAGCTCGGCCTCGGTTACGCCGCCCTTGCGGCATTCCTCGATGAAGGCGGCCAGGGCGGGATCCGTGGCGGCGGCGTGCAGGGCCAGGGGGTGTTCGGGCGCGACGGCGCAGAACGTGACCCCCATGATGGTGTCGGCGCGCGTCGTGAAGACGTACATGCGGCCGTCCTGGATCAACTGGCCGGCGGCGTCGCGGATGTCGTGGGTGAAGGCGAAGCGCGTGCCCTCGCTCTTGCCTATCCAGTGTTCCTGCATCAGGCGCACGCGCTCGGGCCAGCCGGTCAGGTTGTTCTTGACCTCGTCCAGCAGTTCCTCGGCGTAATCGGTGATGCGCAGGTAGTAGCCGGGGATCTCGCGCTTTTCCACCAGCGCGCCCGAGCGCCAGCCGCGCCCGTCGATGACCTGTTCGTTGGCCAGCACGGTCTGGTCCACCGGATCCCAGTTCACCACCTGGGTCTTGCGGTAGGCGATGCCTTTTTCCAGCATCTTCAGGAACAGCCACTGGTTCCACTTGTAGTACCGCGGGTCGCAGGCGGTCATTTCGCGCGACCAGTCGATGCCCAGGCCCATCGCCTTCATCTGCTTCTTCATGTAGGCGATGTTGTCGTAGGTCCACTTGGCGGGCGGCACCTTGGACTTGATGGCGGCGTTCTCGGCCGGCATGCCGAAGGCGTCCCAGCCCATGGGCATCAGGACGTTGTAGCCCTTCATGCGCAACTGCCGGTACATGGCGTCGTTGATCGTGTAGTTGCGCACGTGGCCCATGTGCAGCTTGCCGCTGGGATAGGGCAGCATCGAGCAGGCGTAGAACTTGGGCTTTTCCGAGCCGTCGGGGTTCTTCGCGTGTTCTACCGTCAGGTAGGCGTTGGTCGCTTCCCAGTGCTTCTGGGCGGCGGATTCGATCTCGTTGGGAGCGTAGCGTTCCTGCATGGGTTCCGGGCTGGTCTAGGGTATTCTGGCGCGGCGATGACGCCATGGCCGCGGGCCTGGGCCGGCTCGCGCGGGGCAGCCGGCCGGCTAAACCCCTCATTATAGAAGCAGGCGGGGCCCTCCTGGGCCAGCGGTGCTAGACTGCCTGCCGCACTCTCTCATTCCCAGCATTGCGCCCATGTCCCTGCTCGACAATCTCAACCCCCCCCAACACGCCGCCGTCACGATCGAACCGCGCCACGCCCTGGTGCTGGCTGGCGCCGGCAGCGGCAAGACCCGGGTGTTGACCACGCGCATGGCCTGGCTGATCCAGACCGGCCAGGTCAGCCCGCACGGGCTGATGGCGGTCACCTTCACCAACAAGGCCGCGCGCGAGATGCTGACCCGCATCAGCGCGCTGCTGCCCATCAACACCCGCGGCATGTGGATAGGCACCTTCCACGGCCTGTGCAACCGCATGCTGCGCGCGCATTACCGCGATGCCGGGCTGCCTCAGACCTTCCAGATCCTGGACACGGCCGACCAGTTGTCGGCCATCAAGCGGCTGCTCAAGGGCGCGGGCGTGGACGACGAGAAATACCCGCCGCGCCAGGTGCAGCACTTCATCAACGCCGCCAAGGAAGAGGGGCTGCGCCACACCGAGGTCGAGGCCTACGACAGCTTCAACCGGCAGATGGTGGAGCTCTACGGCATGTACGATGCCCAGTGCCAGCGCGAGGGGGTGGTCGACTTCCCCGAATTGTTGCTGCGCTGCTACGAGCTGCTGACCCATAACGCGCCCATTCGCGAGCACTACCAGCACCGCTTCCGCCACATCCTGGTGGACGAGTTCCAGGATACCAACCGGCTGCAGTATCGCTGGCTCAAGCTGCTGGCAGGCGGCGGCGCGGCCCTGTTCGCCGTGGGCGACGACGACCAGTCGATTTATGCGTTCCGCGGCGCCAACGTCGGCAATATGGCGGAATTCGAGCGGGAATACGCCCACGAGCGGGTCATCCGGCTCGAGCAGAACTACCGGTCGCACGGACATATCCTGGATGCGGCCAACACCCTGATCCGCAACAACTCCGGCCGCCTGGGCAAGAACCTGTGGACCGACCAGGGGCATGGCGAGCCCATCCGCGTGTACGAGGCGCTGTCCGACGCCCAGGAAGCCCAGTGGGTGATCGAGGAGATCCGCTCGCTGGTGGGCGAGGGCAGGCTGCGCCGCGAGATCGCCATCCTGTACCGCAGCAACGCCCAGTCGCGGGTGCTGGAACATGCGCTGTTCTCGTCGGGCATCCCGTACAAAGTCTATGGCGGCCTGCGCTTCTTCGAGCGCCAGGAGGTCAAGCACGCGCTGGCCTACCTGCGCCTGATGGAGAACCCGCACGACGACACCGCCTGGATGCGCGTGGTGAATTTCCCGGCACGAGGCATTGGCGCCCGCACGCTCGAGCAGCAGGCCGACATCGCCCGCCTGCACAATTGCAGCCTGTATTCGGCGGTCAGCCAGGTGCCCGGCCGGGGCGGCAACAATCTGGCCCAGTTCGCGAGCCTGGTCGACCGCATGCGCTTCGAGACGCAGAATCTGCCGCTGCACGAGATCGTGGACCACGTGATCGAGGCCAGCGGCCTGATCCAGCACTACCTGCAGGAAAAAGAAGGCGCCGAGCGCATCGAGAACCTGCGGGAACTGGTCAACGCGGCGGCCGCCTTCGCCGCCGAGGACGGCTATGGCCTGGCCGATGCCGGCGCCTTGGCGCAGACGCTGCCCGAGTCCGGCGTCGAACTGCCGTCCCCGCTGGCGGCCTTCCTGTCGCATGCGGCGCTGGAGGCCGGCGACAACCAGGCCAGCGAAGGGCAGGATGCGGTCCAGCTCATGACCGTGCACGCCGCCAAGGGGCTGGAGTTCGAGGCGGTCTTCATCACCGGGCTGGAGGAAGGGCTGTTCCCGCACGAGAACAGCGTCCTGGAGCAATCCGGGCTGGAAGAAGAGCGGCGGCTGATGTACGTGGCGGTCACGCGCGCCCGCGAGCGCCTGTACCTGAGCTTCTCGCAGACGCGCATGCTGCATGGCCAGACGCGCTACAACATGCAGTCCCGGTTCCTGAGCGAGGTGCCCGAGGAGTCGCTGAAGTGGCTGACGCCGCGCAACGGCCGGGCCAAGGCGGTGGATACCGCCGGGGGCTGGGGACACGCCGCCTGGGGCGACGAGTCCGAGCGCGGCGGCTTTTCGCGGCCGGCCAAGGACGCGCCCTATGTGGGCTCGTCCGAGGGCTATTCGAGCCGCCGCACGTCCGATGCCGGGGTCGAGGTCAACGGGCGCACCTTCAAGGTGGGCCAGAGCGTGGCGCACCCGAAGTTCGGCGAAGGGGTCATCGTCAGCCTCATGGGCAGTGGCCAGGATGCCCAGGTCCAGGTCAATTTCGGCGGCGTGGGAACCAAGACGCTGGCGCTCGCCATGGCCAAGCTCGATCCGGTCTGAGCAGCTTCAGGCTTTGTGGCGGCACGCCTGTCGCGGCATGTCAGTTGCGCCGCTGCGGGCGGTGGCCGGGGGCGGGCGACGGGCCGTCCTTGTGGCGGAAGCTGATGCGCCCCTTGGTCAGGTCGTATGGAGACAGTTCCATCGTGACCCGGTCGCCGGCCAGAATACGGATGCGGTGCTTGCGCATTTTGCCCGATGCGTAGGCGGCAACCTCCATGCCGTTTTCCAGCGTGACGCGAAAGCTGGTCGAGGGCAGCACTTCGGCAACGATGCCTTCCATTTCGATCAGTTCTTCCTTATTCGCCATGGTCAATTCCTCCTGTGCATGCGAATGCATAAATGCGAGCTTCGGCCATGGCGACGCCATGGCATGCGGCAAGGTGGCGCGAGGCGCCATCGATGACGGGGAAGTTCGCGGTGAAACGCCGAAGCCGTTGCAAGGCCGGGGCGTAGTGGCTGCCGCCTGGGTTTGGGTTTGCCGTGTCGCGGAAGCTGGGGATGGCCCCCTGGCGGGAGCTTTTCTTCCAGGCAAAAACAAAAACCCCCGCAAGCGGGGGTTTCGGCGGATAAGCTGATTATAGCTTATACGGGCTGGATGTTGGAAGCCTGGCGGCCCTTGGGGCCAACGGTGACTTCGAAACGAACCTTCTGGTTTTCCTGCAGGGTCTTGAATCCGTCCACACGGATTTCGGAGAAGTGGGCGAACAGGTCGTCGCCGCCCGAATCAGCCGTGATGAAGCCAAAACCCTTGGCGTCGTTGAACCATTTGACGGTACCGGTTTCCATGGTGTTTATCCTTGAAATGAAAAAACCAAACGAATGTAAGCAAGACAATCAAGGATGGAGACCATGAACAACCGTACCGCAGTGGTAAGCGATTTTGTACAGCAACTCGTACTCTTGAAAATCATGCCCCGCCGTTATACGGGCTATCGTTGTGCCCGTCAACCGCGTTTGCCGGATTGAACCGGAAAATGCCGGCGGCGTGGGCGAAGTCCCGGGTTTTCACTGAGAAAATCACCCACAAAATCCCTTACGTACCGTTGCTGAAACCCGGCGCGGGCGGCGCTCCGAATACGCTGGTGTAAGTAGGATAAAAACTGCAATACAGGACCGCGGCGGCGACGAAATTGAAAGGCATCTGGATCAGCCCGGAAATCGTCGGCGACAGGCCGACGGCCTCGAGCAGGCCGCCGCCCAGTTCCAGGGCCAGCACCACGAGCAGCCAGGTCGCGCCGTACATCAGGAAGGCGCCCTTGTTGCGCCAGCAGGCGATGCCGGAAAAGAACAGGGCCTTGCGGATGCCCAGCCGGTGCCAGGCGACCAGCGCCGGCGCATGCCAGAACAGCCCGGCGATGATGACGTAGAAGATGCCGAACAGGGCGATGGGGGCACGCATGGCGGCCAGGACGCCGCCGACGTCATCCGACGACAGGCCGGACATCGCCTCGCTCAGGCCGTCGGCGAAGGGCAGGAAGGCGACCAGGCCCGCGGCCAGCACGGCGGCCACGTACAGGGCACCCATCGCCAGCAGCTTCTTGAACAAGCCCGGAGCCTTGAGCACCAGGAACAGGCGCAGGGGCAGCACGGTGCGGCCCTGCTCGATGGCGCGGCAGGCCTCCAGGGTCATGACCGTGATCGCCGGCATGCCGACGACGAACAGCAAGGGGCCGATGGGGGCCAGGATACTGGCCACCAGGACCATGAAGCCCACGGTCAAGGCCCAGGTGAACATCGCCATGGGCTGCAGGCGGAACAGGGCGAGTCCGTCGCGCGCCCATTGCCAGCCGGCACTGGGTGCAAGGGAAGCGGCTTGCATCAGCGGCCTCCCTGCGTATGCGGGATGTGTGCGTGGGTCCTCGTCGGCGCGTGCCGGTCGGAAGCGTGTGTCATGGTTCAGGGAAGCGGAAAAAGGTCGCCATCGCGCCGCAGGCGCAGGATGCGTTCGAAATGGGTGGGGTCGTGCGGGGTCAGCGTCTGCGCCGGACGCGGCAGGTGGAAGTCGCGCAGGCGGGACATCCAGAAGCGCAGCGCGGCGGCCCGCAGCACGGTGCGCCACGAGGCGCGCTCGGCGTCCGTCAGCGGCCGGACCCGGGCATAGGCGCCCAGCAGCGCCTGGGCAAGCTCGGGGCGGAATGCGCCGCTGGCGTGGGTGATGCACCAATCGTTGGCGCACACCGCCAGGTCGAACAGCCAGGTGTCGCAGCCGGCGAAGTAGAAGTCGATGAAACCGCCCAGGACGGGCGCCTCGCGCGTGCCGGCGAACAGGACGTTGTCGCGGAACAGGTCGCAGTGCGCGGGACCCTGCGGCAGCGCGCGGCAGGCATCGGTCTGCGCGAACGCCGTCTGGACGTCCACTTCGTCGCGCAGCATGGCCGCCGCGGCCGGATCCAGGTAGGGGGCGACGACGGGCGCGGTCTGCTGCCACCAGGCAAGCCCGAGCAGGTTGGGCTGCACCGACGGGAAGTCGCGTCCGGCCAGGTGCATGCGGGCCAGCGTGGCGCCGACCTGCTCGCAGTGGGCGGCCTGGGGCGACATCTCGCACTTGCCCGGCAGCAGGGTGGCGATGGTGCAAGGCTTGCCGTTCAGCTCCGCCAGCCGGCGGCCGTCGCGCGTCGCCTGGGGGTGGGGGACGGGAATCCCGTGTTCGGCCAGATGGGTCATCAGGTCGATGTAGAACGGCAGCTGCTCGCGCGTCAGGCGCTCGAACAGGGTCAGCACGTATTCGCCCTGGCTGGTCGTAAGGAAATAGTTGGTGTTTTCGATGCCGGAAGGGATGCCGCGCAGGGCGCGCAACTCGCCCAGCGTGTAGTCGGCAAGCAGAGCGCGGGCATCCGTTTCGGTGATGGGGGTGAATACGGCCATGGATAAGCGGGATGAGGGCGGGTATCGACGATTACCCCGCATTCTAGCGTCATCGTCCCCGCCGCCGGCCCGTCCGTGGCGCGTGCTACAGGTTCAGCAGCCGCTCGCGCTCGCCCGGGGACTGGGTGAAGCCCTCGTGCTGGTAGAAATCGAAGATGGCATCGACGATGGCCTGGGGGTCGTCGATCACCTGCAGCAGGTCGGGATCGTTGGGCGAGATCAGCCCTTGCGCCAGCGGCTGGGCGCGGATCCAGTCCACCAGTCCCCGCCAGTATTCGGAGCCGACCAGGATGATGGGCATCTTCCGGCTCTTGTTGGTCTGCACGAGCGTCAGCGCCTCGAACAACTCGTCCAGCGTCCCGTAGCCTCCCGGCAGCACCACGTACGCCGACGTGAACTTGACGAAGGCCACCTTGCGCGGGAAGAAGTGGCGGAAGAACAGGCTTATGTTCTGGTAGGCGTTGTTCGACTGCTCGTGGGGCAGTTCGATGTTCAGTCCGACGCTGGGGCTGGGGCCCTCGTAGGCGCCCTTGTTGGCCGCCTCCATGATGCCCGGGCCGCCGCCCGAAATGACGGAGAAACCGGCCTCGGACAGCTTGCGGGCGATCAGCTCGGCCATGTCGTAGCGAGGGTCGCCGGCGGGGATGCGGGCGCTGCCGAAGATGCTGACCGCCGGCCGGATCTGCGCCAGGCGTTCGGACGCCTCGAAGAACTCTGACATAATCCCCAGCACATGCCATGACTCCCGTGCCTTGGTGGCGGTGGCGCGTTCCACGCTCACCACATCTCGCAGGCCGGGGATGCGTCCGGGTTTCTTCGGGACGTTCCCGCTGTCGTGGGTTTCCTTGCCTATTTCGATTTCTCTGTGTTTGATCATGATCAAGACGTTGCTGTTGGTGGACGGGTCCAGCTACCTCTATCGCGCATACCACGCCCTGCCGGACCTGCGCAACGCGCAAGGGGAACCGACCGGCGCGCTGTACGGCGTGCTGAACATGCTGCGCCGCGCACTGAACGATCATAAGGCAGACTACCTCGCCTGCATCTTCGATGCGCCGGGCAAGACCTTCCGCGACGAGCTCTATCCCGAGTACAAGGCCACCCGGGCCAGCATGCCCGAAGACCTGGCGCGCCAGGTCGGGCCCATCGTCGAGGCCATACGGGCCCAGGGCTGGCCGGTCTTCGCCATCGAAGGGATCGAGGCCGACGACGTCATCGGCACGCTGGCCCTGCGCGCGGCGCAGCAGGGCATACACAGCATCGTTTCCACCGGCGACAAGGACATGGCGCAACTGGTCAACGACCACGTGACGCTGGTCAACACCATGACCGCCGAGACGCTGGATGCCGAAGGGGTGGTGAAGAAGTTCGGCGTGCCGCCCGAGCGCATCGTGGACTACCTGATGCTGATCGGCGATTCGGTCGACAACGTGCCCGGCGTGGAGAAGGTCGGACCCAAGACGGCGGCCAAATGGCTCTCCCAGTATGGCACGCTGGAGGAACTGGTGGCGCAGGCCGACACCGTCAAGGGCGTGGCGGGCGCCAACCTGCGCACGGCGATCCCGAATTTCGAACTGACCCGATCCCTGATCACCATACGTACCGACTGCGACCTGAGCGCCCACATTCCCGACCTGGACGCGCTCACCATGCGCGAGGCCGACCGCGAGAAGCTCGAGGTCATGTACGAACGCTACGGCTTTCGCACCTGGCTGCGCGAACTGACGGGCGACGAGTCCCGCATTCCCGAGGGCGATTCACGCGTGCAGGCGGATGCTCCGGCCGCGCCGGAAACGGTGAACTACGAGACGGTCAGCGACTGGGCCGCCTTCGACCGCTGGCTGGCCGCCATCCAGGCGGCGCCGCTGGTCGCCCTGGATACCGAGACCGATTCGCTGGTGGAAATGGAGGCCCGGCTGGTGGGCCTGTCCATCGCGGTCAGGCCGGGCGAGGCCTGCTACATCCCGCTGGCCCATCGGCACCCGGACGCAGGCGAGCAATTGCCCAGGGACGAAGTGCTGGCGCGCCTGGCGCCCTGGCTGGAGAACGCCGACGCCCCCAAGCTGCTGCACAACGCCAAATACGACACCCACGTCCTGGCCAACGCCGGGGTGGCGCTGCGCGGCGTGGCGCACGACACCATGCTCGAAGCCTACGTGCTGGAGTCGCACCGCAGCGTGTCGCTGGACGACCTGTCGCAGCGCTGGCTGGGCCGCAAGGGCCTGTCCTTCGTCGACGTATGCGGCAAGGGCGTCAACCAGCTCTGCTTCGACGAAGTCGCCATCGACGTGGCCACCCAGTATGCCTGCGAGGATGTCGATTACACGCTCCAGCTGCATGCCACGCTGTACCCGCGCATCGAGGCCGACGCCGGCCTGGCGCGCATCTACGCCATCGAGTTGCCCGTGTCGCGGGTATTGACCATCGTCGAGCGCAACGGCGTGCGCATCGATCCCGAGGAACTGGCCCGCCAGAGCCATGCCATCGGCCAGGAATTACTGGTGCTCGAGCAGCGCGCCTACGAGCTGGCCGGCCAGCCGTTCAACCTGAACTCGCCCAAGCAGTTGGGCGAGATCCTGTTCGGCAAGCTGCAGCTGCCGGTGGTCAAGAAGACCGCGGGCGGCGCGCCGTCCACCGACGAGGACGTGCTGAGCAAGCTGGCCGAGGACTATCCGCTGCCGCAGGCGCTGCTGAGCTACCGCGGCCTGGCCAAGCTCAAGTCCACCTACACCGACAAGCTGCCCAAGATGATCAATGCCCGGACCCGGCGCGTGCACACCAGCTACGCCCAGGCTGCCGTGGTCACGGGCCGGCTGGCCTCCAGCGATCCCAACCTGCAGAACATCCCGGTGCGCACGCCCGAGGGGCGGCGCGTGCGCGAGGCCTTCGTGGCCGAGCCGGGCAATCTGATCATGTCGGCCGACTACTCGCAGATCGAACTGCGCATCATGGCCCACATCTCCGGCGACGAAAACCTGCTGTCGGCCTTCGCGCGCGGCGAGGACATCCACCGCGCCACGGCGGCCGAGATCTTCGCCGTCCAGCCCGAGGCGGTCAACGCCGAACAGCGCCGCTACGCCAAGGTCATCAACTTCGGCCTCATCTACGGCATGAGCGCGTTCGGCCTGGCCAGCAACCTGGGCATCACGCGCGACGCCGCCAAGCACTACATCGACCGCTATTTCGCCCGCTACCCGGGCGTGGCGCGCTACATGGACGACACCCGAGAACAGGCGCGCGAGCGGGGCTACGTCGAAACCGTCTTCGGCCGCCGCCTGTGGCTGCCCGAGATCCGCGGCGGCAGCGGCCCCCGCCGCCAGGCCGCCGAACGTGCCGCCATCAACGCCCCCATGCAGGGCACCGCCGCCGACCTCATCAAGATGGCCATGGTCGCCGTGCAGGACTGGCTGGACGCCGACCGGCTGGGCGCGCGCCTGGTCATGCAGGTGCACGACGAACTCGTCCTGGAAGTCCCGCGCGAGGAAAGCGAAATCGTCGCCCACCGCCTGCCCGAGATGATGTGCAACGTGGCCGAGCTGAAGGTGCCGCTGGTGGCCGAGGTGGGCACGGGCTATACGTGGGAACAGGCGCACTGAGCGGGTGAAGCGGAGCGGGTCGGTCCAGGCGCTGTCATCAGCCCTGGACCAGGATCCGCGCCCCGTCCATTTCCACGACCTGGCCGGCCCGTATCTTGCACGTCTTGCGCAATTCCACCTTCCCATCCACTTTCACCACCCCCGCCGCAACCAGCGCCTTCCCCACCCCTCCCGAGTCGGCAAGCCCCGTGAGCTTGAGCAAATCGCACAACGGCACAAACTCGCCCGTCAGCGTGAACGTGATCGAAGACATGACAGTCCTGGGAACATGAAAGGCAATCCGCCATTATCCGCCATGCCCGGGCATCCCATGGCCCCGGGAGGTACACTGCGGCTCTACGTTCCATCTTCCCGCTCGTCGCGCTTCGACCCATGAGAACCCGCATCCTCACCGGCATCACCACCACCGGCACGCCCCACCTGGGCAACTACGTGGGCGCCATCCGCCCCGCCATCCTGGCCAGCCGCAACGACGACAACGATGCCTTCTTCTTCATGGCCGACTACCACGCGCTCATCAAGTGCGAGGATCCCGTCCGCCTGCAGCGCTCGCGCCTGCAGATCGCCGCGACCTGGCTGGCCGCCGGCCTCGATCCCCGGCGCGTCACCTTCTACCGGCAGTCCGACCTGCCCGAGATCCCTCAGTTGTGCTGGCTGCTGACCTGCGTCACCGCCAAGGGCCTGATGAACCGGGCCCACGCCTACAAGGCGGCGGTGGACCAGAACGTGGCCGACAACGAAGACCCGGACGCCGGCGTGACGATGGGATTGTTCTCGTATCCCGTGCTGATGGCGGCCGACATCCTGCTGTTCAACGCCCATCGCGTGCCGGTGGGCCGCGACCAGATCCAGCACATCGAGATGGCGCGCGACATCGCCCAGCGATTCAGCCATCTGTACGGCGGCGGCCGCGAACTGTTCGTGCTGCCCGAGGTGCAGATCGACGAGGCCGTGGCCACGCTGCCGGGCCTGGACGGGCGCAAGATGTCCAAGAGCTACAACAACACCATTCCCCTGTTCGAGGGCGGCTCCAGGCATTTGCGCGAGGCCATCGGCCGCATCGTGACCGATTCGCGCCTGCCGGGCGAACCCAAGGATCCGGACAACTCCCAGCTATACACGATCTACCGGGCCTTCGCCGACGAGGGCGAGGCCGCCGCGTTCCGGCGTTCGCTGGAAGACGGCCTGGGCTGGGGCGACGCCAAGCAGGCGCTATACGAACGCATCGAGCGCGAAATCGGGCCCATGCGCGAGCGCTACGACACCCTGATGGCCCGTCCCGACGAGATCGAGGACATCCTGCTGGAAGGCGCCCGCAAGGCGCGCGCCATCGGCGGGCCGTTCCTGGCCGAACTGCGGGCCGCCGTGGGGCTGGACACCCCGCGTGCGTCGCCGGCGGCGCAGCCCGCGAAGAAGAAGGCGGGCAAGCAGGCCCGTTTCGTCAGCTTCCGCGACGATGACGGGCGCTTCCGCTTCCGCTTCCTGGCGGCCGACGGACAGGACCTGCTGCTGTCCGAGGCCCATGCCGACGCGCAGGCGGCCGGAGCGGTCATCAAGCAGCTGCGCGCGCTGCCCGACCCGGCCAAGGCGATCCGGGCGGAAGGCGACTCCTACGTGCTGGAGGTCGATGGCGCGGTGGTCGCGCGCGGCTCGCGCTTCGCGGATGCCGCCGGCCGCGATGCCGCGCTGGACAAGCTGGCCGCCGAGCTGCGCGCGCTGGCAGCCGATTGAGCCGCCGGGCTCCGGCGACAAGGTGCCCGGACGGTTTCCGGGCGTGGTCGATGTTTGCGAGGGTCGGTCGACGTGGCACAGTTTTTCTCGGTTCATCCTCAGAATCCCCAACTGCGCCTGCTCAAGCAGGCGGTGCAGCTGATCCGCGCCGGCGGGCTGGTGGCCATCCCCACCGATTCCAGCTATGCCCTGGTGGCGCCGTTGGACGACAAGCATGCCGCCGAGGCGCTTCGGCGCCTGCGTGGCGTGGACGAGCGGCACCACCTGACGGTGCTGTGCCGTGACCTGGCCGAGATCGGCCAGTTCGCCCACGTCGACAACCAGCAATACCGGTTGCTGAAGGCCGCCACGCCCGGCCCCTGGACGTTCATCCTCGAGGCCACGCGCGAGGTGCCGCGCCGGCTGTCCCACCCTTCGCGCAAGACCATAGGCATACGCGTGCCGGACCATCCGATCGCGCTGTGCCTGCTGGAGGAAATGGGCGCGCCGCTGTTGTCCAGCACGCTGATTCCCGCCAACGAGGACGAGCCGCTCAACGACGCCGAGCAGATACGCGAGCGCTACGAACATGAACTGGCGGCGGTGGTCGATGGGGGCGCCTGTCCCTTCGAACCGACCACCGTGGTGGACCTGACCGGCCCGGAGCCGGAGGTCGTGCGCCGTGGCCGGGGCGACCCCGCCACCCTCGGCATCGCGGGGTAATCCCCGGTCCGGAAAAGCGCATGGCCGTCGCCGGACGGCCATGCTCTGCCGCTACAATGCCGCGATGGATTCCATCATTCAGACAATCGCGGTCTATGCGATCCCGTTGATCTTCGCCATTACCCTGCACGAGGCCGCCCACGGATACGTGGCGCGCATGTTCGGGGACGATACGGCCACCCAGGCCGGGCGCGTGACGCTCAATCCGATCAAGCACATCGATCCGATCGGCACCCTGCTGGTGCCGGCGGTCATCCTGCTGACCAGCAAGCTGCTGGGCGGGGCGGGCCTGCTGTTCGGCTGGGCCAAGCCCGTGCCCGTCGACTTCGGCCGCCTGCGCCGGCCCAAGCAGGACATGCTGTGGGTGGCCGCCGCCGGCCCCGGCATCAACCTCGTCATGGCCATCATCTGGGCGGTAGGGCTCAAGCTCATGGTCCAGTCCGGCGTGGACGAGACCTTCTTCGTCGCCATGGCGGTGGCGGGCGTACAGGTCAACCTGATGCTGATGGCCCTGAACCTCCTGCCCATTCCGCCACTGGATGGCGGCCGCATCGTCTTCAGCCTGCTGCCGCACGGCCTGGCGTGGAAATACTCCAAGATCGAGCCCTACGGCATGATGATCCTGCTCGTGCTGCTGATGACCGGCATGCTGGGCTTCCTGGTCCAGCCCATGCTCGCCCTGGGTGACGCCATCGTTCGATTGTTTCTGTGACCCCCCCCTACGCGCTGACGCGCGCCCCCCAGGGGGCGAAACCGGCGGACCGGCGGAGCCGGATCCGCGGTTTCCTGGGAGGCGCGCGCGGCGTAGGAGCGAGCCTCTACAGGCGGTATACTCCATTGATTTCCCTTTTCGTCGTCCCGTTTCGGGTCACCCTGGCAGCGTATGGCAACCACATCTCGCACTCCTATTGAAGGCAGCATCGTCGCAATCGTCACTCCGATGCAGCCAGACGGGAAGCTCGATTTCGAGGCCTTCCGGGCTTTGCTCGACTGGCACCTGGCTGAGGGCACCGATGGCTTCGTGGTGGTGGGAACGACGGGCGAATCGCCGACCGTGTCGGTGGACGAGCATGTCGAACTGATCCGCTTTGCCGTCCAGCACGTGGCGGGCCGCGCGCCGGTCATCGCCGGTACCGGCGCCAACTCCACGGCGGAAGCCATCGAGCTGACCGAGGCGGCCAAGAAGGTCGGCGCCGATGCCGGCCTGTCCGTGGTGCCTTACTACAACCGTCCCACGCAGGAAGGCCTGTACCGGCACTTCAAGACCATCGCCGAGGCGGTCGACCTGCCCATGATCCTGTACAACGTGCCGGGCCGCACCGGCTGCGACATGGCGGGCGAGACCACGGTGCGCCTGGCGCAGGTGCCCGGCATCGTCGGCCTGAAGGACGCCACGGGCGATATCGGCCGGGGCGCGTTGCTGCTTGGCCAGGTACCCGAGGGTTTCGCGATCTACAGCGGCGACGATCCCACGGCGGCGGCGCTGATGCTGCTGGGGGCCCGGGGCAACATCTCGGTCACCGCGAACGTCACGCCGCGCCTGATGCATGAGCTTTGCGTGGCGGCCTTGGCCGGCGATGCCCGCCTGGCCGCCCGGATCAATCAGCGCCTGGCGCTGCTGAACCGCAACCTCTTCCTCGAACCCAATCCCATTCCCGTCAAGTGGGCCCTGGCCCGGATGGGACGCACGGCGCTGGGATATCGCCTGCCCATGACCGAACTCGGCGCGCAGCACCACGCTGCGGTGCGCGAGGCGCTCAAGGCGGCCGGTGTCGAGATCTGAACCCCACACGCCCCCCATGTTTCGCCCCGACATGACCCGCCGGACCCCGCATGGGCCGGCGGTGGCTTCAGGAGTTACCCATCAATGAATGCAGTTCGTACGAGTTTGCCGCGCGTGGCGGTCCTGCCGGCGCTGATTTCCCTGTCCGTGCTGTTCGCGGGTTGCAGCAGCGTCAACCAGTTGCTGGGCAAGGAAGAGTCCATCGACTACAAGAGCGCATCCAAGCCGCCCTCGGCCAAGCTGGAAGTGCCTCCCGACCTGACGCAGCTTCCCACCGACAACCGGTTCCAGATCCCCTCCCAGACCTCTTCCGGGTCGACGCCGCCGGCGCCCTCGACCACGACCTTCTCCAGCTACTCCACGGCCCAGCCTGAAACCCGGCAGCCGGCCGCCAGCAATGTGCTGCCCGAGCGTTCGGACATGCGCGTGGAACGCGATGGCGACCAGCGCTGGCTGGTGGTCGTCGATCGCTCGCCCGAGCAGCTCTATCCGGTCGTGCGCCAGTTCTGGCAGGACCTGGGCTTCCTGATGCGCGAAGACCTGCCCCAGGCCGGCGTGATGGAAACCGATTGGGCCGAGAACAGGGCGAAGATCCCGCAGGACTTCATCCGCAACACCATCGGCAAGGTCTTCGATTCGCTGTGGTCCACCGGCGAACGCGACATGTTCCGCACCCGCCTCGAGCGCGTGGGCAACAGCACCGAGATCTACATCAGCCATCGCGGCGCGGTCGAGGTGCTGACCGGCGCGGAGAAGAGCCAGACCACCTGGACCTCGCGTCCCAACGACCCGGGCCTGGAAGCAGAAATGCTGAGCCGCCTGATGGTCCGCCTGGGCGCCGATTTCGACCGTGCCAAGGCGGCCGTGACCAATGCGGCGCCCGTGGCCACCGGCGCGGCGCCGCAACTGGTGACCGGCTCGGGCGACATCGGTGCCCTGCAGATCGCCGAGCCGTTCGATCGTGCCTGGCGCCGCGTGGGCCTGGCCCTGGACCGTGGCGGCTTCACCGTCGAGGACCGCAACCGCGCCGAGGGTGTCTACTACGTCCGCTACGTCGATACCGACGCGGCCAGCACCGACAGCAAGCCGGGCTTCTTCGGCCGCCTGTTCGGACGCGGCAGCGACAAGCCCGAGACCCGTCCGCAGTACCGCGTGAAACTGGTCACCTCCAATGACCGTACCCAGGTCACCGTGCTGAACGCGCAGGGGGCGCCCGAGAACACCGCCACCGGCCGGCGTATCCTGAACGTCCTGTCCAACCAGCTGAAGTAATGGTTGGGGTCGGCCATGAGTCCCGTCTGATCCAGGGCGCCGCGGATCCGGCTTTGCCGGTCCGCCAGCGCCGCCCCCTGGAGGGGGAGCGGTCGCAGGCCGCCCGGGGGTGGATTTCCTAGGTGGGCTTCATGCGCTATACGAGTCTTGGCAGCGGCAGCGAGGGCAATGCCCTCGTCGTCGAGGCCAGGGAAGGGCTGTCGGTGACCCGCGTCATGATCGATTGCGGGTTCGGGTTGAGGGAGGTCGAAAGGCGCCTGCTCGGCCGTGGCATCGAGCCTTCATCCCTGAACGGCATCCTGGTGACGCACGAGCATGGCGACCACATCGGCGGCGTGTTCCGCCTGGCCCGCCGCCATGGCATTCCGGTGCATCTGACCACGGGCACGCGTGCGGCCGTTGCCGCCCGCATCCCCGAAGGCATGACCGCCGTCTGCTGCGACAGCCACACCGCCTTTGCCATCGGCGGCTTGCGCGTGCAGCCGTTTCCGGTGCCCCACGACGCCCGCGAGCCGGTGCAGTATGTGCTGGACGACGGCCAGTGGCGGCTGGGCGTGCTGACGGACCTGGGCGAGGGCACGCCGCACGTTCACCGGACGCTGTCCGGCTGCGATGCCTTGGTGCTGGAATGCAATCATTGCCCGGACATGCTGGCGCGCAGCGATTACCCCGTTTCGCTGAAATACCGGATAGCCGGCCGCTACGGCCACCTGTCGAATGCGGCGGCGGCCGACATCCTGCGCGTGATGGACCGGTCGCGCCTGAAGTTCCTGCACGCGGCGCATCTGAGCAAGAAAAACAATGTGCCGGAACTGGCGCGCTCGGCGCTTGCGCCGATATTGGGTTGGCAGCCCCAGGAGATCGGCGTGGCGGACCAGGACACCGGGTTCGATTGGGTGACGCTGAGTCAATGAGAAAAGCCCGCAGTTCATAACTACGGGCTTTTTCTTGGCCGCGCATGCGGCCGTCGATTGGCAGGAACCCGGAGCCGGCGGGGCCGGCCGGGTTTCCGCATTCGACTTACTGCTGCTGGGCGGGAGCCGGGGCGGCAGGGGCCTGGTCGGCCGGAGCGGCGGGCTCGGCGGGAGCCGGAGCAGCGGGTTCGGCCGGGGCGGGGGCGGGCTCAGCCGGGGTGGTGGCGGCGGGAGGGGTCGACTCGGCGGGGGCCGGAGCGGTTTCTTCCTTCTTGCCGCAAGCCGACAGAGCGATTGCCAGCAGCGAGGCCAGGAGCAGGGTCTTCTTCATGATCTCTTTTCCTTTGAGGTGTCAGTCGTAATACACAAACCAGAAATAGCGCTATTTCCCGTTATTACCCAAACAAGGGCTGCTGTGTCTGCCGTTATTCGAGCACGGGTAAATTCTATCAGCGTCTCTAGGTATTTTCCATGGTGGAAGCTGGAAGTAAGATTTGCGTAAGCAATTTGTGTATCCGATTGGTCAATAATGTGCGCAAGGGTTTCGGTTTGTGGTTTTTGACGCAACATTTCGACCCGCCGCGCCGGGAATTTCCCGCGCAGTCAGAGCTTGCGCAACTGATCGAGCAGCGTGGCGATGGCTTCTTCATTGCGCTTGTAGAACACCCATTGCCCGATGCGCCGGGTCGTGACGAGACCGGCGCGCTGCAGGGTGGCCAGGTGGGCGGAAACGGTCGACTGGGACAGGCCGCAACGTTCGAACATTCCGGCGCAGACGCCGACTTCGAGCGGGTGTTCCTGCCCCGCGAAATGGCGTTCGGGCTCCTTGAGCCACTGCAGAATGTTGCGTCGCACCGGATGCGCCAGCGCCTTGATGGTGGCGTCGAGATCCATGGCGGAAGACTGAATGGGCGAAGAATATCGCCATGGATCGAATTATAGATCGCCAGTCTCCGATATGCCTGCCGGCATGGGGATTCCGAGCGGGAGGCGAGCGTGGCGGGGCGCCTGCAAGTACTATCTGCACCCATGATGAAACGTCAATCCGCGATGGCCGTGGTCCTGGCGGGGGCCTGGCTGGTGCTGGTGCTGGCCGGAGCCGTCGTGCTGTATCGCCAGGCGCTGGACCGGTTGCGCGCGGACCTGGACGGCGCGGCCGACGCCGTGGCCGGGCTCGTGTCGCAGCGTATCGCGCAGCACGACGCCCACCTGACCAGCATGGCGGCGCTGGCGCAGCGATCGGACCGTATCCTGCTCGAGGAGATCAGGCAGGTGGCGGGCGCCATCCGCGCTTTCTATCCACGCATCGAAGGAGTGGACCTGATCGGTTGGGAACAACCGTCGTCCCAGGCTGGCTGGCGCACGCTGGTGTCCAGCCGCCGGTCGGGCCTCCCGCCCCTGGAGCCGCAACGCCTGGGCGCGGTGATCGCCGCGGCCCAGCCGGGGCGGCCGGTCAGCACGGTGCCGGAGCCGGGCCAGCCCCGCTATCTGCTGGTCAAGCGATTGCCCCCCGCGGCAGGTCAACTGGCGCTGGTGCTGACCGTAGACCTGGCCGAGCTGGTCGCGGCCGATGAATTGCCCATGGGGACGCGGCTGGCCCTGCGCCTGGACGGGGCGGCGGCCGGGATCGACCATGGCGCGGCCCCGCCACGGAAGGGGCTGCATCCGCCCGCCATGGCGGCGGTACGCATGCTGGAAAACGCCGGCCAGCCCATCATGCTGCGGCTGTCCCGCCATCCGGGGTGGGGCGACCTGGCACTGGGCCGGCCGCTGGCCCTGTTGGTCCTGGTGTCCCTGGCGCTGCTGGCGCTGGCGGCCTTGCTGGCCGTGCAGCGGCTCCGTGCCGTGCAGGCACGGGGCGATGCCGAGCGGGCCCGCCAGGCCGGTCGGCTGAGCAAGCAGGAAGCCACCCTGGCGCACGCGGCGAGGGTCAATGCGATGGGAGAAATGGCCTCGGGAATCGCGCACGAGCTGAACCAGCCGCTGACCGCGCTGCTCAGCCAGAGCCAGGCCGCGCTGCGCCTTGCCGGCCTGCCCGGTACGGAGCCGGACGCCATGCGCCGCGTGCTGGAAGCCAACGTGCAGCAGGCCCGCCGGGCCGCGGACATCCTGGCCCGCATGCGCGCTTACGTCGGCGCCCACCCGCCGGCGGCGCAGGCTTGCGACCTGGGCGAGGTGGCGGCCGACATGGTGGCGCTGATGGGAGCGGACCTGTCGGCCCGCGGCGTGCGGCTTGAAACGCAGGCGACCCAGCCGGCGCCCGTCGCGTGGGTGGACCGGGTGCAGGCGGGGCAGGTCATGTACAACCTGATCCGCAACGCCGCCGATGCGCTGGCCGTGGTTCCGCTGGAAAGGCGGCGCATCGTGCTGAGCCTCGACGAGAGCGAGGGCATGGCCCGCATCGTGGTCAGCGACGACGGCCCGGGCGTGGCGCCGGACATGCTGCCGCACGTCTTCGAGCCCTTCCGTTCCGACAAGGCGGACGGCATGGGGCTGGGCCTGGCCATTTGCGAGAGCATCGTCCACCATTTCGACGGCAGCATCTCGGCGGCCAACCGGCCCCAGGGCGGTGCCCGGTTCACCGTGCTGCTGCCGCTGGCCAGGGACCGGCGAACCCCACAGGAGCCCACGGCGTGACCTCCCAACCCCCCGTCTATCTGGTCGACGACGACCGCGCCGTGCGCGACGCGGTGGCGCTGTTGCTGTCCACGTATGGCCTGCGCGTGGAGACCTTCGCCCATCCGCTGGATTTCTTGTCCCGCCAGCCGGAGCTGGAGCCGGGCTGCATCGTGCTGGACTTGCGCATGCCGGCCATCACGGGCCTGCAACTGCAGCAGAAGCTCCAGGAGTCGGGTTGCGGCTGGCCCATCGTCCTGCTGACCGGCCATGGCGACATGCAGGCATGCCGGCGAGCCTTCAAGGCGGGGGCGGTGGATTTCCTGAGCAAGCCGGTGGACGAGCACGTGCTGATGGAGGCGATCAACGCCGCCTTTGCCGCGCTGGCCCGCTATCGCGAGCAGGACGAGCAGCGCGCCTTGCTCGCGCGCCTGACCGAGCGCGAGCGCCAGGTCCTGGCTCTGGTGGCGCAGGGCTATGCCACCAAGGAGATCGCCGCGGCGCTGGAGCTGTCTCCGCGCACGGTGGAGACCCATCGCGCCCATATCTCCGAGAAGATAGGCAGTACGTCGGTGGTCGAGTTCGCCCGCCTGGCGCAGGCCAGCCAGGAGCCGGGACCGGGAGGGCATCCGTAGGGCTACGGATGCCGGTGCGTAGCGGGCACGATGGGCGGCCGGCCTGCGCGCCGGCACACTGCGGGTGTCGATTCCACAGGAGGAAAAAACGATGTCCCGTCTGCTCAAGACCCTGTTCGTCCTGGCGGCCTGCGCCGGTTCCAGCGCCTACGCGCAAACGCCCGCGTCGCTGACGCTGTCCCAGGCCACCGAGCTGGCCCAGGCCGCCGTGCAAGCCTGCGCGGCCAAGAACTACCAGGTCGCCGCCACCGTGGTCGATCGCGGCGGCAACGTGCTGGCCATGCTGCGGTCCGACCTGTCCGGCCCGCACACCGCCGATGCCTCGCGCCGCAAGGCCTATACCTCGCTGACGATGCGCGCTCCCACCTCGGCGCTGGCCAATGCGATCGAGAACAACCCCGGCGCGCGCCAACTGGTGGCGATCAACGACTTCCTGATCCTGGCGGGCGGCGTGCCCATCAAGGTCGGCAACGACACCATCGGCGCGATCGGCGTCGGCGGCGCGCCGGGCGGCAACCTGGACGAGGAATGCATCAACGTCGCGCTGGCCGCGCGCAAGTAGGCAAGATTGGCGGGCCCTGGCTTCAGGAGTCGTAGCGAAGCCAACCCGCTTCCAGCCACTCCTGCAGGGCCGCGCGTTCGCCGTCGTCCGGCTTCGCCGAGACGCACGCCAGGCGGCGCAGGTCCGCCAGTCCACGAAGGGCCGGGGTCGCATCGACCTCGGCCTTTTCGCCGTTGATGAACAGCATCCGTCCCCGGTGGATCATCAGCGTGCGGCGATCCAGCACCAGCTCGCCCGATGACGGCCAGTCCGCTTCCAGGTCGGGCAGCGTCGCGGGGTCGGGAGCATCGAACACGACCTCCGGCTTGGGCTCGGTCAACCAGCGGCCCAGGTAGCGTGCGGCCAGCGCGGCGTCGAACTTCACCGCCGATACGGCGGCCAGCGCGGCCTCGACCATGGCCTCGGGCAGGGCCGCGGGCTGCCTTGCCGCGGGCTGGCCGGCGTCCTTGTAGTGACCCCGCAGCGCCGACGGCAGGCGCTCGGTCAGAGATTCGGACGCGAACTCCAGCATGCCGCGCGCCAGTTCGGCCAGCGACGGCGAGCGGAAACCGATGGAAATCGTCATGCAGTCGTCGCCTTCGGCGATGCCGTCGTGGGCGTAGGCGGGCGGCAGGTACAGCATGTCGCCCGCTTCCAGCACGAACTCCTCGGTGGGCTCGAAACGGCGCAGCACCTTGAGCGGCGCGTCCGGATCCAGCTCCAGGTCGCGCTGGCGGCCGATGCGCCAGCGCCGGCGTCCGCTGGCCTGCAGCAGGAACACGTCGTAGCTGTCGAAGTGCGGACCGACGCCGCCGCGGTCGGTGGCGACGCTGATCATCACGTCGTCCAGCCGCGCATCGGGAATGAAGCGGAACTGCGCCATCAGGTTGGCCGCCGCGTCGTCGTGCAGGTTCACGCCCTGGACCAGCAGCGTCCATTCCGGTTCGCGCGCGGAGGGCAGCCGCCCGAACGGGCCGTGCTCCATCTGCCACGCGCCTTGCTCGCGCCACACCAGCCGGGATTCGACGTCGTCGCGGCGGGCCAGCCGCTTGACCTGGGCGATGGAGAGCGGCGGCCGGAAATTCTCGAAGGCGCCGCGTATCAACAGCGGCTTGCGCTGCCAGTGGCGCTGCATGAACCGGGATGGCGAGAGGCCGCCCAGGAGGCGGGTGGGAAGGTCGGGTGTCATGGGAATGCTTTGCGTCCGGGAGGGGCGGGGCCAGCCTGTAGAATGAAAGGCCATCCAACGTATACGGGAAACCAAGATTATGACCGCTTCCAACAGCGATCCGTCCCTGGCCGTCGGCGAGAATACCGTCGTCACGGTCGAGTTCTGGATCATGAGCACGGACGGGGAAGCGCTCGATGACAGCGGTGGCCCCGTGAGCTTCCTCTATCGCGGGCTCGACAGCCTGCTGCCCCGCCTGGACGACGGCCTGGAGGGCAAGACCGCCGGTTTCGAGCAGACTTTCCACCTCGAGCCGAGCGACGCGTTCGGCGACTACGACCCGGAACTGCTGCGGGTCGAACCGCGTTCGCGCTTTCCGGAGCCGATCGAGGTGGGCATGCAGTTCGAAGGCGTGCCTGGCGATACCGGGGACGACGAGGAAACCGAGGTCGAGCCCGACGACGGCGAGGGCGACGAGAACGCGCTGATCTTCTCCGTCACGGACCTGACCGACGACAAGGTGGTGCTCGACGCCAACCATCCCTACGCGGGCATGGCGCTGCGCGTACGGATCAAGCTGCTGGAGGTCCGCCCGGCCGACCAGGAGGAGATCGAGCAAGGGTACGCCGACAGCGAGGACGAGAGCGACGATGTCCTGGACGCGCTGATCGAGGCCCGCCGCAATCCCGGCACCCTGCATTGAGCCGCCGCGTCCGGCGTTAGCGGGGCTGCGGGGGGCGCAGCACCGTGTTGGCGTTTTCTATCCGGAAGACATCCCGGTTGCCCGGCTCCACGCTCACCTTGAGCCAATGAGCGGGCCCGGGGGCGGCCGGCATCGCGACGCGCGCGACGTTCTGCAGGGTCTTGCCGTTGAACTTGACCGGGTGATCCGCCAGGGCATGGCCGGGCCGATGCCGGTCGGGCGACGTGCCGCCGCCGTGCACGACCAGGACCTGGCCGGCATATTTGGAGGCCAGCCGGGCCAGGTCGGTCTTGAGCGTGGCGTAGGGATCCACGCCGCCGGCCACGGTGTGCCGGCCCTCGAAATGCGGGTCGGCGGAAAAGGCCAGGACCAGGCCGCGCGCCTTGAGCCGCGTGGCGGCGGCGAAGGCCTGCCGCAGCCACGAGGCATCGGCCTGGATCCTTTCCTCGTATTCGCCGTTGCGCCCGGCTCCCGTGCGGTAATTGTTCTGGTTGCCCGGGATGTTCAGCGTGACGAACAGTACGTCTCCGTATTCCCAGCGCGCGTTCTCGGGATAGCCGCGGAAGCGGGCGGTCTCGCTCTGGCGCTGCAGGTCCAGCTTGAGCATGCCCAGCGAATCGTCCGGATCGAAAAACAGCTCGCGCAGCCGGTTCAGGCGTTCGACGGGCCCGAACTGCCCGGCGGCGGGGCGGTCGCACTCGGCCCAGTCGTTTTCGCCCGGAACCAGCACCAGCGGGACGGGACTGCCGTCCAGCAGCGCGTGCCGGCGGGCATAGGTCTTGTCGTCGCAGCGCTCGTCGCGGCCCTTGATGTTGCCGGTATGGATGGCCAGGTCGGTCTCGGTGCCGAACTGCGCCAGCGTCTGGGCAACGGCCGCTTCCTCGCCGTCATGCGCGGGCACCCCGCCCAGCAGGGCGAAGGCAAAACCATGGCGGGCCGCATAGCCCGATTCGGCGTTGGTGGCGGCCGCCGCCGGCGCCATGGACGCGCACGCCAGTGCCGCCGCCAGCAGAAGGCGGGGCCAGGAAAGCGGGCGTGGCGGCGTGGCGGTCATTGCGGCTGGGCCAGGCTCTTGAGCCGGTAGAGTTCATCCAGCGCCTCGCGCGGGCTGAGGCGGTCCGGGTCGATGCCATCGAGTGCGTCCCGCACGGCCTCCATGGCGTGATCCCGTGCCTGCTCCATTTCCTGCGCCTGGGCCGCCTCGTCTTGCGGCGGCGCGAACAGCGCCATCTGCGGGACCTGGGCTCCCTGCGTCTCCAGCTTCTCCAGCTCGCGCCGCGCCATGCGCACGACCGCGGCGGGAATGCCCGCGCGCTGCGCGACCTGGATACCGTAGCTGCGGCTGGCGGGGCCTTCGCGCACCTCGTGCAGGAACACGATTCCCTTGTGCGACTCCGCCGCGGCCAGGTGGACGTTGGCGACCTCGGGGCGTACCGAGGGCAGGCGCGTCAGTTCGAAATAGTGCGTGGCGAACAGGGTCAGCGCGCGATTCTGCGATACGAGCTGGAAGGCGATCGCCCAGGCCAGCGCAAGGCCGTCGTAGGTCGAGGTGCCGCGGCCGATCTCGTCCATCAGCACCAGGCTGTCGGACGTGCTGGATGCCAGGATGGCGGCGGCCTCGATCATCTCCATCATGAAGGTGGAGCGTCCGCCCGCCAGGTCGTCGGCGGCGCCGATGCGGGTGAAGATGCGATCGATGCGGCCGATGCGCGCAGCCCGCGCCGGCACGAAGCTGCCGATGCGCGCCAGCAGCACGATCAGCGCGGTCTGCCGCATGTAGGTCGATTTACCGCCCATGTTGGGACCGGTGATCAGCAGCATGCGCCGGGTCTGCGCCAGCCGGCAATCGTTGGGCGTGAAGCGCTCGATGACCCGTTCCACGACCGGATGGCGGCCCTGTTCGATATGGATCTCGGCCGTATCCAGCAGCTCGGGCGCGACCCAGTCGTTGTTGCGGGCATGGAAGGCGAGGGCGGCCAGCACGTCGATCTCGGCCAGCGCCGCGGCCGTTCGCGTCAGCGCGCGCACGTGCGGCGCCAGCGTGTCCAGCAATTGCTCGTACAGCCATTTCTCGCGCGCCAGCGCGCGGTCCTGGGCGGACAGGATCTTGTCTTCCCAGGTCTTGAGTTCGGGAGTGATGTAGCGTTCGGCGTTCTTGAGCGTCTGGCGGCGGCGGTAGTCGTCGGGGACCTTGTCGGTCTGGCCGCGCGTGACCTCGATGAAAAAACCGTGCACCCGGTTGAACTCCACGCGCAGGTTGGCGATGCCCGTGCGTTCCCGCTCGCGTTTCTCCAATTGCACCAGGAAGTCGCCGCTGTGCGATTCCAGCGCGCGCAGTTCGTCCAGCTCGGCATCGAAGCCTGCGGCGAGCACGCCGCCGTCGCGCACATTGACGCCCGGTTCGGCGGCGATGGCGCGCGCCAGCAGCTCGCCGATGGCGGGATCGGGCGCGAGCTGGGCTGCCAGTTCGGGCAGCCGCGCCTGGGGATCGGCCGACAGCATCGAGCCTTCGCCGGCCAGGCGCAGTACCATGGCGTGCAGCCCAGGCAGCAGCGCCAGCGCATCGCGCAGGCTGGCCAGCTCCCGCGGCCGCACCGAGCGCAGGGCCACCCGCGCGGAGATGCGCTCCACATCGGGAAGCGGCGCCAGCGCGTCCTGCAGCAGGCGCGGATCGCCGCCATCGAGCAAGGTCTCGATGGCGCGCAGGCGGGCCGCCGCAGGGGCGTTGTCGCGCAGCGGGTGGTGCAGCCAGCGGCGCAGCAGCCGGCTGCCCATGGGCGTCTGGCAGTGGTCCAGCACCGAGAACAGCGTGGGGGACTCTTCGCCGCGCAGGGTTTCGGTCAACTCCAGGTTGCGGCGGGTGACAGGATCGAGCAGCACGTACTGGCTGGCGCGATCGGCGGTCAGCTGCTGCACGTGCGCCAGCGCCTGGGACTGCGTGTTCGAGACATAGCGCAACAGCGCGCCGGCAGCGCAGATCGCCTCGGGCATGTCCTCGACGTCGAATCCGGCCAGCGAGTCCGTGCCGAAGTGGTTCAGCAATTGCTGGCGGGCACCGCTGGTTTCGAAGTGCCAGACCGGAACCGGGCTGATGGGGGCGCTGAAATCGACCGGCAGCGGCTGGCCTTCTGCCAGGATCACTTCCGCCGGCGCGATGCGGTGCAGCTCGCTCGCCAGCAGGGTGGGCGCGCATTCGGTCAATCGGAATTCACCGCTGGCCAGGTTCAGCCAGGCGATGCCCACGCGGCCGGTCTTGCCGTTGCCCGGCTGGACCGCGGCGACGGCGCGGTCGGCCTTGGCCGGAAGCAGGGCCTCGTCGGTCAGCGTGCCGGGCGTCACGATGCGGACGATCCGGCGTTCCACCGGTCCCTTGGACGTGGCGGGATCGCCGATTTGCTCGCAGATCGCGACCGATTCGCCCAGCTTGACCAGCCTGCCCAGGTATTGTTCGACGGCATGGAATGGCACGCCCGCCATCCGTATGGGCACGCCATTGGAGGCGCCGCGGGTGGTGAGCGTCAGGTTCAACAGACGCGAGGCCTTTTCCGCGTCGTCGTAGAACAGCTCGTAGAAATCGCCCATGCGGTAGAACAGCAGCAGAGGGCCGGCTTCGGCCTTCAGGCGGAGATACTGCTGCATCATGGGGGTGTGTGCGCTGGTATCCGATTCTTTCATTAAAAATCAATAAGTTCGTGAGGCGCTGGATGAGAGCAATGGACAACTTTGACCAGGTTCTACTGGAAAGCGGAGTGCTGTCCCTGCCAAATATGGCATTGTAGTGAGGGCTGTCGACTACCAGCGAGTATGAGACAGATTGCCACGGATCGATTGTAGGAGATGGAGTCAAGTTGTAAACTAGTCAGATGACTAGTCTTTTATGGGGTGCTGCATCATGAAAAGCTGGGCCATACAGGACGCAAAGGCGCGCTTCAGCGAGTTTCTTGAGGCGTGTCTCTCGGAGGGACCGCAGATGGTGACCAAGCGTGGAGCCGAAGCCGCGGTGCTCGTCCCCGCCGCCGAATGGAAACGCCTGCGTGCAGCGGCCAAGCCGTCGTTGAAGGAACTGCTGCTTTCGGATACCGCACGTACGGAGTGCCTCGTGCCGCCACGTGGGGCGGCACGGCGCCGACGCATTGCGCCTATTCGCTGAGCGCGCCGCATGTATCTGCTGGACACTAACGTCATTTCCGAATTGCGACGGCCGCGCCCGCATGGCGCCGTCGTCGCCTGGCTCCGGTCCATTGCCGATGGCGACCTTTATCTGTCTGCGGTCACGTTGGGAGAGATTGAGGCCGGCATCGAACTGACGCGCGACCAGGATCCGGACAAGGCCGACGAAATCGCTCGCTGGGCCGATCTGGTGGCTGCCTCGTACAACGTCCTGCCCATGGATGCGGAAACCTTCAGGCGCTGGGCGCGACTGATGCACCGGCGCTCCGACACGCTGTATGAGGATGCGATGATTGCTGCCACCGCGCAGCAGCACCAACTGGTAGTGGTGACACGCAACGCCGGCGATTTCGCTCCCTTTGGGGTGGAGGTTTTCAATCCGTTCGAGGCGAAGGCGGGGTGACTTCCAGCGGGATCGTCCGCAGCGCGTCGATGGGCAGATCGATCCCGAAATGCTCACGCAGCGCCGCCTGGAGCGCCTGCGGGCCGTCCAGTTCCTGTTCCCGGGCATGGCCGTCGGCCGCGCGGAATTTCAGGACCTTGCCGGACAAGGTCACCCGGCGACCCTTGGGCAGTACACGCGCCGCTGTGAGTCCTTGCAGGAAGTGCGAAGCGGGATGCGTGCTGGTGTACCAGTTCGCCACCTCGCGGTCGACCATGGGCATGTCCTCGCCGGTGAACTCGTAGACGTCGACCCACTGGCCGGCATGCTGCACCTGGTGGTACCACCTGCCGTCCTCGCGCACCAGGCGCCGCTCGTCGTGGGACGTGGCCTGGATCAGGCCATCCTCCAGGCGCAGGGCGCGCGTGAGCGAGGTCGCGCCGACGCCGACATCGGTGATCCAGTCCTGCCCGTCCAGGGTCACCGCCAGCGTCAGGTGCGTGCGTTGAACCATGATGCTGCGATCGGTCGTGCCCAGGCGCACTCGCGCCGCCAGGGGGCGCGCGGCAAAGCCCAGCTGCGCGAGCAGTTCCAGGAACAGGCCGTTCAGCTCGAAGCAATAGCCGCCGCGGCGCGCGGTGACGAGCTTGTCGTACAGGCGCTGGGGTTCGAGGTGGATGGGCCGGCGCAGCAGCACGTCCAGGTTCTCGAACGGAATGGATTGCGAGTGGGCGCTGGTCAGCGCGTCCAGCGTCGCGAGGGAAGGGGCCGTGGAGCCCTGGTATCCGAGCCGTGCCAGGTACGCGTCGATGTCGAACGTATTGCCCACCGGGTCTCCTTGTCGAGTCAGGCGGATGCCGCCTTCTGGAAGAAGACTAACAGGAGTAGCGCCGCGGCGAGTATCCAAACCGCGATGAACACGGCCGCGGCCACCCGGCTGACCGGCCGGCTCGACATGTCCGCGGCCGACCGCCTGAATTCGGCCATCAGGCCGGCGGGGATGAGGCGCACCACCAGCAGGATGCCGAGCGGAACGATGATGAGGTCGTCCAGGTATCCCAGCACGGGGATGAAGTCGGGAATGAGGTCGATGGGGGAGACCGCATAGGCGGCCACCAGCAGGGCGAGCACCTTGGCCATCCAGGGGGTGCGGGGATCCCGGGCCGCCAGCCAGACCGCGACGACGTCCTGCTTGATGCGCCGGGCCCACTGCTTCATCCGCTTGATCATGGCGCGTGTCCAGGCGTCACTTCATGTAGGACCGCACGGCGGCCACGACTTCTTCCAGGTCGGCCGCGCGGACGTCGGCGGGTACGTCGGCACGGCCCAGGTGTTCGCGGATGTGCCCTTCCAGCACCTCGGCCATCAGCCCGTTCACCGCGCCACGTATCGCGGCGATCTGCTGCAGGATCGCCACGCAGCCGGCTTCCTGGGTGAGGGCGGTCTCCAGGGCCGCGGCCTGTCCCTTGATCCGGCGCACGCGCGTCAGGAGCTGCTTCTGGTTGTGGAGGGTGTGTGCCATGGATGGCCGTCGCCTTTCATTGGAACTATACTGGGGTATAGTATATACACGATACACCGGAACGGGCCGCATCATGTCGACATCCCTCATTTCCCAGGATTGGACCCACAGTCACGTCTTCGACGAAGGCAATCCCCTGGCCGAACGCAACACCCGCCGGGCGGTGCTGCTCACGGCGGCGATGATGGTCGCCGAGATCGTGGGCGGCTACATGTTCAATTCGATGGCGTTGCTGGCCGACGGGTGGCACATGAGTTCCCACGCCCTGGCGCTGGGCCTGGCGGTGCTGGCCTACGGCGCGGCACGGCGCTACGCGAACGACGGACGCTTTGCGTTCGGGACCTGGAAGATCGAAGTGCTGGGCGGTTATACGAGCGCGCTGTTCCTGGCCGGCGTGGCCGCGCTGATGCTCTACGAATCCGTCCAGCGGCTGATGTCCCCCGCGACGATCCACTACGATCAAGCCATCGCCATCGCGGCCGTCGGCCTGCTCGTCAATCTCGCCTGCGCGTGGCTGTTGAAGGACGGGCATCACGGACACGATCACGGCCACGGACATGACCATCATCATGGGCATGACCACGACCACGAGCACGGCAGCGACCTGAACCTGCGTTCGGCCTACCTGCACGTCGTGGCCGATGCCGCCACGTCGGTGCTGGCCATCATCGCGCTGTTCGGCGGCAAGCTATGGGGGGCGGCCTGGCTGGATCCGGTCATGGGCATCGTCGGCGCCGGCCTGGTCGCCGTCTGGGCGTACGGCCTGCTGCGGGCCTCGGGAAAAGTCCTGCTCGATGCGGAAATGGATGCGCCCGTCGTGGCCGAGATCCGCGAGGTGGTCGCGGCCTGCCCGTTCAAGGCGACGATCACGGATCTCCACGTCTGGCGGGTCGGCAAGGGCAAGTATGCCTGCATCCTGGGTATCGTGACCGATACGCCGGCCACGCCTTCCTATTTCCGGGAAGCCTTGGCCATCCACGAGGAACTGGTCCACGTCACCGTGGAGGTCAATCGCATGCCGACCGTTCCGGCGGGCGCCAATCTGGCGTGAACAGGCCCTAATGGTCGTGAGCGCCTTCCTCTTCATCATCGTGAGGGGCGACGCCTTCGCGTGATTTCTTCAGCCATGCCTTGCCCTGTTCAAGGTCGATGGGAACGAGGTCACCTTCGAGGTAGGCCCGTCCCAGCCTGGCCTGGGCCACCGGGTTGCCCGCCTGGGCCGCGCGTTCCAGCCAGGCGACCGCTGTACGCGTATCCCTGGCGACTCCCCGGCCCGCCGCATAGGCCTGGTACAGGGCGTACTGGGACTTGGGGGAGCAGCGGTCATTCCCGGAGGCGGCCAACCGATGCCACTTGAATGCTTCCTTGTCGTCCCGCGGAGCGCCTCCCAGTCCCTGCCCATAGAAATCGCCCAGCATGCATTGCGCGATCACCGATCCGCCCGCCGCCGCCTTGCGGAACAGGCGGAACGCCTGGGAAAGATCCTTGGGTACGCGGTCGTTGCCGTTGTAGTACATGAAGGCAAGATCGACCTGCGCAGGGCCGTGCCCAAGCTCGGCAGCCTTGCTCATGTAGCCGAAAGACTTCTGGCGATCAAGCGCCGCGCCGGTCAGGCCACCGTAATGGCGTGCCATTTCGTATGCCGCCGCGGCATCGTCGCCGGGCCGCGCGCCGGGAATGTCTCCCCCGGCCGCTACGGCAAGCCATCCGCCCAGGACCAGCCACGCGGCCATGCGCGCGGGCACGGCCGTTTCTCGCGGCCGTGGCCCTGTCCCGTCGACAGCCTTAGCGGAAGGCATCGGCGACGTTGGCCGGCACGACGATCTCGCTCGCCGGCGTAAGCGACAGCGTGACTGTCCGGCCCTTGGCGACCCTGGCCAGGACGGCTTGTGCCTCGGCCAGGCTGTTCAGGCGCTGGGTCCGCAGGTACTCGGGCGGGTGGAAGGTACCCGTGGCCGCATGCACCGATTCGACCGGACCGCCGTCATAGGTGATCTCGGTGCCCATACCCGGACTTGCCTGCTTGTATCCTGGGGGGATGTAGCCCTTGTATGTGCTGTCCTGCACGTCGACTGCAACCTGGACGTAGAAGCCGCCAGGGTCGTTCACGTAGCTGTCCGTCGGGATCACGATGCCATTGGCCAGCAGCGGGATCGACGGGTTCTTGTTCTGGGCGCCGACGAAGCCCTGGATGATCTTCCCTTCGTCAAGCAGTGTCGCCCGGACGTTGGCCAGGCCCGCTTCCCGGCCAGGCTTGAAGGGGCCCGAGGTCTCTATGCTCTTGTACGAGCGGTTGGCTTCATCGCTGGCCCGGTACGAGGCCACCGAGCGACGTTTCTCCAATTGGTTGGCGAATTCGCTCGTGATCTTGCCGCCGCCCAGGACCGGCGCATCGTAGACCCTGGAGGTCATCGCCTCCATCATCGTGAGTTGCTTTCCGGCATTGGCCGGATCCCGGTTGTAGGCCTTGAGCGCCTGGTAGACCTCGACGATGGGATACTGATTGGTATGCTGCGGCGCCACGAAATCCACTTCGACGGTGCTCTGCAGGTAGCTGAAGCCGTGCTGGAAGGACAGGCGGCGCCAACCGTTGGCGGCAGTCGGGGAGTTCAGGCCGTTGAAGCCATACCCGCCGTGATAGCCGAAGGTGTAGAACTTGCCGTCTGCCGGATTCTTCACGCGAAAGAGCATGTTGGTGGACCCCGGCGTGTGGCCGGGCGACCAGATCACCATGATCTTCACGTTGCCGAAGTCGTACCACCGGTCGTAGTCGTAGAACTTGTTGGTGCGGGCACGCAGGGCGGTTTCCGATTCGGGCAGGGCGCCGGGGATGTCCCACGCGTTGCCTTGCAGGTCGCTCTTGACGCCCGCCACGTCCTCTTTCGACGCCCAGACGTCCATGGTCTTGCCGGCGTTGTCCATCATCTTGAGCTGCTCGATGGCCGTGCCGTAGTGGTCGGCGTGGCCATGCGTGAGCCACAGGTCGGTGACCGACCGGGGGTCTATCCCCACCAGCTCCATGTTCTTCCAGTATTGGTAGCCGCTGTTGGGCCAGCCCGCGTCGATCTTGATGACCTTGTCGTCGGAGGTGTCCGCGGTCCCCATGTCGGCCTTCAGCACATACGAGGCCACTTCGTTGTCGCCGACGTAGTACATGGTGTTCTTCACCATCTCGAACGGCTCGGTGCTGCGGCTGTAGGGCGCGGAGGATACCGAGGTCGCGTTGATGGCCACGTAGGGCAAGCCTGAAACCGGATCGATGCCCTTGTCCCCCAGCATGGGGCTTTGAGTGGGAACGTCCCAGGTGGGTTTGCCATCGGATTTGGAGGGCGGGGTGAAGTACCAGATCGCCACGACCTTGGCGCGATCCGCGTTCAAGTAGTTGTCGTCGAACAGCAGATATGCGGCCTGGCGCGAGGTGGTGCCATAGTGGTAGTCGGCGGTGACGGGGATGGCGCCGAACGTGGACGTCTCGCTTTTGGCGTAGTCCTCGGTGTTGACGTTGAACACCCTTGCATCGGAAGCGACGGTGTAGGTTTCCTCGTAGCGCTTGATCGGCTTGGCATACGCCCGGCCCGCCTGGTCCGCGGTGACTGTCGTGCCGTCGCCGACCGTGATGGTCGACCCGGTCTTGCCGTAGACCCATCCGGCGGCCACCATGGGCCCCGGGGCGCCGTCGTTGCGGGTGACCGCCGCGCCGTACTTCTGCAGGTTGAACTGGGCAGCCGACGACGAGCCCTTGGACAGGATCACGTTGAAGGCAGGCGAACCGTCCTCGGGCACGATGACGGTACCGGCCGGGGATGCGAGCCAGTCCACGAGATTGCCCGGCACGAGCCCGTCCTTGATCGCGGCCGCACGTTCAGGCGTGCTGGGGGCGGTGGACAGCGTCTTCAGGCCCGTCTGCGTCAGGATGGTGACGTGTACGGTCTACCTGCCGCCGGAATCGGTTTCCAGATGGGGAAGGCCTTGGACCAGGCCGGCCGTTCGGAACGAAACCGTCGCTCCCGGCGGACCCGGGGGCACGGGACCTGCGCTTCCGTCGTCGCCCCCGCCACAGCCAGCCAGAAGGGCCGCGGCGATGAACGCCGGCAGCAGTTTTCCTGCCTGTCGCGATGCAGTGCTCATCTTGCTTGTCTCCTTGGTGTTCTTGTGCAAGTCGGAATGATTGGCCGCCCCGGCGGCTTTCTTCAGCGGACCAGGCAGGGTTTCTTGTTGTCGAACCTCCAGCCCGGTATCAGGTACTGCATGGCCATGGCATCGTCGCGTGCGCCCAGGCCGTGCCGTTTGTAGAGTTGGTGCGCCTGCTCGACCGCGTCCATGTCGAGTTCGATGCCCAGCCCGGGAGCCTGGGGCAGTTCGATGCGGCCGCCGCGGATCTGCAGCGGATTGCGCGTCAGATTCTGGCCGTCCTGCCATATCCAGTGCGTGTCGAGCGCGGTAACCCGGCCCGGCGCGGCCGCTCCCACGTGGGTGAACATCGCCAGCGAGATGTCGAAATGATTGTTGGAATGCGAGCCCCAGGTCAGGCCGAACGCCTGGCAGGCCTGGGCGACGCGCACCGAGCCCTGCAGGGTCCAGAAGTGCGGATCGGCAAGGGGAATGTCGACGGATTGCAGCGACAGGGCGTGTGCCATTTCCCGCCAGTCGGTGGCGACCATGTTGGTGGCCGTGGGCAGTCCGGTTGCCCGCCGGAACTCGGCCATGGTCTCGCGGCCGGAGTACGTGCCCTCGGCGCCGCAGGGGTCCTCCGCATAGGCCATCACGCCATGCATGTCGCGGCACAGGCGGATGGCGTCGCGCAGCAGCCAGCCGCCATTGGGATCGAGCGTGATGCGCGCCCTGGGAAAGCGTTCATGCAGGGCGTGGATGGCCTCGATCTCTTCCTCGCCGCGCAGCGCTCCGCCCTTGAGCTTGAAGTCCTCGAATCCATAGCGCCGATAGGCGGCTTCGGCCAGCCCGACGATGGCCTCGGGCGTCAACGCCTTTTCGTGCCGCAGGCGCAGCCAGTCGTCCGCTTCCTCCGGCGCGCTGGCGTAGGGCAGCGGGGTTTGCGCGCGGTCGCCCACGTAGAACAGGTAGCCCAGCATCTGCACCGACGTGCGTTGTATGCCTTCGCCCAGCAGCGCGGCCACCGGCACCTCCAGGTGCTGGCCCAGCAGATCGAGCAGCGCCGATTCGACAGCCGTGACGGCGTGGATGGCAACGCGCAGGTCGAACGTCTGGTGCCCGCGGCCCGCGTCGTCGCGGCCGGCGAAGGTATTGCGCATCCGGTTGAGCGTGTCGGTATAGCGGCCGATGGAGCTGCCGACGATGAAGTCGCGCGCGTCTTCCAGCGTCGCGCGGATGTTCTCGCCGCCCGGTACTTCGCCCACGCCGGTATGGCCGGCGCTGTCGGTCATGATGACCAGGTTGCGGGTGAAGTAGGGCGCATGGGCACCGCTGAGGTTGAGCAGCATGGAGTCGCGGCCGGCCACGGGAACCACCCGCATGCGGGTGACGGTGGGCGTGTGTCCGGCTGGCGGGAAAGCAGAAGGCATGATCGTTTCCGGGGCGGTCGCGTTATTGGATGGAGATGTTTCCGGTCTCGATCACTTCCTTCCAGCGCGCGCTTTCCTGCCGTTGGAAGCGTGTGAACTCATCGCTCGAGTTCGCCACGACTTCCAGGCCGACGTCGGTGAAAGGCTTGCTGACGGCGGGATCCTTGATGGCGTCGGTCAGCGCGGCCGAGATCTGGTTGCGCAGGTCGGCCGGCAATCCCTTGGGCGCGACGACGGCTTGCCAGGAATAGACCACCAGGCCGGGCACCGCCGCTTCGGCGAAGGTGGGCACGTCGGGCAGCACCTGCGAGCGGGTGTTGCCCGTGACGGCGATGGCCTTGAGCTTGCCGGCCTTGATGTGGGGCAGTACGGCGTTGACGTTCTGGAACGACATGTCGACCTGGTTGCCCAGCAGGTCGGCGATGGCGGGCGCGCCGCCCTTGTACGGAACGTGCAGTCCCTTCGTCCCGGTTTTCTGCCAGAACAGTTCCGCGGTCAGGTGGTCCGACGAGCCCGCCCCCGAGGTGGCGAAGCTGACCGCCCCCGGCCGGGACCGGAGCAGCGAGAGGACATCCTGGACGTTGCCCACCTTGGGCGCCAGGGAAGGGCTGACCACCAGGACATTGGGGGCCTGCACGGCGACGGTGAGGTAGGTGAAGTCCTTGGCCGGAGCATAGGGCAGGTCCTTCATCAGGTGTTCCGCGACGACCAGCGGCGCGAGCGAGGTGACCATGAGCGTGTAGCCGTCCGGCGCCGCGCGGGCGACCTGCGCGGCCCCTATGGTGCCGGTGGCGCCGGCCTTGTTCTCGACCACGAAGGATTGCTTGAGCCGTTCCTGCAGCTTGTTGGCGACGGCACGCGCCACCGAGTCCGTCGCGCCGCCCGGCGGGAAGGGGACCACCATGGTCACCGGCTTGTCGGGCCAGGCGTGGGCTGCGCCGGAGGCTGCCGCCAGGGCCATCCCGATTATCCATGCGCGTGCTTTGGCGTTCATGTCGTCTCCGTATTTTTGTGGATGTTAACGTTACCAATTCGGGATGTCAGCGTTGTTCATGACTTGTTAACGTTAACATCCGCGTGGGCAGAATGTATGATCCCGGGCCGTGGAGACGCCATAGGTGGAAACCCAGGTCCCGTGGATCGCTATCGGCGGGCGCGCCGGGTTAGCCTTTCGTCTCATGTCCTACCCGTACCGCCGCCACGCCGCCGATGTCTGCCTCCGTTCGTAAGCCTGCCTCTGTTTCCGACCAGCCGGCCGAGCGGGCGCGGGTGACCGTGCGCGAAGTGGCCCAGGCGGCCGGCGTCTCGATGATCACCGTATCGCGTGCCATCAATACGCCGCAGCAGGTTTCCCCGGCCACGCTGGAGAAGGTCAATGCCGCCATCGCGGCGCTGGGCTACGTGCCGAATCTGATGGCGGGCGCGCTGCGGCTGTCGCGCAGCCATCTGGTGACCGTGCTGGTGCCGTCGGTCGCGGGGTCCTTGTTCGCGGGCATGCTGACGGCCCTGACGGAGTCGCTCGATGCGCGGGGCTACCAGCTCATGGTGGGGCAGAGCGGCTACGACGTACCGCGCGAGGACGCGCTGCTGCGGGCCATCATCGGCCGTCGCCCCGACGGCATCGTGCTGACCGGCGTCATGCATTCGCCGCAGGGGCGCCGCCTGCTCCAGGCTTCCGGCATCCCCGTCGTCGAGACCTGGGACACCACGGCCACGCCCATCGACATGCTGTTGAGCGTGTCGCACGAGCAGATCGGCGCGGCCGTCAGCCGTTATCTGTTCGAGGCCGGCAAGACCCGTCTGGCGGTGTTGAGCGGGGATGACGAGCGGGCGCACCTGCGCGCCGCGAGCTACGTGCGTGCGGCGCTCGCAATGGGCCTGCCCGAGCCCGTCGCGCTTTATCTGCCCGCGCCGACCACGCATGCGCAGGGACGCGAGGGCCTGCGCGCGCTGCGGCGCAGCGGCAAGGACATCGACGGCGTCTTCTGCACATCCGACCTGATGGCGGCGGGCGTCCTTACCGAGGCCATGGTGCAGGGCGTGGACGTGCCCGGACAACTGGCCGTCGTCGGTTTCGGCGACATGGATATCGCCGCGTCGATGTCGCCTTCCATCACCTCGGTGCACGTGGACGGGGCCGCGATCGGGGCCAAGGCCGCGGAAATGATCGCGGCCCGCGCCGGCGGACAGCGGCCGGCGGCATCCATCGTCGAGATCGGCTTCCGCATCGTCGCGCGCGAAAGCGCCTGACGGGTTCCGGCCGCGTCCGGGAATCGCGTCGATTAAACTTCCGGCCGATCCGCGATGAAGGTTTGCATGGACATAGAAATCAACGAAGAACTGCGGGCTTACATCGATCCGCTGAGCGAAGACGAGTACGCCGCGCTGGAGGGCAGCCTGCTGGCCGAAGGGTGCCGCGATGCGCTGGTGCTGTGGGGCAACGTGCTGGTCGATGGGCACAACCGCTACGGCATATGCAGGAAGCACGGCATCGAATTCCGGACCGTGCAGAACACGACGTTCCGTTCGATGGATGACGTGCGGCTCTGGATGATAGACAACCACCTGGGCCGGCGCAGCATTTCCGACTACCAGCGGGGCGTGCTGGCCTTGCGCAAGAAGGACATCCTGCAGGCGCGGGCGGCCGCCGCACCGGCCCCCGCCGCGCCGGCGGACGCCGCCGAGACGCCGCCCACGCGGGATGGCGGCGCGCCCGCCGAGCCGGCACGGCCTGCGATGGCGACGCGCGAGGCGGTGGCCCGGGCCGCCCGGCTCAGCACGGCCACCGTCGGCCAGATCGAGAAGATACAGAAAGCGGCCGCGCCCGAACTCGTGGCCGCGGTCAAGTCGGGCACCATCTCCATCAGCGCGGCGGCGGCCGTCGCCACGCTGCCGGCCGAGGAGCAGGTCGTGGCCGTGGCTGGCGGCAAGGACGAGCTGCGGCGCGCGGCGCGCCAGGTGCGCGAAAAGAAGGCCAGGGCCCGTCCGGCGGATGAGCCGGCGGCGGCCGGGGGCGGGGAAGGGGAGGACGACCTGCCGCCCGAGAGTACCGATGTGGCAGAGCTCCAGGGCCTGGTGCGCGCACTCAGGGCCGAGAATGCCGACTTGAAGCGGAAGGTGGCGAATCTGACCGTGGCGCTGAAGGAAGCGCGCGGCGCGAAGGCCGAGAGCGGCATGTAACCAAGGGTTCCCGCGTCATTTACAGAGCTTACATGTAGATTACACGTCCCGAACACTCTCCGCCGTATGCTCGCCCCGCGTTCACGCTTTACCGAAAGGAGGTCGTCGTGGCGAACAACAGATTTCCATATGGCATGCTGGCTCTGGGATGCGCGGGGGCATTGGGATTGGCGGCATGCGGCGGCGGAGACGGCTCGTCCGCTCCCCCCCAGGCACGCTGCAAGTCTCGATGACCGATGCGCCTGCCTGTGGCTTCGATCATGTCTTCGTAACCGTCAGTAAGATCCGTGTGAACGGCAATCCGAACGTCGATGTCATCCGGCCGTTCACCGTTGCGCCCGATACGCTGACCGATCTCGTACTGGACTTCGACGCCTGTAAGTCCATCGTCGCGCGCGGCAATGGCGGCTTCAATCTCAAGCCCGTGGTGACCGCCATTCCCATCGTGGTGAGCGGCAAGGTGGTCGGCTACGCGCCGGCCGGTTCGCGCGTCTATGCCGAGCGCGGCGGCGAGGTCGTCAAGGGCACCGTGGCCACGAGCGAAGGCGCGTTCACGCTGTCGCCCATCGAACAGAGCAGCACGGCCGGCAACGTCGACGTCGTGGTCGTGCCGCCGGCATCGGCCGCGCGCGGCGTAGGCATCATCCGGTCGGTGCCGGTGGTGGCCGGAGCCAGCACGACGGTCTCCACGTCGACGGCGCCGATCGCTCCGCCGCCGTCGGCCTTCAACACCGTGTCGGGAACCGTGACGCCGTTGAGCGCCGAAGCGTCGCTGCGCGCCTTGCAGACGACGGGCGGGGCGAAGTTCGAAGTGGCCTCGACGTTCGCCAACCTGGCGACCGGCGCCTATGGCATGAACCTGCCCGCCGCCGCGTCGGTGGTCGGCACCTACCAGACCACGCTGCCCATTCCCCTGGTCCCGGACGCGACCGTGGCCGGACGCTACACGATAGAGGCCACGACTTCGACGGGCGCCGTGAAGTCCTCGTCCGTCGATATCGGTACGGGACCGGCAACGCGGGACTTCGCGTTCTGATCGGTACGCAAGGAGCAATCATGAAATCCATCCTGACCGCCATCGTTGCGGCGACCGCGCTGGGCGGATGCGCGGTGTACACCCCGGGAGGGGCCGTCGTGGCCCCGGCGCCGGGGTACTACTACGATTCGCCGGGGTATTACTACGAGTATCAACCGGCCTACCGGGGCGGTTATCCCGGGCCGCGCTTCTGCCCGCCGGGACAGGCGAAGAAGGGCCGTTGCTAGCAGAGTAAGAGCGGAGGCGCCGCTGGTACGGGGCGCAGGGGACGGCGCCGTTGGCCCGTCCCCCTTGTCCGTCCAGGCCGGTCAGGCCAGGGCGGGGTAGTCGATGTACCCCTTTTCCGTGCCGCCGTAGAACGTGGTGTTGTCCGGCGTGTTGAGCGGAGCACGCTCGCGCAGGCGGCGCACGAGGTCCGGGTTGGCGATGAAGAGCTTGCCGAAGGCCACGAGATCCGCGGCCCCGCTCTCGACCGCTTGCTCGGCGGCCGCGCGGTCGTAGCCGTTGTTGGTCATCCACGCGCCCCGGCCGCCGGCTTCGGCGTAGGCCGCCTTCAGCGCCGAATAGTCGAACGGCGCGTCACCCTGCCGGTAGTCGCGGGCGCCCCCCGTCGCGCCCTCGATGATGTGGACGTAGGCCAGGCCGTAGCCGGCCAGCTTGCGGACCACGTACTCGAACAGGGGTTGGGGTTCGGGGTCCGAGGCGTCGTTGGCCGGCGTGACGGGCGAGATACGGATGCCGGTGCGGCCGGCACCGATTTCGTCGGTGATGGCGTCCAGCACTTCCGTCAGCAGGCGCGCCCGGTTCTCGATCGAGCCGCCGTAGGCGTCGTCGCGGCGGTTGCTGCCCGAGCGCAGGAACTGATCGATCAGGTAGCCGTTGGCGGCATGCAACTCGACGCCGTCAAAGCCGGCCTCGATGGCCGCGCGGGCGGCGCGCCGGTAGTCGGCCACGATGCCGGGCAGTTCATCCAGGCGCAGCGCGCGCGGCTCCGAGGTCGGGACGAATCCACTCCCGTCCGGCCCGACGAGGTAGGTCTTGGCGTTGGCCCGGATGGCCGAAGGCGCCACCGGCGCGCCGCCGTCCGGCTGCAGCGAGGTGTGCGATATGCGTCCCACGTGCCAGAGCTGGACGACGATCTTGCCGCCCGCGGCGTGGACCGCGTCGGTCACCCGCCGCCAGCCGGCCAGTTGCTCTTCCGAATACAGGCCGGGCACGTCGGCATAGCCCTGGCCCTGGTGGCTGATGGCGGTGGCTTCGGTGATCAGCAGGCCGGCGCTGGCGCGCTGGCTGTAGTAGGTGGCCGTGACCGGCTGGGGGACGGCCCGCGGCGACCGGTTGCGGGTCAGCGGGGCCATGACGATGCGGTTGGCGAGCCGGAGGTCGCCGACGGTGATGGGATCGTACAGCGTGGTCATAGGAAATCCTGGTTTAGAGATGCGGCGAATCATATCGATGACTCTCGAATCATATATCGTTAAGTGACGATATATGCTCATGTCCGTTGTGCCGTAGGGGTTATCCGGCCGGCGGAGCCCTGCCGCAAATCCGGTACTATGCCCGGCTGGTCTCCGTCTGCCGTGCCGCTGTCGCCGTCGTTCCATGTCCGATCGCTCCGCTTCCTCCCGGGTTTCCGCGTCGCTTCCCGTCTTGTCCGTCTCCACGCTGTGCTCCTGGCTGGGTTCGTTCCGGCCGGGCCGGATGCGCATCAACGGCAGGGAGCGCGTGCGCATCGTCCTGGGAGCCCTGGCCGGGATCCTGCTGGCCGCCTGGGCGAGCCGTGCGATGGCCGGCAGCCTGGGGGCCGCCGCCTGGATGGTCGCCCCGCTGGGCGCGAGCGCGGTACTGGTGTTCGCCTTGCCGGCCAGCCCCCTGGCCCAGCCGTGGTCGGTGATAGGCGGGAACACGCTGTCGGCGCTGGTGGGCATCGCCTGCGTCAATCTGGTGGGCGATCCGGTCCTGGCGGCCGCGCTGGCGGTGGGAGGCGCCATCGTGGTGATGCTGTCGCTGCGCTGCCTGCATCCTCCGGGGGGAGCGGCGGCCCTGACCGCGGTGCTGGCCCAGGCGGCCGACTACCGCTACGCGCTGTTTCCCGTGCTGGCCAACTCCGTGCTGCTGATCGTGGCCGGCCTGGCCTACAACAGCCTGACGGGACGCCGCTATCCCCATGCCCAGGCCAAGCCCGTGCCCGGCCCCCGGTCGCGTTTCACCGCGGCCGACCTCGACGCCGCGCTGGCTCACTACAACCAGGTGCTGGACGTCAGTCCCGACGACCTGGAGGACCTGCTGCACCATGCGGAAATGGCCGCCTACCGGCGCAGCCTGGGGGAGCTTCGGTGCCGGGACATCATGACGCGCACCCCGCTCAGCGCCAAGCCGGACATGCCGCTCAAGGACGCCTGGGCGCTGATGTGCCAGCATCGCATCAAGGCGCTGCCGGTGATCGACCAGGCCCGCGGCGTGGTGGGCATCGTGACGGTGGCCGACTTCATGAGGCAGCTGGAAATGGACCGGCCCGAGGGGTGGGGAGGGCGGCTGCGGGCGCTGATCGGTCTCGCGCCCGGGGCCGGCGGGCGTCCGCGGGTCATTTCGCAGATCATGACCCGCCATGTCCGGGTGGTCAGCGCGAGCCGCTACGTGATCGAGCTGATTCCGATGTTCGCCGACGGCGGCCATCACCATATCCCCGTCATCGACGAGGAACGCACGCTGGCCGGCATCATCACGCAGACCGATCTTGTCAAGGCCCTGTCGCGGGCGGTCGGAGCCGGAAGAGACGCGTGATTCGGGGTCTATTCCGCGTCGAAGCGCGTCTCAACTTGGCGGCGGGCCCGCCGTTAATACCGTTGCAAGTACGTTGACCGGAGACAGGCCCTGCTATCGTCCAGCTGTCCAGGCGTGGTTCCGGGCCTCCCTTGAGCCCGTCCCTCCATGCGACTTGATACCTTAGACCGCGTTTGCGCCGATCCGGTGGCCTCTTTCGAAAGCGCCATCGACTTCTTCGCGCGCATCGACCAGCAGGGCCGGTTCCTGTACATCTCCGAGCCGGGGCTTGCGTTCATCGGCTATCACCGCGAATACCTGCGCATCGTGACGCTGCGAGACCTGGTCCCGCAGGAGGACGTGTCCCTGCTCGAAGCCTGCCTGCGCCAGGCCCAGCAGACGGGCGAGGTGCAGAAGTGCACGCTGCACCTGATCAAGACGCTGACCTATCCCCGGCTGGTGGAGTTGCGCGTCGCGCCCGACGCGACCGAGCCGGGGCAGTTGCTGGTGGTCGGGCATGACGTGTCGGCCTGGGCCGACAACGAGCAATGCCTGACCTACGCCATGTACCACGACGTGCTGACGGGGCTGGACAACCTGGCCTCGGCGCGCCACGAGATCGAACGGGCCAAGCAGGAGGCGCTGGACAAGGGCTACCGCGTGGCCCTGCTGCAGATAGACATCGACGAGTTCCATCGCGTCAACCAGGCCTTCGGCTACGAGGCCGGCGACCGCATCCTGCACGAGACCGCGCTGCGGCTCAAGGGCGCCTGCCATGCCCGGGAGTTCGTGGCGCGCTGCTACAGCGACGCCTTCCTCATCCTGTTGCGCGACGTGCCCGACCGCGGCTACGTCGAGGAATTCGCCCGCCGGGTGTCCGATGCGATCCAGCTGCCGTATTCCCACGAGGGGCAGACGCTGCAACTGTCGGTACGCATCGGTGCCGTGCTGTTCCCCGACCGGGCGAACGGCTGCGACCAATTGCTCCACCACGTGGACGAGGCGCTGGCGCAGGCCGGCCGCAATCGCGGCTACAGCTTCGCCTTCTACGAACGGCGCGCGGCCGGCAACCGGCCCGACACGCTCAGGCTCGAATCCGACCTGCACAGCGGCATCCGCAACGGCGAGTTCTCGCTGCACTACCAGCCCATCGTCGAGGCGCGCAACGGGCAGGTGACAGGGATCGAGGCCTTGATGCGCTGGCATCACCCTGTGCTGGGCGCCGTTTCGCCGGAGATATTCATCTCGCTGGCCGAATCGGCCGGCCTGATCAATTTCCTGGGCGGATGGGCCCTGAAGAATGCCTGCATGCAGCTCATGCAGTGGGACGCGCGCGGCATCCATCTGCAATATGCCAGCGTCAACGTCTCGGCCCAGCAGTTCCGCGACAAGCGCTTCCCGGCCGCGGTGCGCGAGGCGTTCAAGCTGACGGGGCTGGCGCCCCGGCGCATCGTGCTCGAGATCACCGAAAGCGTGCTGATGGAGGATCCGGCCCACGCCAAGTCCCTGCTCGAGGAATTGACCGATCTGGGGGTGCGCTTCGCCGTGGACGATTTCGGCACCGGCTATTCCAGCCTGGCCTACCTGCAGAGTTTTCCCCTGGCCGCCCTGAAGATCGACCGGCGTTTCATCAGCAACCTGCCTTCCTCGCGCAATGACCAGGCCATCGTCGACGCCATCGTCGGGCTGGCCGGCACGCTGGGCCTGGACCTGGTGGCCGAGGGCGTCGAAACCGAGGCCCAGCGCGACCTGCTGGTGGCCAGCGGTTGCGAATTGATCCAGGGCTGGCTGGTATGCAAGGCCCTGCCCATCAACGAACTGGCGCACAAATTCGAAACCGGCGAGCTGCGGCCGCTGGCGAGCTGACGCCGGTAGACGGATTCCCCCATGCCGGATACCCAACAACGCCACGCGTTGACCCGCAAGCTGTGGTCGCGCATCAACGAGCGCGGCGACTTCCCGCTGCTGTCGGATTCCCTGCGTGCCACGATCTCGGCGATGAAGGGGGACGACCACGACATCACGGCGCTGGCCCAGATCGTCCTGTCGGACTTCACGCTGACGCAGCGCGTCATCCGACTGGCCAACTCGGCCATGTACATGGCCTTCGGCGGCAATATCACCACGGTGTCCCGCGCGCTGGTCGTGCTGGGCATCGAGGCCGTGGGCCACCTGGTGCTGGGCCTCAAGCTGGTGGATCATTTCCAGCAGTCCCATCTGCAATTGCAGCGGCTCGACGCCAAGCTGGAGCTGAACCGGGCGATGCTGGCGGGCTGCGTGGCGCGCAAGGTATGCGAGGTGCGCGAGCTGCTGACCAGCGAGGAAGCGGTGGTCTGCACGCTGATGCGCCAGCTCGGCAAGCTGCTGTGCATCTTCTATCTCGAGAGCGAATGGACCCAGATTCGGGAGCATGCCCTGGAATATCGCCGTACCGAGGACGAGGTGTCGGCCGAGGTGCTGGGCATCAGCTTCGAGGAGCTGGGCGAGGACGCCGCCGAGCGGTGGGGGTTGCCGGCGGTGATCCGGCGCGGCATGGAGCCCTTCGACCTTGCCGGCCTGCCGGCCGACCAGGACGTCGTGCTGGACCACGACCGGTGGCTGCGCGCGGTGGCCAGCTTCTCGGTACAGATGTCGCGCAGCATGACCATCGCGGGCGGCGACGTCGAATTGCGCGAGCGGCGGATGCGCGAGACGGTTCAACGCTATGCGCACGCGCTGGCGGTGGCGCCTGAGCCGCTGTACGAGATCATGGAGGAGCTGACCCGCGAGCGGGCCAGCCAGCGTTTCATCCAGGAAATCGACGACCTGCACGCGGAGTCGACACAGGGTGGATCGCACAACGCCGAGCGCACGCTGCGCGAGGGCATGCGCGACCTGCGTTCGCTGCCGTCCGAGCATCATCTGGGACCCGTGCTGGCCATGGCGTCCGAAGCCATGCTGGCTGGCATGCAGTTCTCGCGCACCATCGTTTTCGTGCGCGATCCGCGTCGCCATACCTTCGAGGCGCGGCTGGGATTCGGCCGCGGCATCGAGCAACTGCTCCCCCAACTGCGCTTCAATGAGATATTCTCGGTGGACGTCTTCCACCTGGCCATCACCAATTCAGTGGGAATCTTCATCGAGAACGCCAGCGATCCCAAGTTCAGCGTCCACATCCCGCGCTGGTTCCGCGATGCCGTGCCCGATTCGCACGCCTTCGTGCTGCTGCCCGTGCGCGCGGACAAGGATACGGTGGCGCTGATCTATGGCGACTGGAACAGCGCTCAGCTGGCGCGCAAGATTCTTCCCGAGGAAATGGCCGCCCTGAACGAGCTGGCACGGGAGCTGGGCCGATTCTTCGGCCACGCCCGCACGGCGGCTCGCGAAGCGCCTTGAGCGGCGGCCGCGCCGCCGTGCATCGCCAGTTGATCGAGCTGGCACGGCGCAAGGCGTTATCGGCCGGGGCCGCCGAAGAAGGGCTGCGGTTGGCGGCGGTGCTGCCCGACGGACCGGCCTGGCGGCGTTTCCTTGAACGGGTATGCGCCTACGGCGGCACGCTGGCCTGCGCCGCCGGCATCATTTTCCTGGTGGCTTTCAACTGGCAGGAATGGCCGCCCATCGCCAAGTTCGCGCTGTTGCAGGCCCTGCTGGCGGCATCCGCCGCGGTGGCCTGGCGCCTGGGCACGGCGCGCCCGGCGGGCCGGGTGGCGCTGCTGTTCGCGATGATCCTGTGCGGCGCGCTGCTGGCCTATCTCGGCCAGCACTACCAGACGGGAGCCGACAGCTACCAGTTGTTCCTGGCATGGGGCCTCCTCATCCTGCCCTGGGTGGCCGTGTCGCGGTCGGCCGCGGCATGGGCGCTGCTGCTGGTGCTGGCCAACCTGGCCGCCCAGCTCTACGTGGGGCGGTTCTCGCCCATCCTGCTGGCCGCGCTGGACGGGGGATGGCCGCATCCCTGGCTGTTCTGGCTGGACCTGGCCGCCGCCGCGGCGGCCGAAGCGCTGGGCGGGCGGCTCGCCGACGGCGGCCGGATGCGTTTCCTGCCCCGGCTGGCCGGCGTGCTGGTGCTGGCCATCGTCGTGAGCGCGCTGGTCGGCGCCATCCTGGATGACGCGCGTGCCGGCGGCATCCTGGCCTGGGCCAACCGGGCCGTGATGGCCCTGGCCCTGGCCGGCGGTTTCCTGTTCTACCAATGGCGCCGTGACCTGCCCATGCTGACCCTGTGCTGCCTGGCGGCGATCGCGGTCGCGACGGCCGGGCTCGCGCGCCTGCTGGCGCAAGGCGATCCGGGCGCGCTGGCCCTGCTCGTCGTCGGCGGTTTCCTGATCGCGGCCTCGGCGGGCGCGGCCGTCTGGTTGCGGCGCCTGCAGGCCCGCTGGGCGGAGGAGGCATGAACGGCCTGCCGCAGGTCTGGGACCAGCTGCGCCGCCAGGGGCTGGCCGAGGGCGATGTCCCGCCCATGGCACAGGCGGAAGTGGCAACGCCCTGGCACGTGCGCCTGATGCTGGGCGTGTGCGGCTGGCTGGGCGGCCTCCTGCTGCTGGTTTTCGCCGGGCTGGTCCTGCCGGATCCTTTCGATTCGCATAGCCTGGTGGTGGTGGGCGTGCTGCTGCTGATCGTCGCGCGCATGCTGCTGCAGGGCCAGCCGCCCGAGTTGCGGGCGCAGTTCGCGCTCAGCCTCTGCCTGGCGGGTTATGGCGCCGTCGCCGTCGCCGGGGCGGCCTGGCTGCCGGTCTGGGGGACTTTCCTGGCGGCGGCGGGGCTGGGACTGGTCCTGGCGATCGTCATGCCGAACGCGATCGCCCGCTGTTTCGGCGTCATGGCCTTGCTGTTGGCGGGCGAGGGATGTTTCCGCGAACTGGACTGGCCGAGTCCCGTGCCGGTCATCGCGGCCTGGGCCTGCGCGGCGGCCTGGCTGGGCGAGACACGATGGGCGCATCGCCTGGGGCAGGGGCAGGCGCCGTTGTCCTGGGGCGTGACCCTGGCGTTGTGGGTGCTGGGCCTGGCCGGCGCGCTGTTGCACGGCATGGACCTGTCCGTGCCGCCCGCCTGGCGTGCGCTGGCCTGGGCCGCGCATGTGCTGGCGGCGTTGCCGCTGGCCCGGGTCGCCTGGCGCCTATCGGTCCGCGCCCGACCGGCCCTCCGCGGCTGGGCCGCCGCCACGGCCTGCGCCCTGGTCCTGGCCGGGGCCTGGGCTCCGGGAGTGGCCTTCGGCCTGATGACGGCGGTGCTGGGCTACGCCCGTGCCCGGACCCCGCTCTGGGTGGGCGGGCTGCTGGTGGCGCTGTGGAGCGTGGGTTGGTTCTACTACGCACAGGCCTGGAGTCTGCCGCGCAAGGCGGCGGTGCTGCTGGCGCTGGGGGGCGTGCTGCTGCTGGCCTGGCGCGGCATCGCCAGGCTGGGTGCGCCGGAGGGCGGCCATGACTGAGCGCATGGCCCGCTGGCTGATCGCCGCCGGACTGGTCCTGGTGCTGGGCCTGGTCAACGCTTCGATCTGGCGCAACGAGTCGCTGCTGGCCAGCGGGACGCTGGTGTCGCTGGAGCTGGCGCCGGTCGATCCCCGGTCGCTGATGCAGGGCGATTACATGGCGCTGGACTGGGCGCTGGCGCGCGAGCTGCGCCAGCGCCTGGGCGAGGACCTGCCCGCCGCGGGAGCCATCGTCGTCCGGCGCGAGGCCGGCTCCAGCCGCGCAGCCCTGGTTCGCCTGGACGACGGCACGCCGCTGGCCGAGCGCGAGAACCGGCTGGCCTACACGGTGCGCGACGGGCGGATCCGGATCGCCACCGACGCCTATTTCTTCCAGGAGGGGCGGGCCGGGGACTTCGAGCGCGCCCGCTATGGCGCGCTGCGCGTGGGAGGGGACGGACGGGCGCTGCTGGTCGGCCTGCAGGATGCCGACCTGGGGTGGCTCGGCCCTCACGGCGAGCGGCCGTAAGGGCCCGGCGCAGGGGCCCCGCGGGATCAGTCTTCCTGGTTCTTTGCCTGGTTGACGTTGGTGTTGGCCGGCACGCTCTGGGTCAGCCAGACGTTGCCGCCGACCGTCGAGCCCCGGCCGATGGTGATGCGGCCCAGGATGGTCGCGCCGGCGTAGATGACCACGTCGTCCTCGACGATGGGGTGGCGGGCGATGCCCTTGGTGAGCTTGCCGTCGGGATCGGCGGGGAAGCGCTTGGCGCCCAGCGTGACGGCCTGGTAGAGGCGGACCCGCTCGCCGATGATCGTGGTTTCGCCGATCACCACGCCGGTGCCGTGGTCGATGAAGAAACTGGCGCCGATCTGGGCGGCCGGGTGGATGTCGATGCCGGTGGCCGAGTGGGCGATGTCCGAGATCAGCCGTGCCAGGAACGGGGCGCCCAGCTTGTGGATCGCGTGGGCCAGCCGGTAGTGGATGATGGCCTTGATGCCGGGGTAGGACAGCAGGATCTCGGAAATGCTGGTGGCGGCCGGATCGCCCTGGTAGGCCGCGTGCAGGTCGCTGACCAGGACCGCGCGGATGGCCGGCAGTTGCGAGGCGAAGCGGCGGGTGATCTCGATCGCCTTGCCCTGCAGGTTCTGCTTGTCGTGGGTGTCCGGCGCTTCCGAGAAATACAGCGCGCGGCGGACCTGTTCGCAAAGCAGGTTGAGCGTGGCGTTCAGCGTGTTGCCGACGAAATAATCGATGCTGTCGTCGGTCAGCTTGCAGCGGCCGTAATGGGTGGGGAAGAGCGCGGCCGACAGGCCGTCCAGCACGGTGACCAGGGCTTCGCGCGAGGGCAGCTCGCGCACCCGGTCCAGGTAGCGGATCTTGTGCTCGATCTCGCGCGAGGTGCGCAACTGCTCGACGATGTCGGCCAGGTGCCACTCGGGAGCGATGTCCGGGGAGGGCGTGTGCGGTAGGTTCATGACGGAAAAATGAGTTGCGTGGGCAATGCCCACAAGCATAGTCGAAGCGGCTTTCCCCGCTAGGGGAAACCCTTTCGACTCGTCTGGTATGGCCCGAAACGGTAGAATATCGCCCCAAGTCGCCCGCGCCCGGGGCCCGCGCCGTCCCGCGCCGTGGACGCCCAGGCGCAAACGCGACACCTATAGGGACACTCACATGAACCGCATTTTCAGTCAATCGCTGGTGGCAGCGGCCGCCCTCGGCGCCGCTGCGTTCGCCCAGGCCGCCGACGTCAAGATCGGCCTGGCGGCCGCCCTGTCCGGCGGTGCCGGCCAGTACGGCGCCGCCATCCGCAATGGCTTCCAACTCGCCGCCGACGAACTCAACGCCGCGGGCGGCGTCAACGGCAACACCATCAAGCTGGTCATCGAAGACGAACAGGGCAAGAAGGAAGAAGCCATCAACGTCTTCAAGAAACTGGTATTCCAGGACAAGGTCGTGCTGATCTTCGGCCCGACGCTGTCCAACTCGGCCCAGGCCGCCGACCCGATCGCGCAGGCCGCCAAGACCCCGGTGTTCGGCACCTCGAACACCGCCGACGGCATCACTTCCATCGGCAACTACGTCTTCCGCAACTCGGTCACCGAGGCCGACGTGCTGCCCGAGACCATCCGCGTCGCCGCCAAGCACAACGGCATCAAGAAGGTCGCGGTGTTCTACGGCAACGACGACGTGTTCACCAAGAGCGGCTACGACAACTTCAAGAAGGCCCTGGAAGACCTGAAGATCCCGGTCACCACGACCGAGACCTTCGCCAAGGGCGACGTCGACTTCAAGGCCCAGCTGACCAAGATCAAGGCCACCAATCCCGACGCCGTGGTGCTGTCGGCGCTGATCGCCGAGGGCGGCCCCATCATGGTCCAGGCCCGCCAGCTGGGCCTGAACGTGCCCTTCATCGGCGGCAACGGCATGAACTCGGTCAAGGTGTTCGACCTGGCCAAGGAACGGGCCGACGGCCTGTGGGTCGGCAGCCCCTGGTCGATCGAGAACGCGACCCCCGAGAACACCAAGTTCATCGCCGCCTACAAGGCGAAGTACAATGTGGCGCCGGACCAGTTCGCCGCCCAGGCCTACGACGCGATGCACATCGTCGCCGAAGCCCTGAAGAAGGTGAAGCTCTCGGGCAACCTGCAGGCCGACCGCGACGCCCTCCAGGCGGCGCTGCCCGCGGTGAAGATCACCGGCGCGACCGGAGCCTTCCAGTTCCGCCAGGCCAAGGGCGCCGCCGGCAAGCCCGGCGGCTACGATGCGGTCCAGACCCCCATCGTGATGGTCACCCGCGGTGGCCGCTACGTCATCGAGAAATAAGCGGCACCCGCGGAATCCGCCGGCCTCGCGCCGGCGATCCGAAAGGGCGCGGGACTCCCGCGCCCTTTGTAATAGCAAAGTAGGGCTCGTGCCCATTTTCCATTGGTAATCTTGCTGCTTCGCTCCTGTATCCGGCCCTGGCAAAAAGTAGGCCGCCCGATCCAGGGCGCCGAGGATCCGGCTCCGCCGGTCCTCCAGCGCCGCCCCCTGGGGGGCGCGCGAAGCGCGTAGGGGGGGGCATGTTCCAACAGCAACTCGTCAACGCACTATCGCTGGGGTGCGTTTACGCTCTGTTCGCGCTCGGCTTCACGCTGGTATTCGGCGTGCTGGGCGTCATCAATCTCTCGCACGGCGCGGTGTTCATGGTCGGCGCCTACGTGGCGCTGCAACTGATCACCCAGTTCGACCTGCCCCTGTGGGCCGGCCTGGCCGCCGCGGCGGTGGGCAGCGGCATCGTCGGCATCCTGATCGACGTGCTCGTCCTGAAGCGCCTGCGCAAGCGCAACGCGCCGCACCTCATACCCATGATCGCCACCATAGGCGTGGCCATCGCGCTCAACAGCGGCATGCAGGGCATCTATGGCGCCGCGAACATGCGCTTCCCGTCCGGCCTGGTGCCCGACGACGCCATCGAGATCGCCGGGCTGCACATGACGGTGATCGAGCTCATCATCATCTTCCTGTCGTTCGCGCTGATGGCAGCGCTGATGGTCGTCATGAAGCGTACCCAGCTGGGCAGGGGGCTGCGCGCCATCGCCGAATCGCCCAAGGCCGCCTCGCTGCTGGGCATCAACGTCGAGGGGCTGTTCATGCTGACCTCCTTCGCCGCTGCCGCCCTGGGCGGCGTGGCCGGCGTGCTGATCGGCCTTTATTCCAACGCGGTGTTCCCGCTGATGGGCCAGCCCATGCTGCACAAGGGCATCGCCGTCATCATCCTGGGCGGCATGGGCGACATACGCGGCGCCATGATAGGCGGGCTGTTCCTGGGCTTCGCGGAGGTGCTGTCGGTGGCCTACATCGGGTCGACCATGCGCGACGCCGTAGCCTTCGGCCTCCTGTTCCTGATCCTGCTCGTCCGGCCGCAGGGCTTGTTCGGCAAGGTGCTGGAACGCAAGGCATAAGGACGCAGACAAGAAATGGAATGGTTCGATAACTTCTGGTCGATCTACAGCAACCTGGTGCTGACCCTGGGCACCAACGCCCTGCTGGCCCTGTCGATCTACCTGACGCTTTCCTGCGGCATGCTGGCCATGGCCAATGCCGCCTTCATGGGGATAGGCGCCTACACCGCGTCCATCCTGACGATGAATTTCGAGATGTCCTTTCCGGTGGCGCTGCTGGGCGGCATGGCCGCGCCCATGCTGGTGGCCTTCGTCATCGGCAAGCCCACGCTGCGCCTGTCCGGGGTCTACCTGGCCATGGCCACGCTGGGCTTCGGCGAGGTGGTCCGGGTCGTGATCCTGAACACGGAGTCGTGGACGGGCGGTGCCCTGGGCCTGAACGGCATCCCCCAGCTGACGCAGTGGTGGCACATCGCGCTGGCCGTGGGGTTGTCGCTGGCGGTGCTGTTCCGGCTGCTGCGCTCGAAGGTCGGCCGCGCGTTCGAGGCCATCAAGGAAGACGAGACCGCCGCCGGACTGATGGGCATCGACGTCAACAACACCAAGATGCTGGCCTTCGTCCTGGGGGCGTTGCTGGCGGGCCTCGCGGGCGCGCTGAACGCCCACCTGACCTTCTTCATCGGACCCAACGAATACGGGTTCGACCGGGGCGTCGAGATCCTGACCATGACCATACTGGGCGGCATCGGCAGCCTGGCCGGGCCCGTGGCCGGCGCCGTGATCCTGACGCTGCTGCCCGAGACGCTGCGCGCGTTCAACGATTTCCGGCTCGTCATCAACGGCGTGATCCTGGTCCTGATCGTGCTGTTCCTGCCCAAGGGCATCTGGGACCCGGCGCTGCTGCGCAGCTGGTTCCGCCGGCGGAGCCAATGACATGCTGAAACTGCAATCCATCTCCAAGAGCTTCGGCGGCCTGCACGTGCTGCAGGACGTCAACATCGAGGTTCCGCAGGGAACGATCTTTGGCCTGATCGGCCCCAACGGCGCGGGCAAGACGACGGTGTTCAACCTGATCACGGGCCTGCTCGAACCGACCGGCGGCTCGCTCACCTTCGACGGCCAGAGCCTCGTCGGCGCCAAGCCGCACCAGATCACCCGGCGCGGCATCGCCCGCACGTTCCAGAACATCCGCATCTTCAAGGAAATGTCGCTGCTCGAGAACGTGGTGGTCGGCATGCACCGCCACCTGGACTACGGTCCGGCAGGCCTGCTGCTGGCGTTGCCCGGGTTCCGCGCCCAGGAACGCCGCGCGCGCGAACGGGCGCTCGAGCTGCTGTCCTGGGTCAAGCTGGAGCACAAGGCGCACCAGACCGCGGACAACCTCTCCTACGGCGACCAGCGCAAGCTGGAGCTGGCTCGGGCGCTGGCGACCGAGCCCAAGCTGCTGCTGCTGGACGAACCCGTGGCGGGCATGAACACCGGCGAGAAAGTGGACCTGATGGCCGAGATCCAGAACATCAAGGCGCGGGGCTACACCATCTTCATGATCGAGCACGACATGCGCTTCGTGATGGGCCTGTGCGACCGTATCGCGGTGCTGAATTTCGGTCGGATCATCGCCGAGGGCCTGCCCGAGGAAATCCGCAACAATCCGATGGTGATCGAAGCCTACCTGGGACGCGAGGACGACGTGGCGGACGAGGTGCAAGCATGAATCCGCTGCTGAAAGTCGACGGCCTGAAGGTTTCCTATGGCCACATCGCCGCGGTCAAGGGCATAGACCTCGAGCTGCGCGAAGGCGAGATCACGACGCTGGTCGGCGCCAACGGCGCCGGCAAATCCACCACGCTGCTGGCCTTGTCGGGCCTGATCCCCAAGGAAGCGGGCACCGTCACGTTCCAGGGCGAGGACATCTCGCGCCTGGCGCCGCACCGTATCGTCTCCAAGGGCATCGTGCAGGTGGCCGAGGGTCGTGCCATCCTGACCACGATGACGGTGCGCGAGAACCTCGAACTGGGCGCCTATACCCGGCGCGACAAGGGCGGGATCGGCGCCGACCTGGATCGCGTGTTCGAACTTTTCCCCCGGCTCAAAGAGCGCCTGAACGGCATGGCGGGCAACCTGTCAGGCGGCGAGCAGCAGATGCTGGCGATCGGACGGGCGCTGATGGCCAAGCCGCGGTTGCTGCTGCTGGACGAGCCCTCCATGGGGCTGGCGCCTATCATCGTGCAGGAGATCTTCCGCATCCTGCGCGAGATCAACCGGCAGGGATTGACGATCTTCCTGGTCGAGCAGAACGTGCGGCAGGCGCTCAAGATCGCCCATCGCGGCTACGTGCTCGAGACGGGCGGCATCGCCTTGTCGGGCTCCGGCAAGGAACTGCTGGGCGATCGCAGGCTGGTGGAAGCCTACCTGGGCGGCTGAGGGCCGCGCCGGCAAAAGCACGATATCCTCCGCTCTTTGGCGTCCCGGTGAAACCGGGGCGCGTACCAGCCAGGAGATCGCTTCGTGCAAGCAAGGCATTCCCCGCCGACCCGGATCGCGTTGCCGGTCGGTTTCATCGTCGTGCTGGGCATGCTGGCCGGCCTGCCGCCCCTGTCCATCGACATCAGCCTGCCCGGGCTGCCCGCCATCGGCGCCGAACTCGGCGCCACCGACTCGCAGATGCAGGCCACGCTGGGCGCCTTCATGCTGACTTTCGGATTCGGCCAACTGGCCTGGGGACCCTTGTCCGATCGCCACGGGCGCCTGCGCGTCATCCTGCTCGGCCTGGCCGTGTACGTGGTGGCGGCCATCGCCTGCACGCTGGCGGCGGACGGCGCCGCGCTGATCGGCTGGCGGGCGGTCCAGGGCTTCGGCGCGTCGGCCGCATCGGTGGCCGGCATCGCGCTGGTCCGCGACGTCTTTCCCCAACCGCAGCAGCGGGCCACCATCCAGTCCTTCATCGTCGCGGTGCTGAGCCTGGCGCCCATCGTGGCGCCGCTGATCGGAGCGTTCGTCATCCACGCGGTGGGCTGGCGCGGCCTGTTCGCGGTGCTGGCCGGGGCGGGGCTGCTGCTGGCCGCCATCGTCGGGATCCGCCTGCGGGCGGGACGGCTGCGCGCGCTCCGGGGCGTGCAGCCGGCGGCACCCGCTTCCGAAGACCGGCAGGCGGGCCCGGGCCAGCCGCAGCCAGAAGGCGGCGGGCGCCCCGCGGGCTATCGGAGCTTTCTAGCGCTGCCTCATGCGCGCGCCCTGTCGTGCGCGCTGGGTGTCGTGTTCTGCGGCATGTTCGTCTTCATCAGCGGGTCGCCTTTCGTGCTGATCGACGGCATGGGCGTGTCCAGTTCGGTCTATGCGATCGCGTTCGCGCTGGCCTCGGCCGCGGTGCTGGCGGGATCGCTGACGACCGCGCGCCTCTCGCAGCGAGGCGTGCCGCCCCAGCGTGTGTTGTACGCGGGCGTGCGCGGCGCGGCCTGCGCCGGCCTGGCCGCCCTGGCGGTCGGGCTCGCGCTGCGTGGCGCGCACGGGCAATGGTGGGAGATCGCGGTCTTCGTCGTGGCGATGGCGGCCAGTCTTTTCTTCGGCGGCTTCATCATGCCGACCCTCTTCGCGCTGGGATTGCAGGACGCGGGAGCGATGGCGGGCGTGGGTGCCGCGGTGCTGGGCGCATCGCAGATGCTGGGCGGCGCGCTGGGCAGCACGGCGGTCGGCATGCTGCCGGTCGCGCCCATCGTCGCAGTCGGAACGCTCGCCGCGCTGTGCGGCGTGGCGGTATGGATCATCGCTCGCGCAACGTTCGGCCGGACGTCGTCATGACGATCATGCACGATGCGATGACGTGACATCGCGCGTGGTGCCGAAGCAAAAATTTTCGTCGTTGGCATCCAAAAGGGTTGACATTGTTTTGAGCACCATTAACACTTCGGGCCTCGACTTTTAGAGATTGATATGGTTAAGAAATCGCAACCCGTTAAGGCCGCCGCCAAGCCGGCAGCCAAGAAGCCGGCCGCGAAGGTCGCCAAGAAAGCCGCTCCGGCCAAGTCGGCCGGCGTGCTGGCGAAGCTCGAAGCCGCCGCCGTGCGTCTGGGCGATGCCGCCAAGAAGGCGCTCGAGCGTTCCGAGAAGGCCCGCAAGGACGCCGCTCAGCGCGTGAGCCTTTACGAGAAGGCCGTCAAGGCCGCCGTGAAGGAAGCCAAGGCTGTCGTGGCCGCAGGCGACAAGAAGCCTGCTGCCAAGAAAGCCAAGGCCGCCACGAAGGCCGCCGCTCCGGCCAAGAAGGCTGCTGCCAAGCCCGCCGCCAAGGCCGCCAAGCCCGCGGTGAAGCCGGCCGCCAAGCCGGCTGCCAAGCCTGCCGCGAAGAAGCCCGCCGCCAAGCGCGTGGCGAAGAAGGCTGCTGCCCCGGTTGCCGCTCCGGCCGCCGCCGAACAGCAGGCTGCTTCGGCTCCCGCCGCCGCCTGATCGGCTGCAGGATGAAAAATGCCGCCCTTCGGGGCGGCATTTTTTTTGCCTGGCGACTGCGTCAGAACGGATAGTGCCGCGGCGTGGTCTGGACGGTGATCCACCGCAATTCGGTGAACTCGTTGATCCCGGCCTTGCCGCCGAAGCGGCCGTAGCCGCTGGCCTTGACGCCGCCGAACGGCATCTGCGCCTCGTCGTGCACGGTGGGGCCGTTGATATGGCAGATGCCGCTTTCTATGTGCTTGGCCACTTCCATCGCCCGTGCGATGTCGCGGCCGAACACGGCCGACGACAGCCCGTACTCGCTGTCGTTGGCCACGCGTATGGCTTCTTCGGTGCCGCTGACCCGAACGATGCACACCACCGGGCCGAAGGATTCCTCGCCGTAGATTTCCATCGCCGGGGTCACCTTGTCGAGTACGGTGGCCGCCATGATGTTGCCTTCGATGCCGCCGCCGGCAATGAGCTTGGCCCCCTTGGACACGGCATCGTCGATCAGGCGCCGGATGCGCTGGATGGCTTCCGGCGTCACGACCGCACCCAGCACGACGTCGTCGCGGCGGGGATCGCCGGCGGGCAGCGAAGCCGCCTTGGCGGCGAACCTGGCGGCAAAGGCATCGGCGATGGCGTCGTCGACGACCAGGCGTTCGGTGGACATGCAGATCTGGCCCTGGTTCATGAAGGCGCCGAAAGCCGCCGCGTCGACTGCGGCGTCGAGATCGGCGTCGTCGAGCACCAGCAAGGGCGCCTTGCCGCCCAGTTCCAGCAGGACGGGCTTCAGGTGGCGGGCGGCGCTCTGGGCGATGATGCGGCCGACGCGGGTCGAGCCGGTGAAGTTGACCCGCCGGATCGCGGGATGGGCGATCAAGGCCTCGACCACGGCGGGCGCGTCGTCGGGCGCGTTGGAGACGACATTGACGGTGCCGGCGGGCAGGCCGGCGTCACGCAGGGTCTGGGCGATCAGGTGGTGCGTGGCGGGGCACAGCTCCGACACCTTGAACACGACGGTATTGCCGCAGGCCAGGGGCATGGCGATCGAGCGCGTGCCCAGGATGATGGGCGCGTTCCAGGGCGCGATGCCCAGGACCACGCCCACCGGCTGCCGGACGGCCATGGCCAGGCTGCCAGGCACGTCGGAGGGGATGACCTCGCCAGCGATCTGCGTCGTCATGGCGGCGGCCTCGCGCAGGATGCCCGCGGCCAGGTGCACATTGAATCCGGCCCAGCCGCGCGTGGCGCCGGTTTCGGCGATCATGCGGGCGATGAACTCCGGCGTGCGCTGATCGAGCAGGTCGGCCGCCCGGTTCAGCAACTGCCGCCGTTCGCCAGGACCCAGCGCGGCCCAGGCCGGAAAGGCTGCCGCGGCGGCATCGGCGGCGGCGCGGGCATCGGCCACCGTGGCGGCCGCGGCACGCGTGCTGTCGGCGCCGGTGACCGGGTCGCGCCGCACGAACGTGGCGCCGCCGGTAGCGTCGCGGTCTTCATCGTCGATCAGGAGCTTGATGTCGAACATGGTGGTTGACTCCAGTAATGGCGGCCCCGCGGCCGCCTTGATTCGCGTCAGGCTTTCGCCATGCCGAGATAGGCCTGTTGCACGGCCGGGTCGTTCATCAGCGCGCCTGCTTCGCCTTCGCCGGCGATGGCGCCGTTCTCGATCAGGTAGCCGCGCTGGGCGATCGCCAGGCTCAGGCGGGCATTCTGCTCGACCAGCAGGATGCCGACACCGTCCTGCCGGATGGCGGCCAGGGACTTGAACAGCTCGGCGCTCATCAAGGGAGACAGGCCCAGCGACGGCTCGTCCAGCAGCAGGATCTCCGGCCGCGACATCAGCGCCCGGCCGATGGCGACCATCTGTTGCTCGCCGCCGCTCATGGTGCGGGCGGTCTGGCCCAGGCGCTCGCCCAGCCGGGGGAACAGGGCCAGCACGCGTTCCAGGGTCGCGGCCTCGGTTTCCCGGGCGCGGTGCGCATAGGCGCCCAGCCGCAGGTTCTCGCGCACCGTGAGCTCGCCGAAGATGCCCCGGCCCTCGGGGACCAGGGCGATGCCCAGCTCGACGATACGATGGGCGGGCGTCGCGGCGATGTCCTGCCCCGACAGGCGCACCACGGCCTGGCCGTCGTGCGGGACGAGGCCGGCCACGGCCTTGAGCAGCGTGCTCTTGCCGGCGCCGTTGGCACCCAGCATGACGACGATCTCGCCCGGCCCGACCGACAGCGCGACCTTGCGCAGCGCCGTATGCTTGCCGTAGGCGACGGACAGGTTGGCGACTTCAAGCACTGGCGTCTCCCAGGTAGGCGCGGATCACTTCCGGATCCGACAGGACGGCGGCGGGCGTACCCTCGGCGATCTTGGCGCCCGCGTTCATCACGACGCAGCGATCGCACAGCGAGTGCACGGCATCCATGACGTGCTCGACCAGGATGATGCTCATGCCCTCGTCCTTGAGCGAGCGCACCAGCGCGATGCCTTCGAGCAGTTCGGACGGATTCAGGCCGGCCAGCCATTCGTCCAGCAACAGCAGGCGGGGCGACAGGGCCAGGGCGCGCGCCAGCTCCAGCCGCTTCTGGTCGATGTAGGTCAGTTCGCCGGCCAGCGTCCGGGCATGGCGCGCCAGGCCGACGCGCGCCAGCAGTTCGGCGGCTCTGGCCGTGGCCTGCGCGCCCCACATCGGTTCGCGCGAGAAGGCCAGGCCCGCCACGACGTTCTCGGTCGCGTCCATGTCGGCCAGCACTCGCACCAGTTGGAAGGTCCGGGCCACGCCCGCGTGCGCCACCTTGTGCGGGGCCTTGCCGGCGATGGGCAGGCCCGCCAGTTCGATGTCGCCCGCATCCGGCGCCAGGGCGCCCGAGATCAGGTTCATGACCGTGGTCTTGCCCGAACCGTTCGGCCCCAGCAGGCCGACGATCTCGCCGGCCTCGACCGAGAAGCTCAGGTCGTTGACCGCGGTCAGGCCGCCGAAGGTTTTCCGCAGTTGGGAAATGCGCAGGCTGTTCATGATGCCTCCCTGGCGGCGGGCGCCGCCGCGCGGTCGGCCTTGCGCAGCCGCCGGGCGAGGCCGACGACGCCGTTGGGCAGCAGGTAGACGATGATCATGAAGACGGCGCCGAGCAGGATGCTGTAGTGGTTGGGGAAGTTCGCGCCCAGGTATTCGAACAGCAGCGCGAGGGGGATGACGCCCAGCAGCGGGCCGTACAGCCGTTGCACACCGCCCAGCAGCGCCATGATCAGCACCTGGAACGACATGACGGGATTGAACGCGATGGCCGGGTCGATGTAGGTCCAGCGCGGCGCCATGATCGCGCCCGACAGTGTCATGAACACCGCGCTGAGCGCGAACAGCAGCACCTTCGCGCGGGTGGTGTCGATCCCGCAGTGCCGGGCCACCGTTTCGTCCGCGCCGATGATGCGCAGCGCGAAGCCCAGGCGGGAGCGGCCCAGCAGCAGGGTGGCCACGAACAGCACCGCGCCCAGCGCCAGCAACTGCCAGTAGATTTGTTCCTGGCTGATGTCCAGGAATACATAGCGGCCGATGGAGTTGGACACGTTCACCTCGTACCAGGTGACCAGCTGGCGGATGAGCTCGGTCAGCCCGAAGGTGAAGATGACGAAGTAGACACCGGCCAGCCTGAGGGTGGACAGCCCGACGACGACAGCGACCACCAGGCCGACCACGGCGGCGGCCGCCAGTACCGCCGGCCAGGGCAGGGCATCGCCCAGGACCGCCACGGTATAGGCGCCGATGCCGAAGAAGGCGACCGTGGCCAGCGACACGTAGCGGGTGGGGCCCGAGAACATCGCCCAGGCGGTGGCCAGCACCGCGTAGTTGAGGATGTTGATGGCCAGCGACAGGCCATAGCCGTCGGCCACCAGGGGCACGCCGGCCAGCACGGCCAGCACGGCGACACCGGCGATCAGGGGAATGCGCAGCGGGGCGTTCATCGCGCGGCCCTCCCGAACAGGCCGGTGGGACGCACCAGCAACACCAGCAGGAACACGCCGTAGGTCACGGCGATCGTCAGTCCGGGATCCACGTAGGTGGCGATGAAGGATTCCGCCAGGCCCAGCAGCAGGCCCGCGACCAGCGCGCCCAGGACGTTGCCCACGCCGCCCATGATGATCACGATCAGCGCCTTCATGGTGAAGATCACGCCCATGTTGGCGTTGAAGGTCAGGAACATGCTGACCAGCACGCCGCCGCTGGCAGCCAGCGCGCCGCCGGCGGCGAAGGCCAGGGCCGAGGCCCAGCGCACGTCGATGGCGACCAGGCGCGCGGCCACCGGGTCCACCGCCACCGCCCGGATGGCGGTGCCCAGGCGGGTGCGGGTCAGCGCCAGGTAGAAGCCGATGCCGAACACCGCGGCGAAGCCCAGGGCCAGCAACCGGTTCAGGGCCAGTACCGAATCCAGGATGCGCACGGGTTCGTTCAGGTAGGAATAGCTGTAGTAGTTGCCGCCGAAGGTGACCTGCATCACGCCCTGCACGATGAACAGCAGGCCGAACGTGGCCAGGATGCTGTCCACCTCCAGCGCGGCGCGCGTGCGGGTGCGCCTGACCAGCGGCGTCAGCAGGAAGCTGTAGACCAGCCAGTTCAGGGCGAAGGCGACGGGGACGATCAGCAGCAGGCCCCACAGGGGCGCGATCTGGAGACCGGTCATCAGGAGGTAGGCGCAGAAAGCCGCGGCGACGAGAAACTCGCCATAGGCCAGATTCATGATGCGCGAGACGCCATACTGCAGGGTCAGCCCCATGGCGACGAGCGCGTACATGCCTCCCAGCGTGATGCCGGAGAAGAGTGCATCGATGAACATACGGGATTCCTGTCGCGCGCCATCCGGCGGCGTGCCGGACGGCGCGGGTTGAGGGTCAGCGCGCGGCGGCGCCGGCCTGCCAGGCGGACTTGGGGAAGACCAGCTTGGCGGCGCCGGCGTGGCTGGCCGGCTCGATGCCGACGAACTCGCCGTTCTGCCATTGGCCCAGCGTCAGCATGTTGGGCACCATGTGGTTCTTCAGGTTGATGCGGCCCAGGATGGTGTCGAACTCCTCGCTGGCGATCTTGGCCGACACGGCCTTGCGGTCCAGGGTCCCGGCCTTCTCGATGGCCTGTTGCAGCACCTGCAGTCCGGCATAGGTGACCAGGCTGGCCCAGCGGTCCGGTTCGGCCCCGGTCACTTCCTTGTGGCGCTGGATGTAGGCCTTGACGGCGGGGCTGTTGGCGTCGATGCCGCCCAGGCTGGCCACGCCCTCGACGTTCGCGCCGAAGCGGTTCTTGTACAGCGGGAAGGCGGTGCCCACCCCGGTGTAGAACACCTTGGGATTGAAGCCCAGCACCCGCGCCTGGTCGGTGATGGCCATGGTGTCGGGCGGATAGCTGAACGCGATGAAGACGTCGGGGTTCAGGTTCCTGGCTTCGGTCACGATGGGGGCCAGGTCCTGCGTGCCGACCGGGTAGGTCTTGGCGTAGGCCAGCTTGAAGCCGGCCTTCTGGAACGCGGCGCGCGCCGCGGTGGCCAGCTCGATGCCGAAACCGTCGGCGATGGAGACCATGGCGATGGAGTCGCCGATCTTGCCGGCCTTGCGCAGGCTGGTCAACTGGTCGACCAGGGCCTCGGCGTATTGCGAACCGGTGCCCAGCAGCCAGTAGCTGTTGGGCCAGCGCTTGGCGAACTCGGGCGCGCGTTCGGTCACCGCCGAGCCCGCCAGCAGCGGATAGCCGTAGCGGTGGAAGGTGGGCGCGACGGCCAGGTTCATCGCGGTCGACCACGGAGGCAGCAGGAAGTCGACCTTGTCCTGCGTGATGAGGCGCTCGACGGCGCGCACGGCGTCCTCGGAGCTGGAGCGGTCGTCGTATTCGACGACCTTGATGGGCAGGCGCTTGGCACCGACCTTCAGGCCGCCCGCCTGGTTGACCTCATGGACCCAGAGCTTGTAGTTGGGAATGGTCGTGATGCCCGCGCCGCCGGCGTTGACGCCGGTCTTGGACACCGCGTAGCCGATGGTGACGGCGTCCTGGGCATGGGCCGGAAGGGCGAGCGAGAACGCCGATAGGGCAACGGCCGTGCCCAGGCGGCGCAGCGATTTCAGGGACGAGGTGAGCATGGTGTGTCTCCCGGTAATTTTGTAACAATCGCGGAGTTTTGTTGTAGCGACGTACAAATTCTGGCTAGAGGGCTCGGCCGTGTAAAGTTGCAGGCATTGATGAAATCGGACGAATACTTGTACTTTTTTGCCCGCCTTCCCGAGGATCCGCATGGCCGTTTATCCGCATTCCCTGCCCGACGTGCATCCGGACATCGGCGAGACGCCGCTGGCCACCCTGATGGAGAGCGAAGTGATGATGCCCGCGCTGGCCGCGCGCGAATGGGTGGTCGAGGCCGCGCGCAGGCAGGGGCGCAGCCATGCCTTGCTGCTGACGGCGGGGAAGGGCGTGGCCACGCTGCGCCATGGCCAGCTCGCATTGCGCGCGCCTTGCCTGGCCTGGCTGCCACCCGGCATGGCGCAATCCATCCGCCTGGAGGCCGGCGGTGCCGGCTACATGCTGTCGGCGGCCGAGGAGCTGGTGTCGCGCGCGTCGGCCGCCAGCCAGCATGCCGCGGCCCTGCGCAACGTGGCCGACCGCCTGCTGCACATCGGGCCGGACGAGATGGCGGCCGGGCGGGACATGCTCTGTCCCGTGTTCGAAGCCGTCAGCCATGAGCTGCGCCAGGCGGCCAAGGGCGCCGCGGGGATCGCCGTCGCCTACCTGTCCATCGTCCTGACGCATCTCTGGCGCATGAGCGACATCGACCCCGAGGCGCCTACCGGCGACCGGCCCGGTTCCGTCGTGTTCCAGCGTTTCCTGCGCGTGGTCGAGATGCACTTCCGCGAGCACTGGCCGATTTCCCGCTACGCCCGCACGCTGGGGGTGACCGAACGCCGGCTGCATGCCGCGTCCATGCGCAGCGCCGGCTGCGGCCCGCTGGCCGTGGTGCACGAGCGCCTGTTGCAGGAGGCCCGGATACGCCTGCAGCAGTCGCCGCTGCCCGTGGCCCAGGTCGCCTACGGCCTGGGGTTCCGCGACACCGCGCACTTCAACCGTTTCTTCAAGCGCCACATGGGCATGCCTCCCGGCAGCTACCGCCGCCGGGTACTCGAAGAAGCGGGCCGCGAGGATCTCACGTACTCTGCCTGGCCGTAGAGGTCCCCCCTACGCGCTTCGCGCGCCCAGCATGGTTGAGCCCCAGCCGCTACGCGGCAGCCCCCGAGAAGGCCGGGACCCGCCTCGGGGCGGCCCGGCGCCGGGTCCCGGGAGAAAATCGAAAGCTATACTTTTCCCATCTAGCCTTGGGTGTGAATGTCGTGAAGGTTTTCGTCGGACGGGATTTGTCGTGGGGAGCGCTGGCCGGGGCGCTGGGGCTGATGTTCCTCGTGTCCAGCGCGCTGCGCGGGCCGCTGCCCGAGGGGCCGTTCAGCGAGCGCGTGCCGGTGCTGGCGCAATACGCCGGTTCCTTCCTGGCGGCAGCGCTGATGGGGGGCTTCATCGTGCTGGTGATGTGGGGCTTCCGGCGTTTCCGCTCGCAGCGCTACGAGACGCCCCGGCGCGACCTGGCGCTGGCCATCCTGCTGATGGCCATCGTGACGTTTCGTCCCGCCCATGCCGAGGTGGCCGCACCGGTGGCGCCGGCGGCGGGCGTGGAGCACTACGCGCCGTAGGCGGCGCGGCCCTTGGCCAGGTAGGGCGCCAGTGCGAACAGGTCGACGTTGCCGCCCGAGACGATGACGCCCACGCGCTTGCCGCGCGCATCGACCTTGCCGGACAGCAGCGCGGCCGCGCCCAGGGCGCCGGTGGGTTCGAGCACGAACTTCATCCGCTCCATCAGGAAGAACATCGCGCGCAGCAGTTCGTCGTCGGTCACCGTCAGCATGTCGTGGACGTGGGACTGGATGAGCGGGAAGGTGTACCGGCCCGCCGATTGCGTGCGCGCGCCATCGGCGATGGTGTCGGGATTGTCGACCGATTGCAGCGTGCCGCTGCGGAACGAGCGGGTGACGTCGTCGCCCGCGGCCGGCTCCACCCCTATGACCCGGATGCCCGGCGCGCAGGCGTTGGCCGCGATGGCGGACCCCGACAGCAATCCGCCGCCGCCGCAGGGGACCAGCAGGTAGTCCAGCGGTCCGGTCTCGCGCAGCAGTTCCAGCGCGGCGGTGCCCTGGCCGGCGATGACGTCGGGATGGTCGAAGGGAGGGATGGTGGTCAGTCCCTCGCGGTCCGCCAGTTCGGCCGCGATGTCCTCGCGCCGTTGCGTGTCCCGGTCATACAGCACCACGCGGGCGCCGTAGCCGCGCGTGGCTTCCAGCTTGACCCGCGGGGCATCCGACGGCATGACGATGGTGGCCGGTATGCCCAGCAGTTGGCCCGCCAGCGCGACGGCCTGGGCATGGTTGCCGGACGAATAGGCCACCACGCCGCGCCGACGGGCATCATCCGGAAGCCGGGCCAGCGCGTGATAGGCGCCGCGGAACTTGAAGGCCCCCATGCGCTGGAAATTCTCGCACTTGAAAAAGACCGTGGCCCCGGTGCGGGCGTCGACGGTATGCGAAGTCAGCACCGGCGTGCGGTGGGCGTGGCCGGCGAGCAGCGCGGCGGCCGCTTCGATGGCGGGGAAGGCGACGGACATGGTGTTTTTCCACCTGGGTGCCGGCCGGAGGCGGCCGAGGAGCCAAGCATATACGAAGCGGATCGCCGGAGGCGCGGCCTGCCGGGAATCCCCAGGCGGCGCCGTTCTCTTGGGGTATCCCCCGATGTTGACGCGAAGCCGGCGGGCAGGCGAAAATGCCGGCTGACATGTCTATGGCATGTCCCTCCAAAGGGGAGTAGTTCGAGAGTCCAACAGGCTCTTTCGTACGATCGTCAATACGTGGAAGTCCGCTTCCTCCGGTCGTGCGGATCACCGCCCGGTGATTGAACAAGACCTTTGCAGCCTGGCCTCAGGTCCTGCATGGGTACTCCCGTCCCCAGTCATTCCTGTCGCCAGCAGAGGCCGTCAACTTCTCTGGAGAACAACTCGTGGAATGGCTTTCGGCTTTCGCCGCAGAAACTTTCACCACCCAATTCCTGTTCGCGCTCGCGTCCATCGTCGTGATCGACATCGTGCTGGCCGGCGACAACGCCATCGTCATCGCGCTGGCCGCGCGCAACCTGCCGCCGGCCTTGCAGAAGAAGGCCATCGTCTGGGGCACGGTCGGCGCCATCGTGGTCCGTACGTTGATGACGCTGGCCGTGGTATGGCTGCTGAAGATCCCCGGCCTCATGCTGGTGGGCGGCCTGGCGCTGCTGTGGATCGCGTATCGGCTCCTGACCGCCGAAGAGGACGAGCACGGAAGCGGCGCGGCCAATACCAGCTTCGTCGCCGCCATCAAGACCATCGTGATCGCCGACGCGGTCATGGGCGTGGACAACGTGCTGGCGGTGGCCGGCGCGGCGCACGGCAGTTTCCTGCTGGTGGTGCTGGGCCTGTTGATCAGCGTGCCCATCATGGTCTGGGGCAGCCGCCTGATCCTGCGCCTGATGGAACGTTATCCGGCCATCATCTACATCGGCGCCGGCGTGCTGGTCGTGACCGCGGCCAAGATGGTGATGGGCGAACCGCTGGTCAAGCCCTGGTTCCAGGCCCACGCCTGGGTGCAGTGGGTGCTGTATCCGCTGGCGCTGGTTGCCATCCTTGGCGGCGCCCGGATGGTCGTCAACAATCGCGGCAAGGGGCAACCCGAATCCAACGCGGCGTGACGCCGCCGCCCAGGCCGTGCGAGGGAAATACCCCCTCTCGCGGCAGGGGCGAACTGGGTTAAGCTTGCGGCTTTCCCGGGGTGGATACTCCGCCCGCAGCAGAACGGCGCCCGGTTTCGGCCGGACGCCGTTCTTTACGTAGGAAGGCCGCGGGCCGCTTGATCGAGTGCGAATGACGACGAATTATTCCCTGACCCTGATGCCCCGGCCCGGGACGTGGAACTGGCGGCACCTCGCCCAGCGGGGCGCGCTGGCCCTGCTGACCACATCGCTGCTGATGCTGGACGACTGGATCCAGCAGTGGTTCACGGTCGCCAACCAGGCCGATTTCGAACTGAACTACTTCGCGGCGCTGCTGGCCTTCAACCTGGGCCTGTGGCTGTCGGGCAGCCGGGTGTTCGTGACGTGCATCCTGGTGCTGCTGGGCGGCATGGAACTGGTCCAGCTCAGCCACATCTCCTACGCCGGCCGGCCGCTCGATCCCGTGGTGCTGGCCAGCCTGTTCTCGGAATTCGGCGACGTGCGGGAAGTGGCGCTGGCCGATTTCGGCGACCACGTCCACGTGCTGTTCGCGGTGCTGATTCCGTACCTGGCCGCGTGGTGGCTGTTCATGACTTACATGCGGTCGGACGTGCGGCGCTGGCAGCGCGCGCTGGGGGTCATGCTGGTGGCCGCGGGCCTGCTATCCAAGCCTTATCGCGCCACCTACCGCGACCTGAATTCCTTCCTGCCCGGCCCCACCCGCAGCGGCCTGCACAACTCCCTCAATACCTTCAGCTTCTTCCTGGTGCACAACGTGCTGCGCGGATCGCTCCACGCCGCGCCTGCGCCGGTGGCGGCCATCGCCCAGCCCGAGGTCGTGCCCTTTGCCTCGGATGCGCGGCACGTCTGGCTGTTCGTGGCCGATTCGCTGCGCAGCCAGCACCTGGGCATCATGGGCTACGAACGGGACACGACCCCCAACCTGGCGCGGCGCATGGAGCAGGGATTGGTTGCGCGCCATGGGGTGGCGGCGGCCGTTTCCACCGCGGCCAGCATGCCGCTGATCCTGAACGCCGTGCGCGAGCCCGGCCAGCTGGCGCAGATCCGGGGGCTGTCCACGAACCTGTTCAAGTTCGCCAAGGAGGCGGGCTTCAAGACCTACTGGATCTCGTCCCAGGAGTCCAAGCTGCTCAACGACGTCGGCAGCCGCTACGTCGACGTGTCGATCACCCGCGAGGACGAGCCGGCCCGGTTCGGCAGGCAGGGCGACGAGGCGATCCTGTCGCTGCTGCGGGAACAGGCCTGGGCCGAGAAGACCTTCGTCGTGGTCCTGCTGCGGTCGACTCACGCGCCCTACGAAGCCAACTATGCGCACGCGCGGGACCGCTACGCGCGCTGGCCGGACAGCCACGACCAGCCGCGCGCGGAGCGCCAGCGCAACGCCTACGACAATTCCGTGCTGTACCTGGACGCGCTGCTGGATCGCATGCTGGACGAGTTCGACCGCCTGCCGGGCCCGCGCCACCTGGCGATCACCGGCGACCACGGGCAGTTGCTGGGGGCGCGGGGCATGTGGGGGCACAACGTGCTGGAACCCGAGGTGGCCGACGTCCCGGTACTGTCCTGGAGTCGCGATGCGCCCGAATCCGTGTCCGAACCCATGCGCCGGGCGGGCTGGATCAGCCATTTCGAGATGTCGCGCTGGCTGGCGAACCGGCTGGGGCACGATGTCCGCTCGCCGTCGGCCATCGAAGGCGTGCACTACGTGCAGGGCAAGAACCTGTACGGAGCCAACACCTTCCGCGAAGTGCACGAGGGCGCTTCGCTGGAGTTCTCCGATGTCCTGCCCGTGGGCCACAGCCTGCCGGTCCGCCCTTACAATCCGGTCCGCTCGCTCGTCGCACGCTGAGTGCGCGTGTCCACGGACCTACGCATGTCTTCCCCCCAGGAAAAATCCTCTCCCTTCGAACTGATGACCGGCCGCAACGCGCTGCGTTCGCTGGCGCTGGCCGGCGGCGTGGCGCTCCACGCCATCAACGTCTACGTCGTCACCACCATCATGCCCACCATCGTGCACAGCATCGGCGGGCTGGCGTACTACGCCTGGAGCACGACGCTGTTCGTGGTGGCGTCCATCCTCGGCTCGGCGCTGTCCTATCGGCTGATCGACCGGATCGGGCCGCGCCGCGCCGCGCCTATCTGGGCGCGTTGGCGCTGTTCTGCCTGGGGTCGCTGGTCTGCGCCACCGCGCCGGCCATGTGGTGGCTGCTTGCCGGGCGGACCGTCCAGGGGCTCGCCGGCGGCGTGCTGCTGGCCTTGTCCTATGCGCTGATACGGATGGTGTACGAGCCGCGCCTGTGGCCGCGCGCGCTGGCCTTCGTCTCGGCGATGTGGGGCGTGGCGACGTTGTCGGGCCCGGCCCTGGGCGGCCTGTTCGCCTCGCTGGGGTGGTGGCGCCCGGCCTTCCTGTCGCTGTTGCCGGTAGCCGCCGCGCTGGCGGCCATCGTCCATAAGCTGGTGCCGGCCGCCGCGCCCGCGTCGTCGTCGGCCGCGGCGGGCGTGCCCTGGGGCAAGCTGGCGCTGCTGGCGTGCTCGGTGATGGTCGTCTCGGTGGGCAGCCTCTCGCATGAACTGGCCTGGAACGCCGCCGGCGTGGCGGTGGGGCTGGCGCTGGTGGCAGGGATGGGGCGGCTGGACGTGAAGGCCTCGTCGCGGCTGATGCCCACGGGCGCCTATTCGACCCGCACGGTGCTGGGCGCTTGCTACCTGACGATGGCCATGCTCATCATCGGCTTGACCAGCGAGATCTTCGTGCCGTATTTCCTGCAGACCCTGCACGGCCAGACGCCGCTCGTGGCGGGTTACCTGACGGCGGTCATGGCGGGCGGCTGGACGCTGGCCTCGCTGATGTTCTCGGGATATACCGGCGCCGCCGTCGTGCGCCTGGTCCGTGCCGGGCCGGTGGTGACCGCGGCGGGCCTGGCCGCGCTGGCCGTGCTGGTACCGCCGGGCGAGTCGGGCGGCGTGGCGTTCGCCGCGCTGTGCGCGGCGCTGGCCGGGGTCGGGTTCGGGATAGGCATGTGCTGGTCGCACCTGGTCACGCGGGTGTTCCGCTCGGCCCCCGCGGGCCAGGAGAACCTCGCTTCGGGCGCGGTGACGACCCTGCAGCTCTATGCGATCGCGCTGGGATCGGCGGTGGCCGGCATGGTGGCCAATGCCGCCGGCCTGGCCGACCCCGGCGGCATCGAAGGCGCCCGCACCGCGTCCGCCTGGCTGTTCGGCCTGTTCGCGCTGGCGCCGGCCCTGGCGGCCTGGAGCGCCCGGCGCTCGTAGTCCAGGCTGCTCGCGCTGCCCGCGCGGCCGTCAGCGCATCGACGGGGCCTCGCCCCCCAGGGCATCGACCACGTCGGCGATCAGCTTGGCCAGTTCGCCCGACATCAGCGTGAAATCGGCGTCGAAGCGTTCGGCGTCGTTCTGCGCCAGGGCGTCGGCGTTTTCCTTGAGCACGTCCAGCGGCGCGATGCGCTTGATGGCCAGCGATTCGCTCAGCACGAACGAGATGCGGTCGGCCCAGGTCATGGCGAGCCGGGTGCACTGCTTGCCGGCCTCGATGTGGCGGCGCACGTCCTCGGCCTCGATGGATTGCCGCACATAGCGCACCGTGGCGCGGCCTTCGCCGGTGGAGCGCAGCTCGGTGTCCTGGTCGATCGTGAAATTGGCGGGAGCTTCGCCGCCGGCCAGCCATTCCGTCATGGCGGCCGCGGGCGAGGTCTGCACGTGCAGGTTGGCCAGCGGGAATTTGTCGATGGCCCGGTTCAGGAGCTGCAGCAGTTCGTCGCAGCGCGCCGCCGAGGAAGCGTCGATGCACAGCCAGCCGTTGCGCGTGTCTATCCACGCGCGGGTGTCGCGCAGGATGCTGAAGGCGCGCGGCAGCAGCGTTTCCTTGACGTTCTCCTTGATCTCCTTCATCTGCTTGCGGCCCGGCTTGAAGCCTTGCTGCTCTTCGATCTCCTGGGCCTTGGCCTTGGCCACCTGATTGATGACGGTGGTCGGGAGCAGTTTCTTCTCGGTGCGCAGCGTGATCAGCAGCTGGCCGTTCACGCCGTGGGCCAGCAGGCTGCCGTTTTCCAGCGGGGGCGCCCATCCCTGCGTCTGCAGCTCCAGGCTGGAGCCGGGGGCGAAGACCTGGGGCCGGAGCAGTTCATCGAGCCCCTCGGGCGTCATGGGCCAGGGGGCGGGAAGGCGATAGATCTGTAGATTCTTGAACCACATGGCGGGCCGCGCAAAAGGGTCGATTCTATACGACGCGGCCTTCGCCCTTCGTTACCCCAGGTCCAGCGAGTCATCCTTCTTGGATTCGCGCGGCACGTCGGGCGACAGTTGCCAGAAGATCCACGCCGAAGCCGCGGTGAGCAGGCCGATGCAGATGAAGGTGGCGTGGAAGGCGGCCAGCGCGTCCTCGGGCGCGCCATGGTCCACCAGGTGACTGAACGCGGCCAGGATGCCGCCGGCCACCGTCACGCTCAGGCTGATCGCCAGCATCTGCATCATGGACAGGATGCTGTTGCCGCTGCTGGCGCCTTGCTGGCCCAGATCCTTGAGCGTCAGCGTGTTCATCGCGGTGAATTGCAGCGAGTTCACCGCGCCGAAGAAGGCCATCAGCAGCACCTGGGTCCAGACCGGGTGCGAGACATCGACCAGCGAGAACGAGACGATGGTCAGGCCGACCAGCACCGTATTGACCACGAGGACGTGGCGATAGCCGTAGCGGGTGATGAGCGAGGTCGCGAGGCGCTTGCTGAGCATGCCGGCCGCGGCCACGGGCAGCATCATCAGGCCCGAATGCGTGGGCGAATAGCCCAGGCTGACCTGCAGCAGCAGCGGCAGCAGGAAGGGCATGCCGCTGCTGCCCAGGCGCGCGAACAGGTTGCCCAGCAAGCCTATGGTGAACGTATGGATGTGGAAGAGGGTGGGCGAGAACAGCGGCGCGGCCTGCCTGCCCGCGCGCAGCCAGTAGGTGACGATGCTGATCAGGCCGAACACCAGCATGAGTACGACGGTAGCGTGGCCCGTGGCGCGGCCCGAGAACCCGTCCAGCGAGAGCGAGATGGCCGCCATGCCGAAGGCCAGCAGTCCGTAGCCCACGCCGTCGAAGGAGGCCGGCTGCTTCTCGCGCTTGTCGATCATGAAGGTGCGCGTGGCTATCGCGCCGGCCAGGCCGACCGGGATGTTGATCAAAAACACCCAGTGCCAGGAGAACTGCTCGGACAGCCAGCCGCCCAGCACGGGGCCGATCATGGGGCCGACCATGGCCGGGATGGCGACGAAGCTCAGCGCGGGCAGCAGGCGCTCCTGGGGGAAACTGCGCAGGATGACCAGCCGGCCCACCGGCATCAGCATCGCGCCGCCGGCGCCCTGGACCACGCGTGAAGCGACGAGCTGGCTGAGGTTCTGGGAGACCGCGCACAGCACGGAGCCCAGCGTGAAAAGGACGATGGCCGAGAAATACACCTTGCGCGTGCCGAAGCGGTCGGCGACCCAGCCCGAGGCCGGGATCAGCACGGCCATGGTCAGCGCATACGAGATCACCACCGATTGCATGCGCAGGGGGCTTTCGCCCAGGCTTGCCGCCATCGCCGGCAGGGCCGTATTGACGATGGTGGTGTCCAGCGTCTGCATGAAGAGGCCGATGGCGACGAGCCAAAGGGTGATGTTCAGCGTTTTTCTGTGTTCCACGGTCGGCGGGCGGGAGGCGGGCGGGTGCCATAGGATAGCTTGATTCATGCCCGCGGCTTGGACTAAGGTGGCCTGGCCGGCTCCCGGTGCCGCGCGGCGCCGGGAATGGCCTTTGCTGGCCGGCATCCCAGGCAACCAGGAGACGACGATGTCGGAACACGTGTACAAGCAGCTCGAATTGGTCGGGTCCTCGACGAAGTCCAGCGACGACGCGATCCGCAACGCGATCGACCGCGCGGCCCGGACGATGCGCCATCTGGCATGGTTCGAGGTCACCCAGGTGCGGGGCCACATCGAGGACGGCAAGATCGCGCACTGGCAGGTGGGCCTGAAGGTGGGGGTGCGCCTGGAGGACTCGAAGTAGGCTCCCGAGGCAAGGGCGGCGGCGGGAGGCCGCCGCCTGCGCGCCGGCCCGGTGCTGGCTACAGTGCTTGAGAATTGTTATCATTATTGATCTTAATCATCTCAAGCATGCAGTGCCGCGCACCGCCGTATGGACAAACAGTCGGATCGCTTCCTGGAGCAGAAGCGTCGCTCATTCTGGTTGAAGCATCTGCATCAATGGCACTGGATCAGCTCGGCGATCTGTCTCGTCGGCATGCTGCTGTTCGCCGCCACCGGCATCACGCTGAACCACGCCTCCCAGATCGAAGCCCATCCGCGCGTCGTCTCGAAGGAAGCGCAGGTGCCGGCCGAACTGGCGCGCGCGCTGGCGCCTGAAGGGGGGGCCGACAAGGCGCCATTGCCGCCGGCGCTGCGGCAATGGCTGGAAGACCAGTTGTCCGTGGCGATCGGCGACCAGCTGGCCGAATGGTCGTCCGACGAGATCTATGTTTCCCTGCCACGCCCCGGCGGCGACGCCTGGCTGAGCGTCGAGCTGCCCGACGGCGCTGTGAAGTACGAGAGCACCGACCGCGGCTGGATCTCGTATTTCAACGACCTGCACAAGGGCCGCAACACGGGCGAGGCCTGGAAGTGGTTCCTGGATATTTTCGCGGTCGCCTGTCTGGTGTTCTGCGTGACCGGTTTCTTCCTGCTGCAGATCCATTCGCGCAACCGGCCCGTCACCTGGCCCATGGTGGCGCTGGGCGTGGCTGTGCCGCTGTTCCTGGCATTCGTATTCATTCATTGAAGAGGTTCTGGCTATGCGTACATTGATCCCGGTGGCCGTCACCGGCCTGATGGTCGGGCAGGCCCAGGCCGCCGACCTGGCGGTAAGGATCGAGATCCCCCGGCTGAACGTGGCCGAGTACCACCGTCCGTACGTGGCGGTGTGGGTGGAGGGGCCGGACCAGAAGGTCGCCGCCAACCTGGCGGTCTGGTACGACGTCAAGCTCAAGAACGACGAAGGCACGAAGTGGCTCAAGGACATGCGCCAGTGGTGGCGCCGCACCGGCCGCGAACTGACCATGCCCGCCGACGGCATCAGCGGCGCCACGCGGCCCGTGGGCGAGCATCAACTGGCGTTCAGCGACGGCAAGGCGCCGCTGGGCAAGCTGGCCGAAGGCAAGTACGAACTGGTGGTCGAAGCCGCGCGCGAGGTCGGCGGCCGCGAGTTGCTGCGCATCCCGTTCCAGTGGCCGCCGCGCGCGCCCGAGAAGGGCGAGGCGCGTGGCCAGCACGAGCTGGGCCGCGTCGCGCTGGAAACCAAACCCTGATTCCCTAGCAACCCCTTCCGAGGAAAAGAACATGAAGATGTCTCTCAAGTGGGCCGCGCTGGCCCTGGCGTTCAGCCTGCCCCTGTCGGCCCAGGCGCACCGCATGTGGATGCTGCCCTCGGCCACGGTGCTGTCGGGCGCGGATCCGTGGGTGACGGTGGACGCCGCCGTGTCCAACGACCTCTTCTACTTCGAGCACTTTCCGCTGCAACTGAACAACCTGTCGGTGACCGCTCCCGACGGCACCGCGGCCAAGGCCGAGAACCAGTCCACGGGCCGCTATCGCAGCACCTTCGACGTGCGCCTGACCCAGGCCGGCACCTACAAGATGGCGGTGGTCAACAACGGCGTGTTCGCGTCGTACAAGGAAAACGGCAAGAACAAGCGCTGGCGCGGCACGGCCGAGAAGTTCGCGCAGGAGGTGCCGGCCGACGCCCAGGACCTGCGGGTCACGCAGGCCAACAGCCGCCTGGAGACCTTCGTGACGGTGGGCAAGCCGACCGACACGGTGCTCAAGCCCACCGGACAGGGGCTGGAACTGGCGCCCATCACCCATCCGAACGATTTGTTCGCCAAGGAAGAAGCCAGTTTCCGGCTGCTGCTCGATGGCAAGCCCGCGGCCGGCATAGAAGTGTCCATCGTGCCGGGCGGGATCCGCTACCGCGACCAGTTGCATGAAATGAAGACGCGCACCGATGCCGACGGCAAGTTCACGGTGACCTGGCCCGAGCCCGGCATGTACTGGCTGGAAGCCGAGACCAAGGACGACAAGACCACCTTCGACAAGGCGAAGGAGCGCCGGTCGACCTACATCGCGACGTTCGAGGTCTTGCCTGAATAAGCCCTCCCGTACGCCCTTCGGGCGCCCCCCAGGGGGCGATGCGGGTGGACCGGCGGAGCCGGATCCGCCGCATCCTGGGCCTGGTGCCGCTATCTTGGGTTATGGCAGCGGTGCTTCGCTGGCTGCCGGCCATGGTAACGAGCCCGAAGGGCGTAGGGAGGGGCGAGTGCTCGTGCCGCTGGCGGTGTCGGAGCAGGCGCGGCGGGGCTATGGGAGCGGGGCTCGGGTGGTTTCCATGGGCGGGCCGACGATGGGGACGAGCTGGTCGGTCAGGCTGGTGGATGATGGCGGGGTGCCGCCGGACCTGGACGAGCGGGTGCGGGCGACGCTGGACGGGGTCATCGACGAGATGAGCAACTGGCGGGACGATACGGACCTGAGCCGCTTCAATGCCGCGCCGGCGGGGAGTTGGCACGTCTTGCCCGATGCCTTGTTCGTGGTGCTGGAGCAGGCGCTGAGCGTGGCCCGCGAAAGCGGGGGCGCCTACGATCCTACGGTGGGGCCGCTGGTCGACCTGTGGGGGTTCGGGCCGCAGGGGCCGCGCGCCCGGCCGTCTGCGGCCGAGATCGAGGCCGTGCGTGGGCGCGTGGGCTGGGAGCGGATCGAACTGGACGTGGCGGGCCGCCGTGCGCGGCAACCAGGCGGGGCCCATGTGGACCTGTCCGGCATCGCCAAGGGCTACGCGGTCGACGCCGTGGCCCGCTGCCTGCGGCGCGCCGGCGTGGCGGGCTATCTGGTGGAGATAGGCGGCGAGCTGGCCGGCCACGGGGTGAAGCCGGACGGTACGCCCTGGTGGGTGGAGCTGGACCGGGCCTGGGATGCGAACGGCGAGTCGTCCGTGCCGCCGACGCTGGTGGCCCTGGAGGGCCTGGCGGTTGCCACCTCGGGCGACTACCGGCGCCATGTCTCCGATGGGCAGGGCATGTACAGCCATACCCTGGACCCGCGCACCGGCGCGCCCATCGGCAACGGCGTCGTCTCGGTCACGGTCCTGCACCCCGAGTGCATGGCCGCCGATGCGCTGGCGACGGCGCTGACGGTGATGGGGCCGGACGAGGGGCTGCGCTGGGCGGCGCGTCGCGGGCTGGCGGCGCAGTTCGTACAGCGCACCGCCCAGGGGTACCGGGAAACGATGACGCCCAATTTCGCGGCGATGATGGAATGAACGACGAATCTCGCGCGGCATCCGCGCGCCGGGCGGGCGTGGCGGTGTTGTTGCTGCTGGCGGCCCTGGTCCTGGTGGCCGCCGTGCTGCCGCTGTCGCCGGCGGCGCACCGCGCCGTGGCAGGGGGACTGGTAGTCGCCTGCTATGTGGCGTTCTGCGTATGGACCGCGCTGGCATGGCGCGCCGCGGCGTCTCCGTCCGGCGGCCCGATCGCGGCCGATGCGCTGCTGGTGGCCTATGCCAGCCAGACGGGCTTCGCCGAGCAGATCGCGCGGCGCAGCGCGCAGGCGCTCCAGGCCGCCGGATTGCCCGTGCATCTGGCCAACCTGGCGGAGATGGGCGGTTCGGCCCTGCAGCGTTTCCGCCAGGCCCTGTTCGTGGTCAGCACGACGGGCGAGGGCGATGCCCCGGACAGCGTCGCCGGCTTCGCGCGCAAGACGCTGGCCGGCGAACTGGCCCTGCACGGCATGAGCTACGGCGTGCTGGCCCTGGGCGACAGCAGCTACCAGCGCTATTGCGCCTTCGGCCAGTCGCTGGCGAACTGGCTGCACCGGCAGGGCGCCGAGCCCATGTTCGATCCTATCCTGGTGGACGATGGCGACGAGGGTGCGTTGCGCCACTGGCAGCACTACCTGAACGTGCTGGGCGCGAGCGCGGAAATGGAAGACTGGGCTGCGCCCAGCTACCAGGCCTGGACGCTGGCCGAGCGCCGATTGCTGAACGACGGCAGTCCCGGCGGCCCCGCCTATCACCTGGCCCTGGTGGCCGCGGATGCATCCCCGGCCGACTGGGAGGCCGGCGACATCGCCGAGATCGGGCCGCGCAATGCTCCCGATGACGTCGCGTCGCTGCTGGCCGCGCTGGGCCTGGATGGCGCCATGGGGGTGGACGGCGGGCAATCGCTGAGCGATGCGCTGGCGGCACGGGTGCTGCCCCATGACGAGGCCGGACGCGCCGCGCTGCGCGGCTTGCCGGCCCCGGCGCTGCTGGAGGCGCTGCCGCGCATCCCCCATCGCGAGTATTCGATCGCCTCGCTGCCGGCCGATGGCCGCCTGGAGCTCCTGGTGCGGCAGATGCGGTATCCCGACGGCCGGCTGGGACTGGGGTCGGGATGGCTGACCCGGCATGTCCGCGTGGGCGGCAAGGTGGACGTACGGCTGCGGCGCAATGGCGGCTTTCATCCGCCTGCGCCTGGGCGGCCGTTGATCCTGATCGGCAACGGCACGGGCATGGCGGGCTTGCGCGCGCACCTGAAGGCGCGCGCCGCCGCCGGGGCGCATCGCAACTGGCTGCTGTTCGGAGAACGCACGCCGGAGCACGACTTTTTCCATCGCGACGAAATCCAGGCGTGGCGCGGGCAGGGCGTGCTCGAGCGGCTGGATCTGGCGTTCTCGCGCACGGCCGGCTGGCCGCGCTACGTGCAGGACTGCCTGCCCGCCGCGGCAGGCGAACTGCGGGCGTGGGTGGACGATGACGCCGCGATCTACGTCTGCGGCAGCCTGCAAGGCATGGCGGCGGGTGTCGCGGCCGAACTCGAACGCATCCTGGGCCGCGATCGCCTGGACGAATTGGCCGAACAGGGCCGCTATCGGCGCGACGTGTACTGATCAGGCGGTGCCGCCGCTGCGCCGGTGTCCGCTGACCTCGGCACCGGCGTCGTGCCGCAGCCGCACGAAGCTCAGCAGGCTGCTCAGGGCCAGCAGGCCCACGACGAGGAAGGTGATCCGGAAGTCCGTGACGTCGTAGGTCGCGCCGCCGGTGTCGCGTGCGGCGGCGGTAAGATGCAGCACCACGGCCCCGACCGCGATGCCCAGGCCCATGGACATCTGCTGGGTGGTACTGAACAGGGTGTTGGCGCTGCTCATCTGCGGGTGTGGGACCTCGGCGAAGGCCATGGAAGTCAGTCCGGTGAACTGCATCGAGCGGGTCAGGCCGCACACCAGCATGATCGCCACGACCACCGGCACGGGCGTATCGGGCGACAGTACGGCGCACAAGGTGATCGAGGCCCCCGCCAGCGCGCCGTTGAAGACCAGCACGTTGCGGAAGCCGAAGCGGCGCAGCGCCTGCGTCGTGCCCAGCTTCATGCCCAAATTGCCCAGCATGCTGGCCAGGTACAGCATGCCGGCCTCGAAGGCGTTCAGGCCGAAGCCCACCTGGAACAGCAGCGGCAGCAAAAAAGGCATGGCGCTGATCGCCGTGCGGGCGATCGTGCCGCCTATCATGACGGTGCGGAACGACGGCACGGCCATGATGGTGGGGTCGATCAACGGATGGGGGTGGCGGCGCAGGTGCGCGGCCAGCGCCACGCCCAGCGCGATGCTGCCGGCGACGAGCAGGGCGCCCAGCTGCCACCGTCCGCCGTAGCCCAGGAGCTCCACCCCGACCATCAGGAAGCTGAGCGCGAGGCCGCTCAGGGCGAAGCCCGCCGTGTCCAGCGGCCGCCGTGGCTGCGGGGCGGATTCGGGGATATAGGCGCGGATCAGGAAGATGCCGGCCACGCCCAGGGGGACGTTCAGGAGGAAGATCCACTGCCAGCTCAGGTAGGTCGCCAGGAAGCCTCCCAGCGGGGGGCCGATCACGGGCGCGATCAGTCCCGGCCAGACGATGAAGGCCATGGCGCGGACCAGGTCTTCCTTGCCGGTGTTGCGCAGCACCGCCAGCCGTCCCACGGGCACCATCATCGCGCCCGCCATGCCCTGGAATACCCGCGCGGCGGTGAATTGCGCGACGCTGGTGCTCAGCGCGCACAAGACGGAGGCCAGCGTGAAGGCGGCGACCGCCCAGGCGAAGACGCGGCGTGTGCCGAGCCTGTCCGCGACCCAGCCGCTGATGGGGATGAACACGGCCAGGGTCACCAGATAGGACGTCATGCCTATGCTGAGGTTGACCGGGTTGGTACGGAAGGTGGCGGCCATTTGCGGCAGGGCGGTCGCGATCACCGTGCCGTCCAGCGTTTCCATGAAGAAGGCGGCGGCGACGATGAGCCAGATGATGTTGGGCTTGGCGGTGGGGGCGGTCATGGGCGGCGCGTGGGGTGAGGCCGGATCGGGCCCGGGCAGTATATGCCGTGTGCCGCGATATTTGACCGGAGCCGGATGTCGAGCGGTCCAAATAACCTAGAATCATAAAAACATCGAAACCGGGACGTCCGCGTACGAGCATGAATGCATTGACCGAGAAGGATGTGCGCCGCAATGCGCTGGTGCTCAGTTGTGCGCAGTCGCTGGGTGGGGCCAATCCCGCCATCGTCATTTCGCTGGGCGGGCTGGTGGGGCAGATGCTGGCCACCGACAAATCGCTGGCGACGCTGCCCGTCAGCCTCTACAACCTCGGCCTCGCGCTGGGGACGATCCCGGCGGCCATGCTGATGCGCAGGCTGGGGCGCCGCGCCGCCTACATGCTGGGCGCGGTGATCGGCGGCGTGGCCGGGCTGCTGGCGGCCTACAGCATCGCCACGGGCATGTTCGCGCTGTTCTGCGTCGCCACCGCCATCGCCGGTACCTACGGATCGTGCGTGCAGAGCTACCGCTTCGGGGCGACCGACGGGGCCGACGCGGCGTTCAAGGCGCGGGCGATTTCCTGGGTCATGGTGGGCGGACTGGTAGGCGCGGTCATCGGACCCCAGACCGTGATCTGGACGCGCGACGCGATCGGCGCCATTCCCTTCGCCGGCAGCTTCGTCGGCCAGGCCGTGCTGGCGCTCGCGGCGCTGCCGGTGCTGATCCTGCTGCGCGGATCGGTGCGTCCCGCGGCCGAGCAGGGCGGGGGGCGGCCGCTGCGCGAGATCGCGGCCTCGGGCCGCTTCGTGGTGGCGGTGACCGCGGGCATCGTCTCGTACGGGATGATGAGCTTCGTCATGACGGCCGCGCCCATCGCGATGGTGGCGTGCGGACACACGGTGGGCGAGGCCGCGCTGGGCATCCAGTGGCACGTGCTGGCGATGTACGGGCCGAGCTTCGTCACCGGCAGGCTGATCACGCGCTTCGGCAAGGAGTGGGTGACGATGGCCGGCCTGCTCCTCATGGCGGTGTCCGGAGCGGTCGCGCTGCATGGCCTGAGCGTGGGGCATTTCTGGCTGTCGCTGGTCTTCCTGGGCGTGGGCTGGAACTTCGGTTTCATCGGCGCCACCGCCATGGTCACCGACTGCTACCGGCCCGAGGAGCGCACCAAGGTCCAGGCCCTGAACGATTTCCTCGTGTTCGGTTCCGTGGCCGTGGCGTCGTTCTCGTCGGGCCGGCTGCTCAACGCCTCGGGATGGGAAACCATCAATTGGCTGCTGTATCCGGCCGTGGCGATCGTGCTGCTTCCCCTGTTGTGGCAGGCGGGCCGCACGCGCCGCGCGGCGGCCTGAGGCCGGCGTTTCCCGCCGCGTTCAGTTCGGGAGGCCGAACAGGTCGGCCCGCCCGAACATGCGCGCCGTTTCCCTTGCCGACGGCGTGCCCAGGTCGGGATTCGCGCCGCCGTCCAGCAGCGCCCGCACCACCTCTTCTTCTCCCTTGAACACGGCCCCGGCCAGCGGGCTCTGCCCCCGGTCGTTGACGCGGTTGGGATCCGCGCCGTGCTCCAGCAGCGTCCTGACCGTGCCGGCATGGCCATGGTAGGCCGCCAGCATGATCAGGCTATCCCCTTTCTGGTTGGTCAGGTCCGCGGGCGCCCCGGCGGCGAGGTAGGCGGCCAGCGTCTCGGTTTCTCCCGCGCGGGCAAGATCGAACAGCTTGGTGGCCAGGGCCAGCACGGCATCGTTGGGCTGGTAGGAATCGCTAGGGCTCATGGTGTTTCTCTTTTGGTGATCAAAGGCTTCCACGCGGTGCGCGGGAAGAATGTCGTTACAAACCTGGCGCCATGCGGGGCGCGCGCGGCGCACCATGGCATGCATATTGCCCTTGTCCCCGGCAAGGGATGCCCATCCCGGGAAGAATGCCGCATCGGACGTGTACATCTTACTCACAGCGGTAATTTTTATCGGCGAGGATGGACATTATCCGGCGCGGCACCCGCCCGCCGCACGAGAAACATCCCTGCGCGTGTGAAGTCCCGACCCAATCATCAGCTGCCCATGGGGAAGCGTCTTTTGCCGGAGAAACATCTTGCTGCCGAGAGTCATGCTAGTAACGTCGGAGGCCCTGCCGCTCGCCAAGACGGGGGGCCTGGGCGATGCGGTAAGCGGCCTGGCACGGGCCCTGCGCGACGCGCACGTCGACGCGACCATCTTCATGCCCGCCTATGAAAGCGCGCTGCATGCCGCCAGCGACCTGGAGAAGGTGGCCGATCTGCCCGGATTGATCGGGGGCGATGCCGAGGTCTGGGCGGGATGGGTCGCCGATACCGAGATACCGGTGCTGCTGCTGCGCAACGACGCCCTGTACGTGCGCCCCGGCAACCCCTACCTGGATGCGGACGGGAGGGAGTTTCCCGACAATGGAATCCGCTTTGCCGCGCTGGCCCAGGCGGCAAAGCGGATTTCGGTGGGCGAGACGCCGATCAGGGTTCCGCACGTGGTCCATGCCCACGACTGGCACGCGGCCCTGACGCCGCTGTATCTGCACGCGGCCGGCGTCAAGCGGCCCAAGACGGTGTTGACCATCCACAATCTCGCGTTCCAGGGCAACTTCCCGCTGCGCCTGGCGGAGGAGCTCGGCATCCCGCCCGCCTATCGTGGCAGCGAGGGCGTGGAATTCTGGGGCAACCTGAACTTCATGAAGGCGGGGTTGCGCTACGCCGACAAGATCACGACGGTCAGCGCGACCTACGCGCGCGAGATCCTGACCCCGGCGTTCGGCCATGGACTGGAGGGCGTACTGGGCCAGCGCGCCCATGAGCTGCACGCCATTCCCAACGGCATCGACACCGAGGTCTGGGATCCCGCTTGCGATCCCTATCTGCCCGAGCATTTTTCCGCCATGGACCTGCGCGGCAAGATCCGCAACAAGCTGGAGATGCAGCGCGCATTCGGCCTGCCCACCGACCCCGAGGCGCCGCTGCTGGCGATGGGCAGTCGCCTGACCTCGCAGAAGATGGCGGATCTCGCGATCGAGGTGTTCCCCATGCTGCTGGCGGCGCATCCGCGTCTGCAGATCGCCGTGCTCGGCTGCGGCGAGCGCGCGCTGGAAGAGGCATTGCAGGAACTGGCCGCGCGGCATCCGCGCAACCTGGGCGTGCACATCGGCTATGACGAACGCCGCGGGCACCTGCTGCATGCCGGCGCCGACATGCTGCTGCACGGCAGCCGCTTCGAGCCATTCGGCCTGACGCCGCTGTATTCCATGCTGTACGGGACCGTGCCCATTGCGTCGCGTGTCGGTGGCCTGGCCGACAGCATCGCCGGGCTGTCCCAGGCGCCGGATGCCGAGGTCGGATCGGCCACGGGCATTCTGTTCGACGGGGACACACCCGCCGACATGATGGCGGCGGTCGAGCGGGCGCTGGAGGCCTTTGCCCAACCGCAGCGGTGGGCGGCCCTGCAGAAGAACGGGATGACCCGCCACTTCGGCTGGGAAGCTTCCGCCGCCCAATATGTCGAGCTGTACCGCATGCTCGCGCCGGTCGCTCCCGTGGGCGCGCCCATGGTGGCCCGCCGTCCGGAGGCGGCCAGCGCTCCGGTCGAGACCGCCATACGGAAACGGGCCTGATGGCGGCGCGACGTCGACCGCCGCTGCGTATCTACCATGCCAGGGCTTCGGCCCTGGGGCCGGTGCTGGACGAGGCGGGCGCGCTGGCGGCGCCCTGGCGCGCGTGGCTCGAGACGGCCGCCGGGCTGGGATTCGGGCAGGTGCTGGCCGACGCGCGCGAGGCAGGCGACGAGGCCTCGTGCGGTGTGCTGGCGCGCGCCGCCACGCGGCGCCGGCTGGAGCTTTATCTGGATTGTCCACCGGCCGGCGGCGAAGCTGCCGTCGACTGGGCGGCGCGCGCGCCGGCGTGGGGCGAACTGGGCGTGCGCGGCCTGCTGGTCCGGGGATGGGACGCGGCCGGCCCGTGGGCAGGCAAGCTCGCGTCGCTGCGCGGGCGCGAGGACGGACTGGACCTGCTGGCCTGGACGCCCGGCCTGTCGCGCGAGGCGGTGCGAGGGCTGCGCGGAGTGGGTTTTTCCCATGTGTTTTCGTCGCTGGCCTGGTGGGATTTCCGCAGCGCCTGGTTCATGGACGAGTGGCACGCGCTGGCGGACACCGGCTGCGCCGTGCTGGCCTTTCCGGCCGATCCTTACGGCCCCGGCGCGGCGGGCGTCGGCGTGCCGGATGCCGAGGTGCGGCAACGCGCCTCGATCCGTGCGCTGTGGGCCGCCGCCACGTGCGGCGCGGGCTGGCTGGTGCCCATGGGATACGAACGGCACGGGCTGGATGGCACGCCGCACGGCCAGCTGGACCTGGGCGACGAGCTTCGTGCCGCGAATCGCTGGCTGGCCCGCGCGCCGGCCGATGACGTGACACTGTCGCCGCTGGGCGGCGCGGACGCGCCCATCGCCATGTTGCTGCGCCGTGCCGTCGGGCAGCGGGGCAGGCGCAGTCATCTGCTGCTGTTCAATCCCGACCTGCTGGCCGCATCGGCGGTGGATTGGCCCATGATCCAGGCCAGGCTGCCCGATCGCGTGCAACGGCCGGTCGATGGCGGCGTGCCCGCGAGGCTGGGGCCCGGCGCCGCGCAGGCCATCGAACTGGGATCCGCGCCCCCCGTGCTGTCAGGGCCGCCGCGCCGCCGGTCGCTGACCGCGGCCATGGGCGCGGCCCGCGTGGCGATCGAGGCGGTCGAGCCCGTCATCGAACAGGGCCGGTTCGCGGTGAAACGCACGCCCGGCGAGGCGCTCGCGGTGCGCGCGGATATCTTCATGGACGGCCACGACAAGCTGGCCGCCGACGTGCTCTGGCGCGCCGCCGACGAGGAGGCCTGGACCCGGGTGCCCATGGTGCACCTGGGCAACGATCGCTGGGAGGCCGTGTGCCGGCCCGAGCGCGTGGGCATGGGCTACTACGCGATCGAGGCCTGGCGCGATACCTATGCGACGTTCCTGGACGAACTTCGCAAGAAGACCGATGCGGGCGTGGACGTGGCGGTGGAAGTGGAGGAGGTCCGTGGCTGGATACTGAAGGTGCTGGGCCGCGCTACCCAGGCCGGAGCCGAGACGCGGGCCCGGGCCGAGGAAGCCGCCCGCGGCCTGGCGGAGCTGCCCACCGAGGACTGCCTGGCGTGGATACGGTCGCCGCAGGCCGCCGCCCTGGTACAGGCGCTGGAGCCCCGCGAATTCGCGTCGCGCTCGGCCGAGTTCCCGGTGCGGGTCGAACGCCGGACCGCCCGGTTCGGCAGCTGGTACGAGTGCTTCCCGCGTTCGCAAAGCGGCGATCCGCACCGGCACGGCACCTTCGCCGACGTCGCGGCACGCCTGCCCGCGATACGGGACATGGGCTTCGACGTGCTGTACTTCCCGCCCATCCACCCCATCGGCCGCCGCAACCGCAAGGGCCGCAACAACAGCCTCGTGGCCGAGCCCGGGGATCCCGGCAGCCCCTACGCCATCGGTTCGGAAGAGGGCGGACACGACGCGATACACCCCGAACTGGGGACGCTGGACGATTTCCGCGCGCTGGTGGGCGAGGCTGCCCGGCACGGCCTGGAGATCGCCCTGGATTTCGCCATCCAGTGCTCGCCCGATCACCCGTGGCTGGCCCGTCATCCCGACTGGTTCGCCTGGCGCGCCGACGGCTCGCTGCGCTATGCCGAGAATCCGCCCAAGAAATACGAGGACATCGTCAACGTCGATTTCTACGCGCGTGCCGCGAACGGACGCGATGCCGCCTCCGGCCTGTGGCTGGCCCTGCTGGACGTGGTGCTGTTCTGGGCGGCCGAGGGGATACGGATCTTCCGGGTGGACAATCCGCACACCAAGCCGCTGCCGTTCTGGGAGTGGCTGATCGGCCAGGTGCATGCGCGCCATCCCGACGTCGTGTTCCTGTCGGAGGCCTTTACCCGGCCCAAGATGATGTACCGGCTGGCCAAGCTGGGGTTCTCGCAATCCTATACCTACTTCACGTGGCGCGAGACCCGCCGGGAACTCACCGACTACCTCGAGGAAATATCGCGGCCGCCTGTATCCGATTTTTTCCGCCCCAATTTCTTCGTCAATACTCCCGACATCAATCCGCGCCATCTGCAGACGTCGGGCCGGCCGGGTTTCCTGATCCGGGCCGCGCTGGCGACCACGTTGTCGGGTTCCTGGGGCATGTATAGCGGCTTCGAGCTGTGCGAGGGCACGCCGGTACCCGGCAAGGAGGAATATCTCGATTCCGAGAAATACGAGATCCGGGCCTGGGACTGGAACCGGCCGGGCAACATCGTGGCCGAGATCGGCGTCCTGAACCGGATACGACGCGACAACCCGGCGTTGCATATCCATACAGGCACCGGGTTTCTCAACACCGATAATGACCACGTGCTGGCCTATACCAGGGCGACGCCGGAACGCGACAACGTGGTGCTGGTGGTGGTGAACCTTGACCCGCACGGCGCGCAGGGCGCCAATGTCGAACTTCCGCTGTGGGAGTTCGGGTTGCCGGACGATGGCACGCTGCATGCCGAAGACCTGTTGCGCGGGTACCGCTTCGATTGGCATGGAAAGATGCAGCACGTGTGGCTCGAACCTGGCGGCCCCTACGGGATATGGCGCATTTCCCGGCGATTCTAGGATCCGCTCCCTTCGGGGATCCATCGGCAGGCGAGGACGCATGAACAACAAGCGCGAGACATCCGTGAATGCCGTGAACCGGGGCGATCCGCTCTGGTACAAGGACGCGGTCATCTACCAGCTGCACGTCAAGTCCTTCTTCGACGCCAACAACGATGGCATCGGGGATTTTCCAGGGCTGCTGTCCAAGCTCGACTACATCGCGCAACTGGGCGTGGACACGATCTGGCTGCTGCCTTTCTATCCCTCTCCCCGGCGCGACGACGGCTACGACATCGCCGAGTACCGGGGCGTGCATCCGGACTACGGCGAACTGGCGGACGTGCGGCGTTTCATCGCGGCGGCCCACGAGCGCGGCATGCGCGTGATCACCGAACTGGTGGTCAACCACACTTCGGACCAGCATCCATGGTTCCAGCGCGCGCGCCACGCCAAGCCGGGTTCGGCCGCGCGCAATTTCTACGTGTGGTCCGACAACGACCAGGCCTACGCCGGTACGCGCATCATCTTCATCGATACCGAGAAGTCGAACTGGACCTGGGATCCGGTGGCCGGGGCCTATTTCTGGCACCGCTTCTATTCGCACCAGCCCGACCTGAACTACGACAATCCGCGCGTGCTCAAGGCCATCCTGAGCGTCATGCATTTCTGGCTGGACCTGGGCGTCGATGGCCTGCGGCTGGACGCCGTGCCCTACCTGGTCGAACGGGAGGGCACCAACAACGAGAACCTGCCCGAGACCCATGCCATCCTGAAGCGCATCCGGCAGGACCTGGAAGCGTCCTACGACGATCGCATGCTGCTGGCCGAGGCCAATCAATGGCCCGAGGACGCGCAGGAATATTTCGGACAGGGCGACGAGTGCCACATGTCCTTCCACTTCCCGCTGATGCCGCGCATGTACATGGCCATCGCCAAGGAGGACCGCTTTCCCATCACGGACATCATGCAGCAGACGCCGGACATTCCGGACAACTGCCAGTGGGCGATCTTCCTGCGCAACCACGACGAACTGACGCTGGAGATGGTGACCAGCAGCGAGCGCGACTACCTGTGGGAGGTGTATGCCGCCGACCGCCGGGCCCGCCTCAACCTCGGGATACGCCGGCGCCTCGCGCCGCTGATGGAGCGCGACCGCCGCCGCATAGAACTGATGCACAGCCTGCTCCTGACCATGCCGGGCACGCCCGTCATCTACTACGGCGACGAGATCGGCATGGGGGACAACATCCACCTGGGCGACCGCGACGGCGTACGCACGCCCATGCAATGGTCGCCCGACCGCAATGGCGGGTTCTCGCGCGCCGACCCCGAGCGACTGGTGCTGCCGCCGCTGATGGGCAATCTGTATGGCTACGAGGCGGTGAACGTCGAAGCCCAGTCCGGCGACGCCCATTCGCTGTTGAACTGGATGCGCCGCATGCTGGGCAAGCGGCGCCAGTATCGGGTGTTCGGCCGCGGCGGCCTGCGGTTTCTCTATCCGGGCAACCGCAAGATCCTGGCGTACCTGCGCGAGCACGAGGAAACCACCATCCTGTGCGTGGCCAACCTGTCGCACACGCCCCAGGCGGTGGAACTGGACCTGGCTGAATTCGACGGCAGGGTGCCGGTCGAGCTGACCGGGGGGACGGCATTCCCCGCGATCGGACGCCTGACCTATCTGCTGACCCTGCCGCCCTATGGCTTCTATTGGTTCGAGTTGAGCGCCTCGGCGACGCCGCCGAACTGGCACCTGGCCACCGCCGACCAGTTGCGCGAGTTCCGGACGCTGGTGTTGCGCGGCAAGACGGGCTATGACCTGACTACCGAGTCGCGCCGTACGCTGGAGCATGCCGTCCTGCCGGAATACCTGGCGCTGCGGCGCTGGTTCGCCTCCAAGCACGAACGCATCGTTTCGGGGCGCGTGGTCTACGGCGTGCGGCTGCCCGCCGCCGACGAGCTGTACCTGACGGAGATCGAGGCCGACCTGGGCCAGCGGCGCGAGCGCTACGTGGTGCCCCTGGGGCTGATCTGGGAGGAAACCCTGCCGCAGCTGCAGCAGCAACTGGCGCTGGCGCGGGTACGGCGCGGACCCATGGTGGGCATGGTGACCGATGCGTTCAGCCTGCAGAGTTTCGCCATCGCGGTGTTCGACAGCCTGAAGAACGGCATCGAGCTGGAGTCGCGCATCGCCGCCGACGGGGGCGGGGACGCCCGCATACGGTTCCTGCCCGAGCCTGGCCTGGAGACCGTGGCGGTCGATGCGGACACGCCCATCCAGTGGCTGTCGGCCGAGCAGTCCAACAGTTCGCTGGTGGCCGGGACGATGGCGGTATTGAAGATCGTGCGCCGGGTCACGGCCGGCATCCATCCGGAAAGCGAGATGACGCGCCATCTGACGCGGCTGGGATTCCGCAACACGGCGGCGCTGCTGGGTGAGGTGGTGCGCGTGGACGAGGACGGCACGCCGCACACGCTGATGCTGGCCCAGCAGTACGTGGACAACCAGGGCGATGCGTGGAACTGGACGCTGGAGTACCTGCACCGGACCCTGGACGATGCCGCGCTGACCGCCGAAAGCGCCGAGGACTATGGCCAGGAACTGCGCGGCTACGCGACGCTGGCCGCCGCCGTGGGCCGGCGCCTGGGCGAGCTGCACGCCGCGCTGGCGATGCCTTCCGACGATCCGGCCTTCGCGCCGGTCGAGGCTTCGCGCGAGGACGTCGGGCGCTGGGTGGACGATGCCCGGCAGAGCCTGGACCAGGCCCTGGCCATCCTGGCCGCGCGCCGCGACTGGGGCGACCTGGCGGCCGAGGCCGCGCTCCTGCTGGACAACCGCCACCTGCTCGAAGCCGCCATGGACCGCCTTGGCCAATCCGTCCGCCATGTCTGGCTGACGCGGGTGCATGGAGACTTCCACCTGGGGCAGGTCCTGGTGGCGCAGAACGATGCCTACATCATCGATTTCGAGGGGGAGCCGGCACGCACCATGGAAGAACGGCGGCGCAAGCGCAATCCGCTGCGCGACGTGGCCGGCCTGCTGCGCTCGTTCGACTACGCATCGGCGGTGGTGGCGCGGGCGCCGGATGCCACGGTCCCCGCGGCCGGCGCCAATCCCATCGCCGGTCCGTCCGTCGACACCGTGGCGCAGCGCCGGGACGTCCTGCTCGAACGGTTCCGCGTCGAGGCGTCGGGCGCGTTCCTGGATGCCTATCGCGAGGCGGCGGCGTCGGCGCCTCGCCCGTGGGTGGACAGCCAGGACGAGGATGCGCTGCTATCGCTGTTCCTGATCGAGAAGGCCGCCTACGAGGTGTGCTATGAAGCCGCCAACCGGCCGGCGTGGATAGGAGTGCCGCTGCGGGGCCTGGTGACGTTGGCGGCCCGGATCGAACCGGCAATACGGAGGCAAGAGGATCTTGACGGACAACAGCCGTGACGGCGGGATGGCCCCCGCCGATATCGAGGCCCTGGCCGGCGGCCGGCACCCCGACCCTTTCTCCGTGCTGGGGCCGCAGCTGCGCGACGGCCGCCTGTGGCTGCGCGCCTTCCTGCCCGGCGCCCTGACCGTGCAGGCCGTGTCGGATACGGGCGGCGTCGTGGACCTGAGGCCGTCGGGCGGCGGCGTGTTCGAGGCCCAGGCCGATGCCGGCTTCCTGCCCGGCCGCACGGGCTACCGCCTGCGCATCCAGTGGCCCGGTGCTTTCCAGGAGGCCGAGGATCCCTACGCGTTCGGCCTCATCCTGGGCGACGAGGACCTTGCCATGCTGGCGCGGGGCGACCACGACGGCCTGGAGACCTGCCTGGGCGCCCATTGCACCACGATGGAGGGCGTCCCGGGCGTGCGCTTCGCGGTGTGGGCGCCCAATGCCCGCCGCGCATCGGTGGTCGGGAATTTCAACGCATGGGACGGCCGTCGCCATCCCATGCGCCTGCGCCATGCCGCGGGCGTCTGGGAGCTGTTCGTGCCCAGGCTGTCGCACGGGGAACCCTACAAGTACGAACTGCTGGGCCCCGATGGCAGCCTGCTGCCGCAGAAGGCCGATCCGTGCGCCTTCCAGGCCGAGCCGGCACCAGGCTCGGCCTCGGTGGTCGCCGATCCCGCGCCCTACGCATGGACCGATGCGGCATGGATGGAGGGCCGAGCGGCGCGCCATGCGCCCGATGCGCCCATCTCGATCTACGAGGTGCATGCCGGTTCCTGGCTCAGGAAGGAGGACGGCGGAACCTGGTCCTGGCATGAGCTGGCCGACCGCCTGATTCCCTACGTGGCCGGCATGGGGTTCACGCATCTCGAGCTGCTGCCCATCATGGAGTATCCCTTCGGCGGTTCCTGGGGCTACCAGCCGCTGGGAATGTTCGCGCCGACGGCGCGCCATGGCACGCCGCGCGATTTCGCCGCGTTCGTCGATCGCTGCCATGCGGCCGGGTTGGGCGTGATCCTGGACTGGGTGCCCGCGCATTTCCCCACCGACCCCCATGGGCTGGCGCGTTTCGACGGCACGGCGCTGTACGAGTACCAGGACCCGCGCGAAGGCTTCCACCAGGACTGGAACACGTACATCTACAACCTGGGCCGCAACGAGGTGTGCAACTTCATGCGGGCCAGCGCCCTGTACTGGCTGCGCCGCTATCACGTGGACGGGCTCCGGGTGGATGCGGTCGCGTCCATGCTGTATCGCGACTACAGCCGCCGCGCGGGCGAATGGCTGCCGAACGTGCACGGCGGGCGGGAGAACCTGGAGGCCATCGCGTTCCTGCGAGACCTGAACGGCAGGGTGCGGCGTTTCTTTCCCGATGCCATGATGATCGCCGAGGAGTCCACCGCCTGGCCGGGGGTGACCGCGCCGCCGGAAGCGGGCGGGCTGGGTTTCCACTACAAGTGGAACATGGGATGGATGCACGACACGCTGCGCTACATGCAGCGGGACCCCGTGCACCGGCACTATCACCATCACGACCTGACCTTCGGCATGGTGTATGCCTATTCCGAGCAGTTCGTGCTGCCGCTCTCGCATGACGAGGTGGTCCACGGCAAGGGTTCGCTGATCGGCAAGATGCCCGGCGACCGCTGGCAGCGCTTCGCCAGTCTGCGGGCCTATTTCGGCTTCATGTGGAGCCATCCGGGCAGGAAGCTGCTGTTCATGGGCGGGGAGCTCGCCCAGGAGCGCGAGTGGAACCATGACGGACAACTGGCCTGGGAGGCGCTGGCCGATCCGCTGCATGCCGGCGTGCAGCGGCTGGTGGGCGACCTGAACCGCGTCTATGCCGGCAGGCCCGCGCTGCACAGGCTGGACGGCGATCCGGCGGGGTTCCGCTGGGTGATCGGCGACGACGACCGCAACAGCGTGTTCGCCTACCTGCGCATGGACGGCGAGCGCTGCGTGCTGGCGGTGTGCAACATGACGCCTATCCCCCGCGGCGACTACCGGCTGGGCGTGCCCCGGGCGGGGCGGTGGCGCGAGATCGTCAACACCGACGCGGCCGACTACGGCGGTTCGGGCGTGGGCAACGCCGGAGCGGTCGAGGCGCGGCAGCAAGCCGCGCACGGCCTGCCCCATTCGCTGGTGTTGACCTTGCCGCCGCTGGCCACCTTGCTGCTCGAGCCAGAGTGACCATGGGCGCCGTCGTCGATCGCTTGCTGCCGGGCCGCCCCTATCCCCTGGGCGCCCACTGCGACGGAATGGGCGTGAACTTCGCCGTGTTCTCGGCGCACGCGCACCGCATCGATCTGTGCCTGTTCGATGAATCGGGGCGCAAGGAAATCGCGCGCATGCCCCTGCCCGAGTGCACCGACGAAGTCTGGCACGGCTATCTGCCGCGGGCGGGGCCGGGGCAGGTATACGGCTACCGGGCATTCGGCCCCTACGAGCCGCAGCATGGCCACCGTTTCAATCCGCACAAGCTGCTGATCGACCCGTATGCCCGCAAGCTGGCCGGGTCGCTGCGCTGGACCGACGCGCTGAACGGCTTCCGGCGCGAGGATCGCGGCATGGACCGCCGCGACAGCGCCGCCGCGGTGCCCAAGTGCGTGGTCGTGGACGATGCCTTCGACTGGCACGGAGACCAGCGGCCGGAATGGCCGTGGGGCCAGACCGTGATCTACGAGGCCCACGTGCGGGGGATGTCGATCTCGCGCGAGGACATGCGGCCCATCGAGCGGGGCACCTTTCGCGCGCTGACCAATCCCGCGCTGATCGATCATCTGCTGTCGCTGGGCGTCACGTCGCTGGAACTGCTGCCCATCCATGCCCACGTCAACGACCGTTTCCTGGTCGAGCGCGGCCTGCGCAATTACTGGGGCTACAGCAGCCTGTCGTTCTTCGCGCCCGAGCCCGCCTATCTGTCGCGCAACGAGCTGCACGAGATCCGGACCGCCGTGCGCAACCTGCACGCGGCCGGCATCGAAGTGATCCTGGACGTGGTCTACAACCATACCTGCGAAGCCAGCGAGACCGGGCCGACCCTGTCGTGGCGCGGGCTGGACAATGCCAGCTACTACCGCCTGGTGCCCGGCGACGAGCGTCACTACATCAATGACACGGGTTGCGGCAACACGCTGAACCTGTCGCATCCCCGTGTGATCCAGATGGTGATGGATTCGTTGCGCTACTGGGCCGAGGCCTTTCGCGTGGACGGCTTCCGCTTCGACCTGGGCGTGACGCTGGGCCGCGAGGCCGGCGGCTTCGATCCGGGGGCGGGCTTCTTCGACGCGCTGCTGCAGGACCCGCTGCTGTCGCGCCTCAAGCTGATTTCAGAACCCTGGGACATCGGCCCCGACGGTTATCACGTTGGCCATCATCCGCCGGGATTCGCCGAGTGGAACGACCGCTTCCGCGATACCGTGCGCCGTTTCTGGCGCGGCGACGAGGGCGTGCGGCCGGAGCTGGCCACGCGGCTGGCGGGATCGGGCGATTTGTTCAACCGCCGCCATCGCCGGACGTGGGCCTCGATCAACTTCGTCACCGCGCACGACGGTTTCACGCTGGCGGACCTGGTCAGCTACACCCACAAGCGCAACGAGGCCAACGGCGAGGAAGGACGCGACGGAAGCAACGAGAATCACAGCAGCAATTGGGGCGTCGAGGGACCGACCCTGGATCCGGCCGTGCTGGAGACCCGGGCGGCGGTGGCGCGGGCCATGCTGGCGACGCTGTTCTGTGCGCACGGCACGCCCATGCTGCTGGGCGGAGACGAGTTCGGCCGTACCCAGTCCGGCAACAACAATGCCTATTGCCAGGACAACGAGATCTCCTGGTTCGACTGGCGCCTGGCCGCCTCCGGCGAAGGCCGGGCCATGACGGCCTTCGTTGCGAGGCTGGCCGCGCTGCGGCACGAGTATCCGTCCCTGCGCAGTGAGCGCTACATGGCGGACTACCACTTCGTCGAGGATGGCCTGGCCGAGATCGGCTGGTTCGACGAGCATGGGGAACGGGTCGACAGCCAGGCGTGGAACGATCCCGGCCGGCGCGCGCTGGTGCTGCGGCGGGCGGTCCGGCACGACGGCCGCATCGAAGTCACGCAGCTGCTGGTCAACGGCCACGGCCATGCCGTCTCGTTCGCCTTGCCCGCGCCGGCCGTGCGCTGGCGCATGCTGATCGACAGCAGCCGCCCGGAGGCGCCCGAGGCCGACGTGGTCCAGATGCCGCTGGAGCTGGCCCCGCGCAGCGTGGTGCTGCTGGGTTGCAGGATGAACTCGCCATGAAGAAAACTCTGCTTTCCGAGAAATTCGGTGCTCGCCTGCTGGGGCCGGACAGGACGCGCTTTCGCCTGTGGGCGCCGGGCCAGCAGGCGGTGTCGGTGGAGCTCGATCCCGGCACGGCGCAAGCGTCCGTGGTCCCCATGCAGGCCAGGCGGGAAGGCTGGTTCGAGGCCGAGGTGGCTCGCGGCGCGGGCACGCGCTACCGGTATCGCCTGGCGGACGGAACCGCGGTGCCGGATCCCGCCTCGCGCATGCAGGACGGCGACGTGCACGATGCCAGCGTGGTCGTCGATCCGGCCGCCTACCGGTGGCGCAATACGAGATGGCGCGGCCGACCCTGGAGCGAGGCGGTCATCTACGAACTGCACGTGGGCGCCATGGGCGGCTTCGACGGCGTGCGCGGCCACCTGCCGCGCCTGGCCGAACTGGGAGTGACGGCCATCGAGCTGATGCCCATCGCCGATTTTCCCGGCACCCGGAACTGGGGCTACGACGGCGTGCTCCCTTATGCGCCGGACCGCGCCTACGGCACGCCGGAGTCCCTCAAGGCCCTGATCGACGAGGCCCATGGCCTGGGGCTGATGGTTTTCCTGGACGTGGTCTACAACCATTTCGGGCCGGACGGCAATTACCTGCACGCCTATGCGCCGTCCTTCTTCCGCGACGACGTGCACACCCCATGGGGGCCGGCCATCGATTTCCGCCGCCGGCCGGTGCGGGAATTCTTCACCGGCAACGCCGCGTACTGGCTGCACGAATACCGTTTCGACGGCTTGCGGCTGGATGCGGTGCATGCGATTGCCGAGCAGGACTGGCTGGAGGAGATGGCCCACGCCATCCGGCAGGCGACCGACCGCCAACGGCACGTGCACCTGGTCATCGAGCACGATGGCAACGCCGTGCCGCTGCTGGAACATGAGTTCGACGCGCAGTGGAACGACGACGGCCACCACGTCCTGCATCGCCTGCTCACGGGCGAGAACCAGGGCTATTACCGAGACTATGACGAACGGCCGGCGGCGCGCCTGGCGCGCTGCCTGGCCGAGGGATTCGTCTACCAGGGCGAGCCGTCGGCCCATCGCGGCGGCCAGCACCGGGGCCGGCCGTCGGCGCACCTGCCGCCGACCAGCTTCGTGCTGTTCCTTCAGAACCACGACCAGATCGGCAACCGGGCATTGGGCGAGCGCCTGCGGACCCTGGTGGGAGACCGCAGCGAGGCGCTGCGCGCGGCGGTGGCGCTGGTGCTGCTGGCGCCCCAGATCCCGTTGATCTTCATGGGCGAGGAATACGGCGTGGAAACGCCGTTCCTGTACTTCACCTGCCATGGTCCGGAACTGGCCGGCGCGGTGCGGGAAGGGCGGCGCAAGGAGTTCGAGAGTTTTCCCGCGTTCGCCGACGACGCCGCGCGGGCCGCCATCCCGGATCCCAACGAGGCATCCACCTTCGAAGCGTCGCGGCGCGGCCTGTTCCAGGACACGGGGGGCTGGTTTGCGTATTACCAGGCGCTGCTGCGCTGCCGGCGCGAGGCGCTGATGCCCAGCCTGGATGCGACGCGGGCCCTGGGGGCGCGCGCCCTGAGCGACAGCGCGGTCGAGGCGCGCTGGAGCCTGGGGGATGGGCGCGTGCTGGCGATCGCCTCCAATTTCGGCGACGACGCGGTGACGGCGACGCAGCCCGGCGCGGCCTTTGCGCTGCTGTTCGAGAGTCGCCAGGGGCTGGCACGCGGCTTGCGGCAGGGCGTGCTCGATCCCACGTGCACCCTTGCCTGGACGGAGGCGCAGACTTCATGAGAGGACCCGATCACGACCTCGAGCGCCTGGCCGGCGCGGCCGGCGTCGCCGTGCATTGGCGGGATGCCATGGGCCGGGAGCAGGTCGTGGCGCCGGAGGTGCTGCGTACCCTGCTGACCGAACTCGGCTTCGACGTGGAGACGCCCGCGGGCGTCGCCGATTGCCTGGAACGGCTCGAGCACGAAAGCGGACAGGGGCTGCCGGCGTTGAAGACCGCGTCGCCGGGAGCGCCGGTCGAACTGCCCTGGGCCGGGAGCGAGGCCGAGTTGCCGTTCCAGCTGTCTTTCGAGGACGGCGGGCGCATGAGCGGGATCGCCCGGCGCGGCGCCAGCGGCGCGCTCGTCCTGCCTGGCGTGGACCGGCCCGGCTATCACACCTTGCAGCTGGGCCAGGCCGCCTGCACGCTGGCCGTCGCGCCGGACCGGTGCTTCGCGATCGATGACGCCTTGCATGGCGCGCCGGCCCGTCTCTGGTCCCTGGGGGTCCAGCTCTACGGCCTGCGCCGCGATGCCGCGGCATCCATCGCCGCGGGCAGCTCGGGATTCGGCGATTTCACCGCCTTGCGGCTGCTGGCCGAACAGGCGGCCGCGCGGGGCGCGTCCGCCATCGCCGTCAGTCCGGTGCACGCGATGTTCAGCGCCGATCCGGGACGCTACAGCCCCTATGCCCCTTCCAGCCGATTGTTCCTGAACGTCCTGTACGCCGATCCGGCCGCGTTGTTCGGGCCGCAGGCCCTGGCTGCCGTCTCGGCGCGGGGGCTGGGGGACGAGCTGTCGCGGCTGGCGGGGCTGTCGCTGGTCGACTGGCCTGCGGCCGGGCGGGCCAAGCTGGCCGTGCTGCGGGCCTTGTTCGACGATTTTCCGCGCAATGCGCCACCGCGCATGCACGAGGACTTCCAGGCATTCGAGCGGGAAGGCGGCGAACCGCTGCGTTCGCATGCGCGCTTCGAGGCCATCCACGCCTGGCGCGTGGAGCAGACCCGGGACCGGTCGGGCTGGCGCCAATGGCCGGCGGCGTTCCGCTCGCCCGCCAGCCCGGAGGTGGCGCGTTTTGCCGCGCAGCACGAGCACGAGGTGCGATTCCACGTCTTCCTGCAATGGCTCGCCGCGCGCGGGTTGGCCGAGGTGCAGGCCGCGGCGCGCCGGGCCGGCATGCCTGTCGGGCTGATCTCGGACCTGGCGGTCGGCACGGATCCCTCGGGCAGCCATGCCTGGGCGCGGCAGGAGGAGGTGCTGGCCCGGTTGTCGCCAGGGGCGCCGCCGGATCTCTTCAATCCGCGCGGCCAGGCGTGGGGGCTGACGGCGTTTTCCCCGCGCGCGCTGGCCGCCAACGGCTACCGCGCCTTCATCGAGCTGCTGCGGGCCAGCCTGGCGCACGCGGGCGGCGTGCGCATCGACCATGCGCTGGGCCTGTCGCGCATGTGGCTCGTGCCGGAAGGCGCATCGCCGGACGAGGGGGCCTATGTGCGCTATCCCTTCCAGGACATGATGCGCCTGATCGCGCTGGAGTCGTGGCGGCATCGCGCCATCGTGATCGGCGAGAACCTGGGCACGGTGCCCGAGGGCTTCAACGAGCAGATCGCGCGCGCCGGCATGCTGGGCATGGACGTTCTGTGGTTCAACCGGGAAGGGACCTGGCCCGGCGCGCCGTTCAGGGCGCCGGGCGGCTGGTCGCGGCAGGCGCTGGCCACCACGACGACGCACGATCTGCCGACGGTGGCGGGATGGTGGCAGGGTACCGACATCCGTTGGCGAGCCGAACTGGGCCTGTTGGCCGAGGGCCGCGGCATCGAGGCCGAGCAGGCGGAGCGGGGCCAGGACCGGGCCCGCCTGTGGGAAGACCTGGGCCGCGCCGGCACGGTGGGCGCCGGCGATCCGCTCCCGCCGGAGGCGCCGGTGACGGCGGTGCTCGATTTCGTGGCGCAAACGCCGGCCCCGCTGCTGGTCGTGCCGCTGGAGGACATGCTGGGCCTTCAGGAACAACCCAATCTGCCGGGCACCGTCGATACGCATCCGAACTGGCGGCGCCGCATGCCGCTACCGGTGGAATCGTTGTTCGAGGAGCCCGGCGCCGCCGGGCGCGCCGCCTTGCTGGCCAGGACGAGGGGGAGGGCATGAATGGATCCGTTTTCCCGGCGCGGGCCGCCGGGCAGGGCATCGTCGCCTGCGGCGTGCCGCGCGCCACGGCGCGCCTGCAGTTCCACGCGGGTTTTCCCTTCGAGGCAGCCGCCGCACAGGTCGGGTATTTCCGCGACCTCGGCATCAGCCATCTGTATGCCTCGCCCATCACGCGCGCCCGCCCGGGGTCCATGCACGGCTACGACACCGTGGACTACGGCTGCGTGAGCCCCGAACTGGGAGGGGAGGAGGGGCTGCGCAGGCTGGTGGCGCGGCTGCGCGAGCACGGCATGGGCCTGATCGTGGATATCGTGCCCAATCACATGGGCGTGGGAAAAGAGAATGCCTGGTGGTGGAGCGTGCTCAAGCTGGGGCGCGCCAGCCCCTATGCCGAGTTCTTCGACATCGACTGGGAACCGGCCGACCTGGCGCTGTGTGGCAAGGTGCTGGCCCCTTTCCTGGGCGAGCAGTACGGCCAGGTCCTGGCCGCCGGCCAGTTGTCGGTACGGCTGGACGAGGAGACGGGCGAGCCTGTCATCGCCTATTTCGACGCACGCTTTCCGATCGCCCCCGATTGCGCGGCCGAGATCGCGGCCCAGCCTCCGGAGGCCTATGACGCCACGCGGCCAGAGGGCCGGGCGCGCCTGCACGCGCTCTTGGAACGGCAACACTACCGGCTGGCGTGGTGGCGCACGGCGGCCGAGGAAATCAACTGGCGGCGCTTCTTCGAGGTCAGCGACCTGATCGGCGTGCGCGTGGAAAGGGAGGACACGCGCGAGGCCATCCATGCGTTGCCGTTTCGCCTGTACGCCGAGGGACTGATCGATGGCGTGCGCGTGGACCACATCGACGGACTGGCCGATCCCGAGGCCTATTGCCGCTACCTGCGCGAGAACCTCGCCGCGCTCGACGGCGGGCGGCCCGCCGGATGTCCGCGCGACGTGCCGTATATCGTGGTCGAGAAGATACTGGCGTCCGACGAACCCCTGCCGGCGAGCTGGCGCGTGCAGGGGACCACCGGCTACGACTTCATGAACGACGTGGGCGCGCTGCTGCACCACCCCGAAGGAGAGGCGCGCCTGACGGCGCAATGGGAGGCCGTGTCGGGCGAGGCGCGCGGCTTTCGCGCGCTGGTGCTGGACGTGCGGCGCCGGCTGGTCGCGCAGAGCTTCGCGGGCGAGTGCGACGCGCTGGTCCGCATACTGCACCGCATCGCGCGCACCGACCTCGCTACCCGGGATTGGGGGGCGCCCGCCATCCGCCGGGTGCTGACCGAACTGCTGGTGCATTTCCCCGTCTACCGCAGCTACGTCGGGGGCGAGACGCCCCTGGCGGCCGATGAGGTGGCCATGGGAATCGCCTGCAAGGGCGCGCGGCAGGTCCTGCGGCGTGCCGATCACGGGTTGCTGGAACTGCTGGCGCAATGGCTGGGACAGGCGCCGGACGCGCCGGCCACGCCTGCGCTGCGGGCCTGGCGCCGGGAAGCCCTGCGCAGGTTCCAGCAACTGACGGCGCCGCTGGCGGCCAAGTCGGTGGAGGATACCGGGTTCTACCGCTACGGACGGCTGCTGTCGCGCAACGAGGTCGGCTCCGATCCCGGCGTGTTCTCGCTGGATGCCGAAGGTTTCCACCGCAAGGTGCTGGCGCGCGCGGCCCGTTTCCCCGATGCCATGCTGGCCACCGCCACCCATGACCACAAGCGCGGCGAGGACGCCCGGGCGCGCCTGGCCGTGCTGAGCGAGTTCGGGGACGAGTGGCTGCGGCTGGTGGGCGCATGGATGCGCCGCCACGAGGCGCTCAAGGCGCGCGAGGGGCCGCGTCCGGCGCCGGCGGACGAATACATGCTGTATCAGACCCTGTTCGGCGCCTGGCCCCTGGATCTGGCCATCGCCGACGAGGCCGGCATCGCGGCGCTGGCGGAGCGGGTAGGGGAGTGGCAGACCAAGTCCCTGCGCGAGGCCAAGCTGCGCTCCAGCTGGGTGACGCCCGCCGACGAATACGAGCAGGCCTGCGACGCCTTCCTGCGCGCCGTGCTCGATCCCCGCCGCAACGGCCGCAGCCTGCTGGAACTGTCGGCCTTCGTGGCGCGCGCCGGCGCGGCGGGCGCCCTGAACGGCCTGGCCCAGACCTTGTTGCGGCTGTCCACGCCGGGCGTGCCCGATCTCTACCAGGGTACCGAGTTCTGGGATTTCAGCCTGGTCGATCCGGACAACCGCCGGCCGGTGGACTACGGCCGGCGCCGCGCCGCGTTGGCGTCCGATGCCGATTGCGCCTCGCTGGTGGCGAACTGGCGCGACGGGCACATCAAGTTCGAGCTGATCCGGCGCGCCCTGGCCTTGCGGCAGCGCGATCCGGACCTGTTCCGCCGCGGCGACTATCTGCCGCTTGCGGCGCATGGCGACGCCCGGGATGCGGTGCTGGCCTTCGCCCGCCGCCACGAGGACCGGTTCGCCGTGGCGATCGTGCCGCTGCACGCTTCGGCGCTGGTGCTGGCCTCCGGCCCGTCGCCGGTTCCGCACGTGCCCCCCGGGGCCTGGGGCGACACGTCCATCGACCTGTCGGGCCTCGTCAGGGACGGCGCCCTGCGCAACGTCCTGGACGGCCGCTCCTGCGCCGTGGCCGGCGGGACGGTGCGCGTGGCCGACGCCCTGGCCGCCTTTCCGGTCGCCCTGATGCACGCCTGATCCCGCGTTGGCTCCCGACCACCCGCCGGGCCGGTGGAACCTCTACACTTGCGCTGCTCCATGTGGGCAAAAATCAAAACAAAGCGAGGGAGTGTATCTATGGCGGGTTCATACTTTCCGGCCTGGCGCGAACAGCCGGGCAGCCTGGAGGGGGGGCGCGTCATCGCGCCCGACGAGCGTCTGCCGTGGCCGCAGATGCTGGCCATGGGGGTGCAGCACGTGGTCGCGATGTTCGGCTCGACGGTGCTCGCGCCGCTCCTGATGGGCTTCGATCCCAATCTGGCGATCTTCATGTCGGGCATCGGCACGCTGCTGTTCTTCCTGGTGGTCGGCGGCAGGGTGCCCAGCTACCTGGGGTCCAGCTTCGCCTTCATCGGGCTGGTGATCGCGGTCACGGGATACGGCGGGTCGGGGCTGAACGGCAACATCGCCGTGGCATTGGGCGGCATCATCGCCTGCGGCGTCGTCTACGCGCTGATCGGGCTGGTGGTGATGGCTTCCGGCGCGGGCTGGATCGAGCGTTTCATGCCTCCCGTGGTCACGGGCGCGGTGGTGGCCGTCATCGGCCTGAACCTGGCGCCCATCGCGGTCAAGGGCGTCACCGCCAATTCCTTCGACGCCTGGATGGCGCTGGCGACCGTGCTGTGCGTGGGCGTCGTCGCGGTCTTCACGCGCGGCATGCTGCAGCGCCTGCTGATCCTGGCCGGACTGCTGCTCGCCTATGTGCTCTACGCGTTGCTGACCAACGGCATGGGACTGGGCAAGCCCATCGATTTCGCGCCGGTCGCGCAGGCCGCGTGGTTCGGGCTGCCCCGCTTCACCGCCCCGGTGTTCAAGCTGGATGCGATGATCCTGATCGCGCCGGTGGCGGTGATCCTGGTGGCCGAGAACCTGGGGCACCTGAAGGCGGTGAGCGCCATGACCGGCTACAACATGGACCGCTACGTGGGCCGCGCCTTCGTCGGCGACGGCGTCGCCACCATGCTGTCGGGCAGCGTGGGCGGCACGGGCCTGACCACCTATGCCGAGAACATCGGCGTCATGGCCGTCACCCGCATCTATTCGACGCTGGTGTTCGTGATCGCCGCGCTGATCGCCGTCCTGCTCGGATTCTCGCCCAAGTTCGGCGCGGTCATCCTGACTATCCCGGGGCCGGTGCTGGGCGGCGTCTCCATCGTGGTGTTCGGGCTGATCGCCGTGGCCGGCGCGCGGATCTGGGTCGAGAACCGGGTCGATTTCTCCGACAACCGCAACCTCATCGTGGCCGCGGTCACGCTGGTACTGGGCACGGGCGATTTCACCCTGCATTTCGGCGGCTTCGCGCTGGGCGGAATCGGTACCGCCACCTTCGGCGCCATCCTGCTCAACGCCTTGCTGGCAGGGGCCGGCAAGCGCTGAACGCAAGCGCGGCCGGCATGCGCAAGGCATGACGGCCGCGCCGGCGTCCTGCCGGGCTCGACCTCAGGAGGCCGGCAGCCTGGCCTCCCAGCGGCCTCCCTGCTGGTAGAACTCGTAGCGGTGGGTACCCTCGCGGCGGTTGCCCTTGACGTCTGCGCTGGTCGTGACGTCGCAAGTCACGCTCTGGGAGCCCGAGGCGCTGCAGTTGTTCAGCGCCTTGACCTCCAGCGAGCGGGTCATGCTGGTCGCCGACGGGCTATCGAAGCCCTGCTGGTTGTTCATGGACTGGATTTCCCTTTGCATGGCGTTCTGCAGGGCCTGGGTGGCCTGGTCCCGCGTCGGCGCCTGCTGGGCGTATGCCACGGCGCAGCAGCCGGCAAGGCCGATGGCCAGGGCGAAGTGTTTCATCCCGGTACGGCCCAGGGAAGAAAAGCCGCCCCCATGGGGGGGCCGCGCCGCGTAGTCGGTATGCTTCATCGCGTGCTCCTCGTAGATCGAAAACACCACGCTTTTCAATCTAGACGGCTTCGCGGCCACGCTGTGTAAGGTTTTACGTGGAATCTTGTCCGTTGGTAATCGGCGCCACCTCTACCATGCGGCCACGGAGCCGTCGCTGCGCGGGTCCGCGCCGCCCTCGAGCGTACCGTCGGCCTGGCGCAGGATCGCACCGGCGTGGCCCATGGTCTCGTCATAGGGGCGCAGCATCTCGACCTCGTGTCCGCGTGCCCGCAGCGCGTCGGCCGTGGCCTGGTCGAAGCGCGACTCCAGTTTCAGGGTGTCCGAAGATTGCCCCCACGTACGGCCGAGCAGCCAGCGGGGTGCGTCCACCGCCGCCTGGGGATTCATGCCGAAGTGCACGATGCGGGTGAAGACGGCGCTTTGCGACTGGGGCTGGCCGTCGCCGCCCATGTTGCCGTAGACCAGCGTGCGCCCGTCGGCCAGGTGGGCCATGGCGGGATTCAGGGTGTGGAAGGGCTTGCGGCGGGGCATCAGCGGATTGCGCGATCGCGGGTCGAGCGAGAAGCTGCATCCCCGGTTCTGCCAGTTGACCCCCGACCCGGGCAGCACGACGCCGCTGCCGAACTCGTGATAGATGCTCTGGATGAAGCTCACCGCGACGCCCTGGGCGTCCACCGCGCCCATCCATATCGTATCGGCCGGCCCCTTGCCCTGGCCCCACGGGGCGGCCCGGTCCGCGGAGATCCTGGCGGCCATGGCGTCCAATTCCCGCGGGGCCAGCAGGGACTGGGGGTCGACATCCATGTGCGCCGGGTCGGTGATGTGGGCGTCGCGCACGCCGAAGGCCAGCTTGGTCGCCTCGACGCAAAGATGGACGTAGTCCGCGCCGGCGGGATCCAGTTCGCGGGGCAGGCGGCGGTCCAGCTGGCCCAGGATAAGCAGCGACACCAGGCCCTGGGTGGGAGGAGGGACGTTGTAGACCTTGCCGCGGCTGTGTTCCAGCACCAGCGCCGTCTTCCAGACCGGCTGGTGGGCGGCCAGGTCGGCCGCCACGAGCGGGCTGCCGGCGTCGGCAAGATCGCGAGCCATGGCTTGGGCCAGTTCGCCCCGGTAGAAGTCGTCCAGGCCGGCGCGCGCCAGATGTTCCAGGGTATCGGCCAGCCGCGGCTGGCGGAACAGGGCGCCGGCCGCGGGAGGCGCCCCGCCGGGAAGAAAGGTGTCGGCGAATCCCGGAACGCCCGAGAGTTCCTCGCGCTTGGCCTGGGTGCAGGCGGCCTGGCTGGCGGTGACCGGCATGCCGCGGCGGGCGTAGTCGACGGCGTCCGCCAGCAGGCGGGACAGCGGCAGGCGGCCGCCAAGTTCGCGCCGGGACCATTCGTGGGCGGCATTCCAGCCCGATACCGTGCCGGCCACCGTGTTGGCGGCCAGGCCGCCCCGGAACGGGATCGCGTCCAGGCCGCGCTCCCGGTACGAGGCGATGTCGGCGGCGGCCGCCGCCGCGCCGCAGGCTTCCAGCGCCACGGGCGGCTGGTCCGGGCGGCTGATCAGCCAGAAGCCATCCCCGCCGATGCTGTTCATGTGGGGATAGACGACCGCTATGGTGGCCGCCGCCGCGATCATCGCCTCGACGGCATTGCCGCCTTCGCGCATGACGGCCAGCGCGCTTTGCGAGGCCAGTGCGTGCGGAGCGACGGCCATGGCGCGGCTGCCGCGTATGGGGTTGGGGCTGAACGAGAGCGGCATCGACGCATTCCGTGGGCTGTGGAAAGCGTGATTGTGGCCCAGACCGCGGGCGCGTGGGGTATTTCCCCCGGCTCGGCGGGGGAAAGGCCGGCCGGGGTATGCTTGGCTACGGCAGCCACGAAAAGAACGCAGCCTTGTAAGGGAATTCCAGGAGCATCCGGCCCCACACCTATAATGTGCCGCCCTGCCGCGTAGGCGCGTGGGCGGCAATTGGGATATAAACACGCCCATGCCGGCCGCGGCCATGCGAGGCCGTACGAATTCAAGGACATCCGTGAGTGATCTGCTAGACCGCCGCCTGGCGTTGCTGGACCAGCCCGCGCATCGCGCCGTGCTGGCCCGCAGGCTTCATGGCATCGAACGAGAAAGCCTGCGCGTCGACCCCCGGGGTCACCTGGCGATGACCCCGCACCCGGCCGCGCTGGGCGCTGCGCTGACGCACCCGAGCATCACCACGGACTATTCGGAAGCCCTGATCGAACTGATCACCGGCACCCACGTCGGCCACGAGTCGCTGCTGGCCGAGCTGCGCGACATCCATCGCTTCGTCCATGGCGAACTGGGCGGCGAGCTGTTGTGGAACCAGTCCATGCCGTGCGGCCTGCCGCCCGAGAAGGACATTCCCATCGCGTGGTTCGGGACTTCCAACATCGGCATGCTCAAGCACGTGTACCGGCGCGGCCTGGCCTATCGCTACGGCAAGGCCATGCAGTGCATCGCCGGCATCCATTACAACTTCTCGTTCTCGGAAGATCTCTGGCCGCTGCTGGCCGACGCCGGCGAGCCCGCCGGGATCTCGGACAAGGATCGCCAGTCGGCCCGCTACGTCGGGTTGATACGCAACTTCAACCGCTACAGCTGGCTGCTGATGTACCTGTTCGGCGCCTCGCCGGCGCTGTCGGTCGATTTCCTGCAGGGCCGCCCGCACCAGCTCGAGCGGCTGGACGACCAGACGCTGTACCTGCCTCATGCCACCAGCCTGCGCATGAGCGACCTGGGCTACCAGAACAAGGCCCAGGCCGGCCTGAAGCCCTGCTACAACGATCTGTCGACCTACGTCGCGCGCCTGTACGAAGCGGTCAGCACGCCCTGGCCCGAGTACGAGAAGATAGGCACGGTGCGCGATGGGGAGTGGGTGCAGCTCAACACCAACATCCTGCAGATCGAGAACGAATACTATTCGAGCATCCGGCCCAAGCGCGTCGCCCGAAGCGGCGAGCGGCCCTTGCGCGCGCTGGCCGAACGCGGCGTGCAGTACGTGGAAGTGCGCTGCATGGATATCGATCCCTTCCTGCCCGTGGGCATGGACGAGACCACCAGCCGCTTCCTGGATGCCTTCCTGCTGTATTGCACGCTGCAGGAAAGCCCGCTGTTCGGCGACGGCGGACATTGCCGGCTCAGCGCCAACAACTTCCTGACCGTGGTCAAGCGGGGCCGCCAGCCCGGCCTGGTCCTGAACCGCGAGGGCAGCGAGATCGGCCTGCGCGCGTGGGCCGAAGAATTGCTGGATCGCATCGCCGCCTGTGCCGACCTGCTCGACCGGGTCCACGGCGAGACCGGTTACGCGGCCTCGGTGGCCGCGCAGCGCGCCAAGGTCGAAGCGCCCGAGCTGACGCCGTCGGCCCGCGTGCTCGAAGCCCTGCGCGCCAGCGGGATGACGTTCCAGGCCTTCATGCTGGAAACCAGCCGGCAGCATGCGGAGCACTTCCGCGCCCAGCCCTGCACCGGCGAGCAACTGGCGGGCTTTCGTGCCCTGGCCGAACAGTCCCTGGCCGAACAGCGCGAACTGGAGCGCGTGCAGACGGGCGATTTCGGCCAGTTCGTGGCGGCGTACCAGGCCGGCCTGCTGGGCAAGTAGCCGGGGAAGGTCCGGGCCCGGTCCGGTTTGGTGGTAGGCTTGACGACGGTTTTCCTCGCCAGGCCGTGTTTCCATGCAAATCGTCTTCACCGTGCTGATGCTGCTGCTGGCAGTGGCGATGTCGGGAGTGGTGTCCAGGCTGTCCCCGATACGGTTGCCGCTACCCCTGTTCCAGATCGCCATCGGCGCGCTGTTGGCGGCACCGGCCTTCGGCCTGAAGGTGAGATTCGATCCCGAGCTGTTCCTGCTGCTGTTCATTCCGCCGCTGCTGTTCGTCGATGGCTGGCGCATTCCCAAGCGCCAGCTGTACCAGCTGCGCGGCCCGATTCTCGCCCTGGCGCTGGGCCTGGTGATCTTCACCGTGGTCGGCGTGGGCTACTTCATCCACTGGCTGATACCCGCCATCTCGCTGCCCGTCGCCTTCGCGCTGGGCGCGGTGCTGTCCCCCACCGACGCCGTGGCGGTATCGGCCATCGTCGGCAAGAACCGGCTTCCTCCCAAGCTGCAGCACGTGCTGGAAGGAGAGAGCCTGATGAACGACGCCTCGGGCCTGGTGGCCTTCAAGTTCGCGATCGCGGCGGTCCTGACCGGGTCGTTCTCGCTGTGGCAGGCCAGCCTGAGCTTCCTCGTCATCGCCCTGGGCGGCCTGGCCGTGGGCGGCGCCCTGGCATGGTTGCTGAGCCTGGGCCGCAGGATGGTGGCGCGCTGGACCGACGACGAGCCGGCCATACAGGTCGTGCTGCTGATGCTGACGCCGTTCGCGGCCTACCTGGTGGCCGAGCATTTCGGCGTGTCCGGCATCCTGTCCGCCGTGGCGGCGGGCATCGCCATGACCTATACCGAATCGGGGCAGGGGTCGTCGGCCATGCGGCTGCAGAGCAACAGCGTCTGGTCCATGCTGGAATTCGTGTTCAATGGCATGACCTTCATCCTGTTGGGTCTGCAACTGCCCAGCGTCATCGGGCTGGCGCATGCCGACGCGAGGGAGGCAGGCAACGTGCCGGTCTGGCACCTGTTCGCCTATGTGGTGGCGATCACGGTGGCGCTGATCGCGCTGCGTTTCCTGTGGGTCTGGGTCACCTACCACCTGAAGAGCTTTCGCATGCTGTTGCAGGGCTCTCCCGTGCGCAAGGTCAACACCTGGGTGATCCTGACCACCTCGCTGTCCGGGGTGCGCGGCTCGATCACGATGGCGGGCGTGCTGACGGTGCCGCTGGAGATCTCCGCCGGGGTGCCGTTTCCCGGCCGCGATCTGCTGATCTTCCTGGCGACGGGGGTGATCCTGTGCTCGCTGCTGCTGGGCAGCTCATTGCTGCCGCTGGTGCTGCCCAAGGTGCCGACGCCGGTCGAGACCATGAAGGAAAAGGAAGAGCGCGAAGCGCGGCTGCGCCTGGCGCTGGCCGCGCAGGCCGGCCTGGAGCAGGCGCAGGCCCGCATGGAAAGGGAGCTGGCCGATGACGACGCGAAGGCCATGCTGGCCGACATCGCCGCCACGCTGGCCCAGATCTACCGCAACCGCATCGATGCCGAAAGCGACACGGCCGAGATCGCCCAACGGGCCAACCAGCACCGCAATTTCGAACGCGACCTGCGCATGGCCGCGATCTACGCCCAGCGCACCGAGCTGTACCGGCTGCGCGATGCGCGCCTGATCGACGACGACGTGTTCGCCGTGCTGCTGCGCGACGTGGACCTGGCCGAGAACTGGCTGTCCGGGCCGCTGGTCAGCAAGCACTGACGGCGGCAGGCCCTACAGCATCGGCGAAAACAGCCGCGCCGAGGCGTCGAACAGGCGGCGCACGAAGGGCGATTGCCTGTCCTTGGGGACGCGGGCCGCATGGCGCAGGTCGAGCTCGAACTGCCGGCCCAGCTGGCGGGCCATGTCCTCGCCGTAGACCAGGGCCGTGACCTCGAAGTTCAGGTCGAAGCTGCGGTTGTCGAAGTTGGCCGTGCCGATGAACGAATAGGTGTCGTCCACCAGCAGCGTCTTGGAGTGCAGCATGCGGTCCCGGTACTCCCAGATCTTGACGCCCGCCTCCAGCAGTTCGTCGAAGTACGAGCGCGAGGCCGCGGTCACCACCAGCGAGTCGCTGCGCCGGGGCACCAGCAGGCGCACGTCCACGCCTTTCAGGGCGGCGCTGGTCAGGCTCATCAATGCCGCTTCGCTGGGCACGAAATAGGCTGTCGTCAGCCACACGCGCTCGGTCGCCGCATGGATGGCCGCCACCTGGGTACGGTGGATGGACTGGCGCGGATCGTCGGGGCCGGAGACCAGGATCTGCAACTGGTGCGGGCCACCCGGCACCTCGGGCAGCAGCGTGTCGAGTTCGCAATCGTCGGTGCGCTGCCCGGTGGTGTAGGCCCAGTCCTCCAGGAACACCATCTGCAGCCAGCGCACGGCCCCGCCTTCCACGCGCAGGTGCACGTCGTGATAGGCGTCGGGACGCACGCGCTCGTCCTCGTCGTCGGTGACGTTCAGCCCGCCCGTGAAGCCTATCCTGCCGTCGCAGATCAGGATCTTGCGGTGATTGCGGTAGTTGGTCACGGGGCGCCAGCGGCGGCCGATGCGCACGTTATGGAAAAAGCCCACCTGCGCCCCGGCCTCGCGCAGCGGTGCCAGGAAGCGCCGGCCCAGGCGGTCGGAGCCCAGGGCGTCCACCAGCAGCCGCACCGTGATTCCCTGGCGTGCCTTCTCGATCAGCAGGTCGCGGATCGCGGTGCCGATGCGGTCGGGCTTGAAGATGTAGAACTCCAGATGGACGTGGTGGCGTGCGCCGGCGATGGCCTCCATGAACGCATCGTAGGTCTGTTCGCCTCCCACCAGCAGGCGCACGTCGGTGGCCGAGGACAGTGGGATGTCGCTGGTGGTGCGGGCCAGGGCCGCCATGCGCGCCACCGGCGGCGGGGTATCGTGGTCGTGCTCGCGCAGCAGGGCGCGTTCGGTCTGGCTGGCGATCAGCAGGCGGCTGCGCAGCCTTTTCAGGCGCCGCCGCTTCAGGCGCTGGGGGCCGAAGAAATAGTAGACGGCATAGCCGATGTAGGGCAGTTGGGCCAGCACCAATATCCACAGTACCGTCGACAGGGGCGGGCGCCTCTGGAGCACGATCCATACCGTGACGCTGGCGATGTAGAGCGCCCAGCCGACGGACCATGCATTGATCAGGTGGTGGTGCAGGTCGGCTTGGGCCATGTGCCGACCTACAGGGGAATGGTGTGCTGCTTGTGGCGCACCTTGGCTTCGAGGTAGCGGCGGTTGTTGGGGTTCAGGTAGACCCCGGTGGGGATGATGCTTTCGATGTCGATGCCGTGTTCCTCGAGCTGGCTGGCCTTGTCGGGATTGTTGGTCAGCAGCCGGATGCGCGCCACGCCCAGCGCCTGGAGCATCTGCGCCGCGGGCTCGAAGCTGCGGGCATCCTCGGGCAGGTTCAGGTGCCGGTTGGCCTCGAAGGTGTCCAGGCCCTTCTTTTGCAGGGCGTACGCCGAGAGCTTGGCGTACAGCCCGATGCCGCGTCCTTCCTGGCGCAGGTACAACAGGATCCCGCCCTCGCGCGAGAAGCACGACAGCGCCTCATGCAACTGCGGGCCGCAATCGCACAACTGCGATCCGAACACATCGCCCGTCAGGCACTCCGAATGCACGCGCACCAGCGGCGGCGTGCCGCCCGGCTTGAGCTGCGGGAACACGATGGCCACGTGCTCCTCCGTGAACCCGTTGAAAGTGATGAATTCCGGCGGAATCCCCCCCTCTTCAAGGGGAACGACAACCCGGTTCTTGATGGTCACCATACCGTTACTGTATTCCATGACAAGCGCCTTGCCCCGAGACATCGTCCGAGGACCCAGGATGCGGTGGATCCGGCTTTGCCGGTCCACCCGCATCGCCCCCTGGGGGGCGCGCGTAAGCGCGTAGGGGGGATCAGATGCTCATCCAGAGGATGATGACCGCTCCAAGGGCAATACGATACCAGCCGAACACCCGGTACGAATGGTTGGCGACGAAGCGCATCAGCGCCCGGACCACCACCAGCGCGGCGACGAAGGCCGCCAGGAAGCCGATGCCGATGGCGGTGACGTCATTGCTGGTCAGCGATTCATGGTTCTTCCAGGCGTCGTAGACCGAGGCTGCCAGCATCGTGGGCATGGCCAGGAAGAACGAGAATTCGGTGGCGGTGGTGCGCTTGAGGCCGGCGGCCATGCCGCCGATGATGGTGGCGCCCGAGCGCGAGGTGCCGGGGATCATGGCCAGGCACTGGGCCAGTCCCACCATCAGCGCCTGGAAACCGGTGATCTCGCTGATGTTCTGGGTCTTGACCTCGCCCTGGGGCTTGCGCTCGACGAACAGGATGATGATGCCGCCGATGATCAGGGTCGTCGCGACCACCCCGGGGGTGAACAGCACCGTCTTGATTTCTTTCAGGAAGGTCACGCCGACGATGGCCGCGGGCAGGAAGGCGATGATGATGTTGCGCGCGAACTTCAGCGAGAACCTGTCGCCGGTCAGGATGCCAGCCAGGATGTGGGCGACCTTCTCGCGGAAGATCCAGATGACCGCCAGGATGGCGCCGAACTGGATGACGACTTCGAATACCTTGGCATCCCCGGAGAAGAAGTGGATCCAGTCCCCCACCAGGATCAGGTGTCCGGTGCTGGAAACGGGCAGGAATTCGGTCAGGCCCTCGATGATGCCGAGGAAGAAGGCTTTGATCAGGTAAAGCGTGTTTTCGGTCATGAGTGTCGGCGTCCGCGGGCGGACGAGATGGATGGGCGCGGGTGGCGGCTGGAGAGCCCGGAGCCGGTCCGGCAAGGCACCCGCGAGGCCGGTGCCATTGTAGAACCGGCGGCGGGCAGGCCTGGAGGAGGGTGTTTCAGCCCCTTGCTTCCTTGAGCGGTTCCAGCAGGGACAGGAGCTGGGGGAAGACCTTGGGGGTGGCGGCGACGACTTCGCCGTTCTGCATCCAGCCCTGTTCGCCATCGAAGTCGCCGATCAGGCCGCCGGCCTCGAGGATCAGCAGGCTGCCCGCGGCCAGGTCCCAGGGCTTCAGGCCGCAGCCGTAGTAGCCGTCGAGCCGGCCCGCCGCGACGTTGGCCAGGTCCAGTACCGAAGACCCCTGGCGGCGCACGCCGGAGGTGGTGGCCGAGATCTGGCCGAAGGTCTTGGTCCACAGCGCCAGCCGCTTGCCGCTGGGGTCCGGCGCGAAGCTGGTGCCGATCAGGGTCTCGGGCATGCGGGTGCGGCGCGAGACGCGGATGCGCCGGTCGTTCAGGAAGGCGCCGGCGCCGCGGGTGGCGGTGAACAGCTCGTTGCGCGACGGATCGAAGACGCAGGCCTGGGTGACCTGGCCGCGCTGCATCAGCGCGATCGAGACCGCGTAGACCGGCATGCCGTGGATGAAGTTGGTCGTGCCGTCCAGCGGATCGATGATCCAGAGGTTTTCCTGCTGGCCGTTGGCGTCGGCGGCGCCCGGGGCCTCGCCGGACTCTTCGGCTAGAATTCCGTGGTCGGGGTAGGCCGTCTTCAAAATCTCAACAATGGCCGCTTCCGCAGCTTTGTCGACTTCGGTGACGAAATCGCCCGGTCCCTTCTGAGACACCTTGACCAGATCGAGGTCCAGGCTGGCGCGATTGATGATGGCGCCGGCGCGCCTGGCCGCCTTGACGGCGGTGTTGAGCATGGGATGCATAAGAGAGCCGATAGGGCTGGGAATTGGTGAAACCCCTCTAGTTTAAAGGACACATGCTTTCCCGAGTCAGTTTCGTCATGGTCGAACCCAGCCACCCCGGAAATGTGGGGTCCGCGGCACGGGCGATCAAGACCATGGGGTTCGCCCGCCTGGTGCTGGTCAACCCGCGAATTCCCGATACGCCGGCCCATCCGGAGGCGATCGCGCTGGCCAGCGGCGCCACCGACGTGCTGGCGGCCGCGCGCGTCTGCGACACCCTGGAAGAAGCCCTGGCGCCCGTGACCATGGCGTTCGCGATGACCGCCCGCCACCGCGACCTCGGCCCGCCGGCCTGCGACATGCGGCAGGCCGCCGAACTGGTGCGCGAGCACCTGGCCGGCTGCGCGGACGGGCAGGACGGGGTCCAGGCGGCGATCGTGCTGGGTACCGAGCGTTCGGGCCTGACCAACGAACAGGTGGGAATGTGCCACCGGATCTGCCACATTCCCGCCAACCCTGAATATTCGTCGCTCAATGTCGCGCAGGCCTTGCAACTGGCCGCCTACGAGCTGCGCTACGCGCTGCTGGGGGCCGAGGCGCTGGCGGTGGCCGGCCCGCGCGCCGAGCCGGCCTCGGGCGAAGCGGTGGAAGCGCTGCTGGCCCATTGGGAGCAGGCCCTGATCGCGGTCGGCTACCTGGATCCCCGGCATCCCAAGAAGCTGATGCCGCGCATGCGCCACCTTTTCGCCCGTTCCGGCCTGAGCCGCGAGGAAACGGACCTGTTGCGGGGCGTATGTACCGCAATGATCGCGCAATCCCGAAAGATTCCCCATGGCAGTTCTTAAGATTCCCGCCGTCTACATGCGCGGGGGAACCAGCAAGGGCGTGTTCTTCAATGCCCGGGACCTGCCCCGCGACCCCGAGCAGCGCGACCGCGTGCTGCTGCGGGTGCTGGGCAGCCCCGATCCGTATTCCCGCCAGACCGACGGCATGGGCGGGGCCAGCCCGTCCACCAGCAAGGTGGTGGTGGTGGACGCTTCCAGCCGCGACGATTGCGACGTGGAATACCGCTGCGGGCAGGTCGCCATCGACCGTCCGGTCATCGACTGGTCCACCAACGGCGGCAGCCTGGCCGTGGCCGTGGGGCCGTACGCCATCCAGCAGGGACTGGTCCCGGCCCGCGAGGGTACGACGGTGGTACGCATCTGGCAGCCGCATCCCGGACGATGGCTGGCGGCCCACGTCGAGGTCCGCGGCGGGGAAGTGCTGGAAGACGGCGTCTTCACCGAGGACGGCGTGCCCTTTCCCGCCGCCGAGGTGCGGCTGGATTTCATCGACGATGGCGCGGCCAGCCTGCTTCCCACGGGGCGCGTGCAGGACGTGCTGGAGGTCGAGGGCATGGCCCCCTTGCCGGTCAGCCTGGTCCGGACCGACGAGGCAACGATCTTCGCGCGCGCCTCGGACCTCGGGCTCCATGGCCGCGAGAAGCCCGATACCTTCAATCGCGACGCCAAGACGCTCGCCCGGCTGGAGTCGGTGCGGATAGCGGGGGCGGTGGCCATGGGGCTGATGTCCCGCGCGCGAGCCGAAAAACCCGGCGCCGCGCTGCCCAGGCTGGTCTGGGTGGCGCCGCCCATGTCGTACAAGGCGGCGGGGGGCGGCGACGTCTCGCGCGACAGTATCGACGTGCTCGCGCGGAGCATGGCGGAAGGGCGCATGCAGCGCGGCTTCGGCACCCGCGGCGCGATTTCGCTGGCGGTGGCCGCCGCGGTGCCCGGATCGGTGGTATCGCAGGTGGCGCGCACGCTGCCCGGCGTGGCGACCCGGATCGGCCACGCCAGCGGGGTACAGGCCGCCTGGGCGACCGTGGTCAGCAACGGGAACGGGTGGGGGCTGGAACGCGCCACGGTGTCCCGTACGGCGCGCTGCCTGATGAGCGGCTGGGTGCACGTGCCCGCCGGCCCGGGCCGCCTGTTCTGAGGCCCGGGGGAGCGCGCGCCGGTTCAGTCGTCCAGCGCGATGTCGTGGTAGACGGGGCCGTCCTGGTCGATCGCCAGCCAGCCGCCGCGCGGATCGGCCGCATCGTCCAGGTCCCAGTCCTGCAGCACCCAGCGCTCGCACCGCCGGCCGTTCAGCTCGAACACCTGCCGGCCGGGCCGGTGCGTGTGGCCATGGATCATGCGGGTGACGCCGTGGGCGCGCAGCGCGCCTTCCACGGCCTGCTGGTTCACGTCCATGATGTCGGCCGCCTTGCGGCTCTTCTCGGCCATGCTGCGCTCGCGCATCTGCCGGGCGATGGCCTGGCGGGCCGCCAGCGGCTGGGCCAGGAACTGCGCCTGCCATTGCGGATTGCGCACCATGGCGCGGAACTGCTGGTATTCCACGTCGTCGGTACAAAGGGCATCGCCGTGCGACAGCAGGAACTCGCCGCCGTCGGTGCGCAGCACGACCGGTTCGGGCAGCAGGCGGGTGCCGGTGGCCTCGGCCAGGCGCTTGCCCATCAGGAAATCGCGGTTGCCAGGTCCGAGATGGACCGGAATCTGCGCGGACGCGGCCCGCAGTCCGTCCAGGACGGACTGCAGCCACGGCGCGGGGGCGTCGATCTCGTCATCGCCCACCCAGGCGTCGAAGATGTCGCCCGGCAGCAGCAGGGCACAGGCGCCGTCGGCCGCGGCCTGCAGGAAGGCCAGGAAGGCTTCGCGCGTGGCGGGCCCGTCGGGGCCCAGGTGCATGTCGGATGCCAGCCAGACGGGGCCGGAGAAAGTCAGGACGGAATGGGAAGCGGATGTCCCGGGAAGAGGGGAGCCGGTCACGGAAACTCTCGATGGGGCCGGGCCGGCTGCCGGCCGGTTCGGGAAGCGGGCGCTTCGCCGCCGGCCCCGGCCCGTGGCGTTATTGGACGACTTCTGCCTTGGTGACGACCACGTCCTCGACGGGCACGTCCTGGTGGCCGGCGCGGCTGCCGGTCTTCACGCCCTTGATCTTGTCGACCACGTCGGCGCCCTCGACGACCTTGCCGAACACGGCGTAGCCCCAGCCCTGCGGCGTGGGCGAACTGAAGTTCAGGAAGTCGTTGTTGGCGACGTTGATGAAGAACTGCGCCGAAGCCGAGTGCGGGGCGTTGGTGCGCGCCATCGCGACGGTATAGCGGTCGTTCTTCAGGCCGTTGGCGGCCTCGTTCTCGATCGGGGCCTGGGTGGGCTTCTGCGACATGCCGGGCTCGAAGCCGCCGCCCTGGATCATGAAGCCGTTGATGACACGGTGGAAGATCGTGTTGTCGTAGTGGCCGCTCTTGACGTAGGAGACGAAGTTCTCGACGGTCTTGGGGGCTTTCTCGCCGTCCAGTTCCAGGCCGATCAGGCCGTGGTTGGTGTGCAGGTTGACGCGGGTAGTCATTTGTTCAGGACCTCAGCTTTTTGGATCACGATGGGTTGTAGCGGGACGCCTTCGTTCTGGCCCCGCGTGGCGGTGGGTACGGCCTTGATCTTGTCGACCACTTCCTTGCCCTGTACCACCTTGCCGAATACCGCGTAGCCCCAGCCTCGGGTCGTGGGCTCGCGATAGTTCAGGAAGTCGTTGTCGGCAACGTTGATGAAGAACTGCGCCGAGGCCGAGTGCGGGTCGGGCGTACGGGCCATGCTCACGGTATAGGCCGTGTTTTTCAAGCCATTTGAGGCTTCGTTACGTATGCCGGGGCGCGTGGGCTTTTCCTTCATGTCGGCGGTCATGCCGCCGCCCTGGATCATGAAGCCGTTGATGACGCGGTGGAAGATCGTGCCGTCGTAGTGGCCCTCGCGCACGTACTGCAGGAAATTGGCGACGGTGGCGGGCGCGCGCGCCTCGTCCAGTTCGAGCACGATGCGGCCCATGGAGGTCTGCAACGCGACCTGCGGCGCGGCAAGCGCGGCCGGCGAAGCCAGCGCGGCAGCCAGCGCCAGGCTGGAGAAAAGCAGTTTCATCGGGGTGTCCTGGGGGGAGGTTCGGAGGACGCCGGCGGCTCCAGGAGTTTCCGGGTCTCGGTTTCCTTCTGGCTCGCGCCGGCGTCGCGCGGATTCAGCTTGGTGGCCGTGCCGTATGAGCGCGCCGCCAGCATGATATACAAATCGCCCAGGTTCTCGCGCGCGACGGCGTAGTTCGGGTCGGTGCGGATGGCCAGCTCCAGGGCCACCTTGGCCTGGTCCAGCCGGCCGTCGGCCACCTCCAGCGCGGCCAGGTTGTTCCAGGGCTCGGGCAGCTCGGGGAAGCGTTCGGTCATGTCGCGATAGATGGCCTTGGCCTCGTCGCGGCGGCCCAGCAGGTTCAGCGCGCGGCCCTTCAGGAAGAGCAACTGCGCGTTGGTGGCGTCGGGCGACTTCTGCGTGTCGGCGGCCAGGTGCTGGTCGATCTCGGCCAGGGTCTGGGCGGCCTTGCCTTCGTCCAGCTGGCGCTCCAGCCGCTGCGCCAGGGCGCGGCTCGATTCGGGCAGGCGGGTGTCGACGCCGGGCTTGAGGGCCTCGAGCAGGTTGCTGAGCCAGGGGATGGCCTGATCGCCATCGGAGGACGGCGCCAGCACCGGCGGCGTGGCCGTGGTGGTCTGGGCGGGAAGCGGGGCGGGCGCCAGCGCGATGCCCAGCGCCAGGACGCCCGCCAGGGCCGCCGCGCGGCCCGCACCCCCGCGCAGGCGGAAGATAGGTACGTGGTTCGTGGTCAAACGATTCTGCCCGCAGATGAGGAGCGGCCAGGGCCGCTCCGTCCAGTTGATATAATCGCCATTCTAATAGCCCAAAGCGCAACGCGCGCCCCGATACCCTCTGCTCGGCCCAGGGCACAGCGGATCCGGCTTTGCCGGTCCGCCAGTGCCGCCCCCTCGAGGGGGCGCGCGAAGCGCGTAGGGGGTGGTCCTACCCATGCTCCATATCTACAATACGCTCGCTCGTGCCAAGCAACCTTTCCAACCGGTGGAACCGGGGTGCGTGCGCATGTATGTCTGCGGCATGACGGTATATGACTATTGCCACCTCGGCCATGCGCGCATGCTGATCAGCTTCGACGTGGTGCAGCGCTGGCTGCGCGCCAGCGGCTACCGGGTCACCTACGTCCGCAATATTACCGACATCGACGACAAGATCATCCGCAAGGCGGTCGAGACCGGCAAGCGCATTTCCGAGGTTACCGGCTTCTTCATCGATGCCATGCACGAGGACGAGAAGGCGCTGGGCGTGCAGCCGCCGGACTTCGAGCCGCGCGCGACCGAGCACGTGGGCAAGATGCTGGAGATCGTGCGCCTGCTCGAGGACAAGGGCCTGGCCTACCGTGCCGACGACGGCGACGTCAACTATGCCGTGCGCCAGTTTCCCGGCTACGGCAAGCTGTCCGGCAAGTCGCTGGACGACCTGCGGGCCGGCGAACGGGTGCAGGTGGACGCGTCCAAGCGCGATCCGCTGGATTTCGTCCTGTGGAAGGCCGCCAAGCCCTCCGAACCGCCCGAGTCCCGCTGGGAGTCGGACTACGGGCCGGGACGCCCGGGTTGGCACATCGAATGCTCGGCCATGAGCCGTGAATTGCTGGGCATGCCGCTCGACATCCATGGCGGCGGGCCCGACCTGAAGTTTCCCCACCACGAGAACGAGATCGCGCAGAGCGAAGGCGCCTACGGCGGCACGCTGGCCAACGCCTGGATGCACTGCGGTCCGCTCATGGTCGATGCCGAGAAGATGTCCAAGTCGCTGGGCAACTTCTTCACCGTGCGCGACACGCTCAAGCACTACGACGCCGAGGTGGTCCGCTATTTCGTCGTCCGCAGCCACTACCGCAGTCCGCAGAACTATGCCGCGGACAACCTGGCCGATGCCCGGGCCGCGCTGACGCGGCTCTACACCGCGCTGGGCAATGCCGAGCCCGACGCGCTGGGCGCCGACTGGGACGACCCCTCCGGGCAAGCCTTCCGGGCCGCCATGGACGACGATTTCAATACCCCGGAAGCCATCGCCGTGCTGTTCGACCTCGCAGCCGAGGTCAACAAGACGGCCTCACCCCGCGCCGCGGGCCAGCTCAAGGCCCTGGGCGGCCTGCTGGGATTGCTGCAGCAGGAGCCGCGCGCCTTCCTGCAGGGCAAGGCGGCCGACGAGGACGGCGGCGCGGCGGACATCGAGGCTCGCATCGCCCAACGGGCGCAGGCCAAGAAGGACAAGGACTTCGCGGCGGCCGACCGCATCCGCGCCGAACTGCTGGCCGACGGCATCGTCCTCGAGGACAAGCCGGGTGGCGTGACCGTCTGGCGTCGAGCCTGAGTGCCGCGAATCGCTGAACACCAGATGTTGAACATGAAGCTCCATGCCACGGCCGAGCCGGGAGGGTCCGTGCCCGCCGTCTCTTTCGCCGGCACCGACAAGCCCCCGTACTGGGACGCCGCGGTCGCGCACCTGCTCAAGCGCGACCGTATCCTCAAGAAACTGATCCCCCTGCATCCCGAGGTCCACCTCGCGACGCAGGGCGAGCCTTTCGTGACGCTGGCGCGCGCCATCATCGGCCAGCAGATCTCGACCAAGGCCGCCGATGCCGCCTGGGAGCGCTGCCTGGCCGCCTGCGGCCGCCGCGTCACCGCCGGGGTGGTCGGCAAGCTGGGCCTGGCCGGCCTGCGCGAGGCCGGCCTGTCGCAGCGCAAGGCCGAATACCTGCTGGACCTGGCCGCCCATTTCCAGCAGCGCCTGGTGCATCCCGACCAGTGGACGGAGATGGACGACGAGGCCGTGATCGCCGAATTGACCGCGATTCGTGGCATCGGTCGCTGGACAGCGGACATGTTCCTGATTTTTAATCTGCGGCGGCCGGATATTCTGCCGCTGGACGACCCGGGGCTGCTGCGCGCCATTTCGCTGCACTATTTCAGCGGCGAGCCCGTGTCGCGCTTCGAGGCCAGGGAAGTGGCCCAGGCCTGGAAGCCGTGGTGCACGGTGGCGACGTGGTATTTGTGGAAAAGTTTATAGCCCCCCCTACGCGCTGACGCGCGCCCCCCGGGGGGCGATGCGGGTGGACCGGCGGAGCCGGATCCACCGCATCCTGGGTCTGCACACCGGGTGGGTGGGGGGGTTGGAGTGATTGAGTTGGTGATGAACGAAGTTGGACGCCTGGGCGTCCGCTGCCCCTTGGGAGGGCCTGATGCGCAACGCATTTCTTGAATTCGAACAACCGCTGGCCGAGCTCGAGGGCAAGATCGAGGAACTGCGCTTCGTGCAGGCCGATTCCGCCGTCGATATCTCCGAGGAGATCAGCCGGCTGCAGCAGAAAAGCCAGGCGCTGGCCAAGGATATCTATTCCAAGCTGACGCCGTGGCAGACCGCCCTGGTGGCGCGTCATCCGCAGCGCCCCTACACGCTGGACTACGTGCGGGACATCTTCACCGATTTCCATGAATTGCATGGCGACCGCATGTTCGCCGACGACCGTTCCATCGTGGGCGGCATGGCGCGGTTCAACGGCATGCCGTGCATGGTCATCGGCCACCAGAAGGGGCGGGACACGAAGGAGCGCGCGGCACGCAACTTCGGCATGCCGCGGCCCGAGGGCTATCGCAAGGCCCTGAGGCTGATGCGCCTGGCCGAGAAGTTCGGCCTGCCGGTCTTCACCTTCGTCGACACCCCGGGGGCCTATCCCGGCATCGACGCCGAGGCCCGCGGACAGTCCGAGGCCATCGGCCACAACCTGTATGCGATGGCCGAACTGCAGGTTCCCATCATCACGACCATCATCGGCGAAGGCGGTTCCGGCGGGGCGCTGGCCATCGCGGTGGCCGATTGCGTGCTGATGCTGCAATACGCCACCTACTCGGTCATCTCGCCCGAAGGCTGCGCGTCCATCCTGTGGCGCAGCCAGGAGAAGGCCTCCGAAGCCGCCGAAGTGCTGGGCATCACGGCGCATCGCCTGAAGGCGCTGGGCCTGGTCGACAAGATCGTCAGCGAACCCGTCGGCGGCGCCCATCGCGATCCCAAGCACATGGCCCAACTGCTGCGGCGCGCCCTGTCCGACGCGCTGCGCCAGTTCCAGGGCGTCAAGGCCGGCGACCTGGTCACCACGCGTCTCGAGCGGGTCATGGCCTATGGCCGCTTCAAGGAAACCGTCCAGTCCTGACGCCGGCGCGGACGTAGCGGCCCTGCATGCGTCCGAGCTGCTGGGCCGGGCGCTGGATGCCATGCCGCCGTTGGAAGGGCGGTTCGCCGTGGCCTTGAGCGCCGGCCCCGATTCGGCCGCGCTGGCCGTGAAGGCCGCCGAATGGGCCGCGCGGCGGGGCCTGGCAATGCGGCTGTTCCACGTCCACCACGGCCTGCATCCCGACGCGGATGCCTGGGCCGGACTGGCGGCCGATCTGGCGGTTCGCCTGGGCCTGCCGCTGGACGTGCGCCGGGTGCGGGTGGATCCCGCCGATCCAGCCGGCACCGAGGCCGCGGCGCGCGAGGCCCGCTACCGCGCCCTGGCCGCCATGGCGACCGAAACCGGCATCGACACCATCCTGCTTGCCCATCACCTGGATGACCAGGCCGAGACCGTGCTGCTGCGCCTGCTGCGCGGCGCGGGCACCGACGGCATGGGAGCGATGGCGGGGGAAACCCGCAAGGATGGGATTCGTTACCTTCGTCCCTGGCTTGCGGTGCCCAGAAGTCGGATACTTGCGTTCATGCACGCCTATTCGGCGCGCACCGGTTTCGAGGCTGTCCGGGACCCCAGCAACCTCGATGCCCGCTACGCCCGGGGCATCCTGCGCGCGGAAATCCTGCCCGCCATCGAGCGCCACTGGCCGGGGTATCGCAATACCCTGGACCGCCACGCGCGCCGGTCCGCCGAGACGGCGGCCTTGCTGAGGGAAGTGGCGCAGTCCGACCTGGACGCGATCCAGGAACAGCGTCCCCCCTACGGCAGCGCGCTGCGCCTGTCGGGACTGAACCGGCTGGGGCCCGCGCGCAGGGCGATGGTGCTGCGGCTTTGGCTGGCCGGCCACGACGTGGCCGCGCCGCCGGAAGCCCGCTTGCGGGAAATGGCCAGGCAATTGCAGGACGCGGCGCACGACAGGCAGTTGTTGCTGCGCCATGGCGACAGGCAGGTGCGCCGTTATCGGGATCATGTCATCGTGGAGAGCAGGGAGCGCGCGCCGCTGGCGGTACAGGCGGCCAGTGTGGAATTCAGATGGGCCGGCGAACCCGCCATCCGGCTCGAGGCCATGGGCGGCACGCTGGTGTTCGCGGTCGAGGAGTCGGGCATCGCCCCGGACTGGCTGCGCAACACGGCCTTGACCATGCGCTGGCGCCGGGGCCGCGAACGGCTGAAGGTGACGGCGCAAAGCCCCAGCCGCAGCCTGAAGAATCTCTACCAGGAGCGGGGCATTCCCACCTGGGAACGCGAGCGACTGCCGCTCTTGTACCGCGGCGAGATCATGGCCTACGCCGCGGGGCTGGGCGCCGACGCGCGGCTGCCGCAGGCCTCGCCGGGCATCCGCCTGGAATGGGTGCCCGACCATCCCGGCGCCACCGTGACGTCCTGACGGCGGGCCGAGGTCCGCGCGCCCAGGGGGACGGGGTGGCAACATCCCGCCGTTTTGCGGAATTGGCGCAGCTGGGCTACCATTTATGGTTAGCCTTTTTCCTGGCCAAACCGGCTTGGCAGGCCATTCCGCGGCAGCCCAGGCACAAGCATGCGTTAAGCGACACAAGACAATGGCACTAATCGTTCACAAGTATGGCGGTACGTCGATGGGCTCGGTCGAGCGCATCAAGAACGTGGCTCGGCGCGTGGCCAAATGGCACGCGGCCGGGCACCAGATCGTGGTGGTCCCCTCGGCCATGTCGGGCGAGACCAACCGGCTCATCGGCCTGGCCAAGGAAATCCAGGAACAGCCCGATCCGCGCGAGCTCGACATGATCGCCTCGACCGGCGAGCAGGTCAGCGTGGGTCTCCTGGCCATGGCGCTGAAGGCGCAGGGCGTGGACGCCCGCAGCTACGCCGGCTGGCAGGTGCCCGTGCGCACCGACTCGGCCTATACCAAGGCGCGCATCTCGTCGATCGACGATGCCCGCATCCGCGCCGACCTCGATGCCGGCCGCGTGGTCATCGTCACCGGTTTCCAGGGCGTGGACGACGCCGGCAACATCACCACCCTGGGCCGGGGCGGCTCGGACACGTCGGCCGTGGCCGTCGCGGCCGCGCTCCAGGCCGCGGAATGCCTGATCTACACCGACGTCGACGGCGTCTACACCACCGACCCGCGCGTCGTGCCCGAGGCCCGGCGCCTGAACGTCGTGTCGTTCGAGGAAATGCTGGAGATGGCCTCGCTGGGCTCCAAGGTCCTGCAGATCCGCTCGGTCGAGTTCGCGGGCAAGTACCGCGTGCCCACCCGCGTGCTGTCGTCGCTGACCGATCCGATGATTTCGCTCGACGAAGAAATGAAGTCGGGCACCCTGATTACTTTTGAGGAAGACGAGAAAATGGAAGCCGCCGTTGTATCCGGCATCGCATTCAGCCGGGACGAAGCCAAGATCACGGTCGTGGCCGTGCCGGACAAGCCCGGCATCGCCTTCTCCATCCTTGGCCCGATCGCCGACGCCAACATCGACGTCGACATGATCGTCCAGAACCAGTCCGTCGCCGGCACCACCGACTTCTCCTTCACCGTCAACCGCGGCGAGTTCAAGAAGGCGCTGGACGTGCTGAACGGCAAGGTGGTCCAGGCCATCGGCGCGCGCGAAGTCGTGTCCGACGACAAGGTCTGCAAGGTTTCCATCGTCGGCATCGGCATGCGTTCGCACGCCGGCATCGCCAGCCTGATGTTCCGGACCCTGTCGGAAGAGGGCATCAACATCCAGATGATCAGCACCAGCGAGATCAAGACCTCGGTGGTCATCGAGGACAAGTACATGGAACTGGCCGTGCGCGCGCTGCACAAGGCGTTCGGCCTGGACCAGGGCGCCGCGCAGTAAAAGCGGGGCCGCGGGGCACCCGGCCGCGAGGGGAAACTGCAAATTTTTCGGCCGCCAGCGGCTGGATCCCCCCTCGGACCGTGGTACACTGCCGGCTCTTTCGGAAGCGTGCCCGAGTGGCCGAAGGGGCTCCCCTGCTAAGGGAGTATGCGGCTAAAACTGCATCGTGGGTTCGAATCCCACCGCTTCCGCCAGTTATCGATTTTTGGTGATTCGCCAAAGTTCGTAGAAGTCCAGAAACCCGCATCAGCTAAGGCGATGCGGGTTTTTTCTTGCCCGGAACGGTTCGCCAGAGTTCGCCTACAGCCGGGGTATTTGGGGGTATTTCTGGGGGTATCATCAAGATACCCCGTCTTCACAGATACCCCCAATGCCGCTCACAGATACCGCCGTGCGACAGGCGAAGCCCCAGGACAAGCCCCGGAAGATGGCGGACGGAGGAGGGCTGTACTTGCTGGTCAACCAGGTAGGCAAGTACTGGCGCTGGAAATACCGTTACCAGGGCAAGGAAAAGGTGCTGGCGCTGGGCGTCTATCCCGACGTTTCTTTGGCTCAGGCCCGCGAGCGGCACCAAAAAGGGCGGAAGATCCTGGCTTCGGGAGCTGATCCAGTGGCGGCGCGCAAGCAGCAGGCCAGCGCGCCCGAGGCCCTGACGTTTGAGCAGGCCGCCCGGGAATGGTGGGCGCATTGAGCCTGCACGCTATACGACCGGACGCTGCCCCTGGTCCTGGGGGAAGTCGACGTGCCGGGTGTCGACCTGCAGTATGTCCATGACCTGGACCCCCGCTCGATCTTCGATCGCATGGCCAACCTGGAGTTCGATGCGGGGGAAATGTCGCTGTCCGAATACGCCTGCGGCCTGGCGCGCGGCGACGACCGGTTCGTCGGCATACCGGTTTCCCGTCGCGCATGTTCCGCCATGGCTACGTGTGCGTGAACCGCGGCGCGGGCATCGCGAGCCCGCGCGATCTGGCCGGGAAGCGGATAGGCGTGCCGCTTTACACGATGACCGCGGCGGTCTACATCCGCGGCGTGCTGCAAGAGGAATACGGCGTCGATTTTTCGAACGTCCAGTGGGTGCAGGGGGCGGTGAACGGCACCGGCAGCCACGGCGATCCGCAGGCGCCGCCCCTGCTCAAGCCGGTCGACATCGTCCGGAACGACGACGGACGGTCGCTGAGCGATTTGCTGGACGAGGGGGCCATCGACGCGTACCTCGGTTCCCGCCTGCCCGCGTCCCTGGACCGGGGCAACGTCGAGCGGCTCTTCCCGGACTTCAGGGCCGTGGAGCGCGAATACCTGTCGCGCACGGGCATTTTCCCCATCATGCACCTGGTAGTGATTCGCAGGGACGTGCTGCAGCGCCATCCCTTCGTGGCCCGCAGCCTGTTCGACGCCTTCGAGTCGGCCAGGCGCGCGGCCTGGCGGCGGCTGGAAGATACCGGGACGCTGGCCTGCATGCTGCCGTGGATGCGGCAGGATGTGGAAGAGATGAAGCGTCTGTTTCCAGGCGGAGATCCCTGGGTCTACGGCGTCGAGCCGAACCGGCCGGCGCTGGAGACGCTGCTGCGCTACCTGTTGCGCCAGGACATGATCGCGCGGCCCATGACGGTGGAGGAGTTGTTTCCCGTACCGTTGTGACGGTACGAGAAGAACAACAGTATCGAGGGTGAGAGTCGGGGCGTTGCGTCTCTACCGCTCCGAGGCCCAAGGCTGTTTCCAATTTCGGCAAAGCCAGATGCCTCCACCTTCAAGACGGATGGGGAGAAGGGAGAGTGGAGTACGGCAGGGGGGTGATATCGCAGCTCCGCTAGCGATATCGAACGCTCCTCCATGCAGCGGGCAATAAACCACGCTCCCCATTTGCGCGCCTTCGCTGAGCAATGCGTTGCCATGCGTGCAACGATCATGGGCAGCGAAGTACGCGTGCCCTACCTGGAAGATCACCAGGCGCGAAAGCCCCGGTACGGCGACCGATGCGGGGCGTCCTTCGCGCACGTCGGACATGCGGCAGAGGTAGATCTGCTTCGCGTTCGAACCGTCCCTGTCTTCCGGAACGGTTGAACAGGGCGTCGCGTGCGGCACGGCTCAGTCTGTCTTGATGTCGTTGTCCGTCACTACCTTCTGCCATTTTGCAAGTTCGCTCTTCAGATAAGAGGCGAACTCCTCCGGGCTGCCTCCCAGAGTCTGAAGTTCTCCGCCGGGAGATAGTTGCTTGACGACGGCGGGGTCTTTCAGCGCGCTGTTGACGGCACGATTGAGTGTGTCGACGATATGCTTGGGGGTGCGCGCGGGAGCCATCAAACCACTCCAGGCTGAAGACTCGAAGCCGGAGATGCCTTGTTCCGCGACTGTCGGAACGCCGCCGATGGCGGCGATCTTGGTGGAGCTGCCGACCGCCAGCGCGCGTAGCCGTCCCGCCTGGATCTGTGGCAGAACGTCCAGGACCGAGCCAAACGACGCCTGGACTTCTCCACCGATCACCGCGACGACTGCAGGGGCGCTGCCGCGATAGGGCACCCCCACCATTTGCATACCCGTTGCTCCCTTCAATAGCTCCATCCCCAGGTGCACGGAACTGCCGACCCCGTTATGCGCATAGTTCATAGGGGCCTTGCGTGAGGCGGCAACCAGGTCTGCAAGATTCCGCGCGCTCGAAGATGCCGGTACGACGAGTACGTTCGGTGCGGAAACGAGCAGAGAAATCGGCGAGAAGTCCGCGATAGGGTCGTACGTCAGATTGGGCGTCAACGCGGGGGAAATGGCATTGGGTCCTACGGCGGCCAGCAGCAGTGTGTAGCCGTCGGCCGGAGCTTTGGCCACTTGGGTGGCACCAATGATGCCGTTCGCCCCGACTTTGTTCTCGACGATGAAGCCTTGTTTGAGCGACGCCCGAAGCGCTTCCGCGATGACTCTCGCGACGTGATCGTAGTACCCGCCGGCGGGATAGGGCACCACGATTTTCACGGGACGATCAGGGTAGGGGGATTGGGCATGGGCAGCACCGGCCGTGAAGGCTGCGCTGAGGGCTAGTGCTATGGCGGCTTTGCGTGGCATGGAGGTCTCCTTGGCTTTATGCCGGCCACTGTATGAAGTTTCAATATTCTTGTCAATAAATTCGAAATTATTTGTCTGATTCGATTTGTAATGATAGGATGCAAAAAACTAAAGTGATTTCGAAATTGCTCTTGGCCGAAACCCTGAAGGGAAGCTAAGGGCGCGGAGAGGCCAAGCATGGCAAGTTCTAAAACCAGCATTGCGACTACCCTCACTACCCGTCTGCGGGAAGCGATCCTGACCGGCGAGGTGCTCCCCGAGTCGCGGCTCCATCTGGAGTCGCTGGGGGAGCAGTACGGCGTCAGTCTCAGCCCTGTTCGAGAGGCGTTGCTTCGCCTGATGGCGGAGGGTTTTGTCGTTGCCGAAGACCAGCGCGGTTTTCGTGTCGTCGAAGCGTCGATCAAGAAGCTGGCCGAAGTCACGGCACTTAGGGCCCATATGGAGCCGTTTGCCTTACGCCATGCGATCGAGCTGGGCGATCTGGCCTGGGAAGAAAAGCTTGTCGCGGTTTTTCATCGCCTCACCCGGATCGAGCAACGCGACGGTTTCGTCCCGTTCCTGGACGAGTGGGAGCGGACGCACCGTGAATTCCATCTTTGCCTGGTCTCGGGCTGCGACATGCCGATGGTGACGCAGTTTTGCTCCGTGCTGCATGACCAGTCCGATCGGTTCCGGAGATTGTTCCTCAAGGAGCGGCCGCCCCAGCGGAACGTGGCTCAGGAGCATGCCGCAATCGTCGATGCCGTCCTGGCCCGGGATGCAGACCGCGCTTGCGAGTTGCTGCGCGCGCACAGCCTGCAGACGGGACAGGCTGTCCAGGCATTCATGCGCGAGTCGAGTTGAATCCTATAACAACACACGGCAAATCAGTCATCGGAGGTGCAGCATGCAGTATCGCGAGTGGACAAAAGGAGATCTGACCCGCGTTCCCTATTGGGTCTATGGAGACGATGCGATCTATCGACAGGAACAAGAACGCATTTACCAAGGCGATACATGGAGCTTTCTCGGCCTAGAGGCAGAGTTGCCCGAGTCGGGGGACTACAAGACGACGTTTGTCGGCGACATGCCGGTGATCGTATGCCGTGATGAGGGCGGCGTCATCCGAGCGTTCGAAAACCGTTGTTCGCACCGGGGCTCGCTGCTGGCCCTGCAAAACAAGGGCAAGGCCCGCAAGTTCACGTGTGTCTACCACGCATGGACGCATGATTTGCAGGGCAATCTCAAGACGGTGGCCTTCCGCCGCGGCGTGAATGGCGCCGGCGGTATGCCGGACAGTTTCGATACGGCCGACCACGGGCCGCGAAAACTGCGTGTCGAAGTGTACTGTGGTCTGATCTTCGGAACCTTGAGTGAGAAGACTCCGCCTGTTGAAGAATATCTGGGTGACGAAGTCGCCAGCCGGGTGAAGCGGGTTCTGCACAAGCCGCTGCGAATCTACGGCCAGTACACCCAGGCGCTTCCCAACAATTGGAAGCTCTACTTCGAGAACGCGAAAGATACGTACCACTCCAGCTTGCTGCATACCTTTTTCGCAACGTTCAAGGTCTCTCGGCTCTCGCAGGGAGGAGGGGTGATCGTGGCCGAAAGCGGCGGGCACCATGTCAGCTATTCCCTGAGCCATAGCGGGGGCCAGGACGACGAGTTCAAGAAGGAAGGGTTGCGCAGCAATCAGGAAGAGAACTTTCTTCTTAACGACAAGAGCGTTCTCAACATCGTTGACGAATTCGGCGACGGTTGCCACGTACAGATTCTGTCGATATTTCCGGGGTTCGTGTTGCAGGCGATTCACAACAGCTTGGCCGTTCGGCAAATCGTTCCGAAGGGCCCGGACCGCACAGACCTCGTGTGGACGCTCATAGGTTTCACGGATGACGACGAGGCCCTGCAGAAGCTGCGCATGAAGCACTCCAACCTCGTGGGGCCGGCTGGTTACGTCTCGATGGAGGACGGTGCTGTGGGTGGATTCGTCCAACGAGGAATCGCTGGATCCAACGACGCCGAGTCTGTGGTTCTTATGGGGGGAGAAGGGGCCGAGTCTTCGTCTTCCCGTGCTTCCGAGACCTCTATCCGGGGTTTCTGGAAAGAGTACCGTAACCATATGGGACTGTGAGATGGAAGAGAACAAAGAACATCTGGTGTCCGCGCTGGCGGCTTTGATGGAAGACTACGGCAGAGCCATAGATAGGGACGAGCTGGAGCGCTGGCCTGATTTCTTCGAAGAACAGTGCAATTACAAGATCACCTCGATCGATAACGAGCAAAGCGGCTATCCGTTTGGCGTGCTATGTGCCGACTCCAGAGGAATGCTGGCGGATCGGGTCAAGTCGCTGCGCGAGGCGAATGTCTACGAGGGGCAACGCTACCGGCACGTCATGGGGCGTCCGGTGGTGTTGTCGGTTGACGGCCCGCTGATTCATGCCGAAACCAGCTTTCTGGTGGTGCGGACAATGCGGACCGGTGAAATGTCCATGTTCGCGGCAGGCGTCTATCGCGATGTGGTCTCGCTTAGAGCCTCCAAGCCGGCTTTCGCGGAGCGCATCGTGGTCTGTGACAGCTCGCGTATCGACACATTGCTGGCATTGCCTTTGTGAGTTTCTCAATGGCGCTGAAAAGAATCGCGGTTACGTTGGGAGATCCATCGGGGATCGGACCGGAAATCGCATTGAAGGCATCCGACGACCCGCGTATCCGCAACAGCCTGAGTCTGGTTCTGTTTGGCGACAAACGGGCGTTGGACGCGCACGCGAAGCTTTGCGGACTGCGGGCCGACTACCGCCTGCTGCGGTCAATGGCGGACATTGCCAGCCTGGACCAGGGGCTGGCCCTGATGGACGTCCCGAGCTTGGACGAAAGCTTTCGAATCGGCGAGGTGTCGGCCGCGTCGGGTGCGGCAACCATCGCGGCGCTGGATGCAGCGGTCGATGCGGCGAAAGCAGGAGTGGTCGATGCAGTGGTCGGTTCGCCGATCCATGAGACCGCCATCAAACAAGCAGGCATTGCGTTCGACGGACATCCGTCGTACCTGGCGCGCCGTACGGGGACGCCGGTCGATGAAGTCGGATTGATGCTCTGCTGGGAAAGAACCAGAGTCGCTCACGTGACCCTGCACCTCAGTGTCAGGGACGCCTTGACTGCCATTACGCAAGACCGGGTAGAGAAGGTCATTCGTACGACTGCACAGGCTCTGGGCCGGCTGGGTATCGCCCGGCCGCGGATAGGCGTATCGGGCGTCAATCCGCATGCTGGCGAGTCTGGCCTGTTCGGCCGCGAGGAGATCGAAATCATCGCGCCAGCGATTGGCAAGCTGCGTGACGATGGCATGGATCTTATCGGACCTATCGGGGCCGATACGCTCTTGCCCAGGAAGGACTGCGATGCGTTCGTCGTCATGCTGCACGACCAGGGACATGTCGCTGCAAGGGTGGCGGCGCCTAACATGGCTGCCGCGATGTCGATCGGCACCCCGGTCGTGTTTTCCTCGGTAGGACATGGAACGGCGATGGACATCGCGGGCAAGGGAGTTGCGAATCCGGAAGCCTTGGTCCAAGCATTGCTCCATGTTTCGAATACATTTCCCACTGGAGACGGAGAATGATAGGTCTTGGTCTGGCATCCTCCCACGCGCCGGCGATGTTCTGCCCACCTGAGCTGTGGCCGAAGGTCTATGGCGCGATTCCCGACTACATGAAGGATTCGCAGCCGCATACTGCGAAGCTCGAAACGCCGGAGGTCATTCGCAGCTACGTGAATCGGATCGATGCAGCCTTCGAGGTCCTGCGGAAACAGCTGGAAGCGTATCGACCCGACGCGGTGATTTTCGTCGGCGACGATCAGGAGGACATGTTCGACGCACGGTGCAATCCGGCGATGTGCCTGTTTACCGGCGATGAGGTGTGGGGTTCCGAAGCGCCGTTCTATGTCGATCAACCGCCTCGAGCGTCGCGGATCCATGTGCCGGTGCACAAGGAATTGTCGAACCATTTGCTCGAAGAGCTTCTGAACGATGGTTTCGATATGGCCAGCTCCTCGGTCATGAATCCCATGGGGCCGCATTCGGAGCGGGGCACCTCGCACATGATCGTCTATCCGGCCAAGCGCCTGCTTCCCAGGTTGGACGTGCCGATCATCCCCCTGTACCTGAATTGCTACTTTCCGCCCTTGCCAACCGCCGCCCGGTGTTGGCAGCTCGGCGAGGCGCTTGCGCGCATCCTGGCCACGCGCAAAGAACGCGTCGCCATTTATGCGTCCGGAGGGTTGTCGCATGATCCGGTCGGTCCAAGAGCCGGATGGATCGATACGCCCATGGACAAATGGATTCTTGATCGCATCGCAACCAACAGGGGCCGAGACCTCCAGCATCTCTTTACGATGGACTCGGCCACCATGCGTGGCGGCTCCGGCGAGATCCGCGCATGGATCGTTGCCGCTGCCGCGTGCCAATGGAAAGGCGAGATAGTCGATTACATTCCCGCCCATCATGCGAAGACTGGGTTGGGGTTTGCGTATTGGCCGCAACAACCCAAGGAGTAAGACATGTTGCCTGCACGAATCGACGTCGGGAGCGTGAGCAAGCGGATGGGCTCCTATTCCGACGAAAGCCGGAGTATTGAAAGTCGTACCAAGATATATGAAGAGTTGGTAGGTTTTCTCCCGCCCCGTATCGAAGCGCGTTTCCATGTGACCGGGGCGATCGATCCGACGATGCTGCGCTTGCAGGAAGAGGCGCGAGAGCATGGGATGTATCCGAAGTGCTTCGATGTAAAGACGGCGCAGCTCTTGTTGTTCGGGATGTTGCTCATGGATCTCAGCGATGCCGCCGTTCTGCACGGTATCGCTGCCCGCAAGGCGGGAGCGAGCTGGGACGAAATGCAAGCGGTCGTGAACCTGTGCTATTTGTTCCGCGGCTTGTCTGCCGCCAATCGAGGTGCGGAGATCCTCGCTCGCATCTGCGAACAGGAGGAGGGGACTGGCCGTGACTAATTCCGAGAATCCTGAAATTGGCCTGAGGTTGCGAGTTGGCCAGATCGATACGAACTACCACGACCAGGGCGAAGGCCATCCGGTACTGTTGATTCACGGTTCAGGGCCGGGCGTTACGGCCTGGGCGAATTGGCGCCTGAATATCGGTCCCCTGGCCGAGCGTGCGCGCGTCCTGGCGCCCGACATGGTAGGGTTCGGATACACCGAAGCGCCGCCGTCTGTTTCATACGATCTGGATACCTGGGTCGATCATCTGATCGGCTTCCTGGATGCCCTCTCTCTTCCCCAGGTCGACTTGGTTGGCAACTCGTTCGGCGGAGGTGTTTCACTGGCGGTTGCGAGTCGCCATCCCGACCGGGTTCGCCGCCTGGTGCTGATGGGGAGCGTGGGGACGTCGTTCCCGCTCACGCCCGGCCTTGACGCCGTGTGGGGCTATGAGCCATCGCTTCAGAATATGAAGGGATTGCTGGATGTGTTCGCCTATGACCGCAAGTTGGTGTCCGATGAGTTGGCTGAGTTGCGCTATCGGGCGAGTATCCGTCCCGGGGTGCAGGAACGGTTCGGCCGCATGTTCTCGCCCGGCCCTCGGCAGCGTTACATAGAGGCGCTAGCGACACCAGAGGAGCAGCTGCGAACCCTGCAGCATGAGACGCTTGTCGTCCATGGGCGTGAAGATCAGGTAATTCCTCTGCAGAATTCAATCAAATTAGCGTCGCTTCTTCCGCGCGCTCAACTGCATGTGTTCCCTCATTGCGGGCACTGGACACAAATCGAATGGACGGCGACGTTCAACCGTCTTGTCGGTGATTTCCTCGCCGCTCCTTGAGCAGCGTATGGAAAGCCAGGCGCCTTGCTCGCTTGAACGGGACTCTTGCTAACGCCCGGTGACGGCCCTGGCCAGCATGAATACGCCCAATCCCACGAAAACGATGGCGATGATGCGATTCGCCGCCACCAGGCCTGCACTTCCCGGCGCAAGCCGTCGCCCTGTGCGCGCGAGCACCGAGTAGCCCATCAGCGCCGAAAACGAGAAAGCCAGCAGTATCGAGGTAAGAGCGGCGAACTGCGGCAGCAAGGGGCGATTGGCCTGGATGAATTGCGGCAGCAGGGCCAGGAAGAACAGGATGGCCTTGGGGTTGGATAGCGCGACGAACATGCCTTGGGTGAAGAGGCTGGCGGGCGACGGCATGCTTTCGCGGCTCGCGGTTTGCAGGGGCGCGGAGGCGGTGCGCCATTTCTTGATGCCGAGATGGACGAGGTAGGCCGCGCCGGCCAATTGCAGGGCGGCATAGCCGATGCTGGACGCGACCAGCACGCCGCCTATGCCGACCAAGGCGGCAAGGGCCAGCGTGCTTCGTGGTGGAGCCCAAACCGGGCGCGGGCGGCGAGGTGGCGGCCAAACACATCATGGGAACTCCCGCCGATGGGTACAACCTGCTGGTGACCGGATCCTCGATCACGATCCGCGCGGCCTCCAATGAGAAGAATGCGGATGGCCTGCGCGATCTGCAGCCGATCGCGCAGATCACGACGACGCCCTACGTGATCGTCGCGAAAGCGGGGAAGTTCAAGACCTTCAAGAATCTGATCGACCAGGCCAAACCGAGCGGCAGCAAGATCGACTTCGCCTCTGCCGGCGTGGGCACGGGCATGCACTACCTGGGCGAGCTGATCAACATCAGCGCGGGTACGCACATGGTGCACGTTCCCTACAGCACGGGTTCCAGGCAGTTGCAGGCAGTGATGGCGGGAGATGTGGACATCGCCATCATTTCCCTGGTGACGGCTTGGCCGTACATCAGTGCGGGGACGATGGAAGCGCTTGCCGTGAGCTCCGCCGAACGCAGCGCCGTGGCCACCGGCGTGCCTACGCTGCATGAACTGGGGCTGCGCGACGTGCCCGCCATCGGCGCGTGGATCGCCGTGTTCGGTCCCAAGAACATGGATCCCGCGGTTACGAAGAGCCTGGCGGATGAAATCACCGCGATCGCCAAATCTCCGGCCACCCAGGAAACGGTCAAGGGCTGGGCCGCGGAACTGCCCGATACCAGCACCGCCGCGCTGACCGACGTGGTGCGCTCGGAAACGGAATTCTGGAAGAAACTGATCAAGGAGCGGAATCTGCCGGTGGCGGATTGACGTTCCGGCCGGCCTGGATGAGCGAAGGATTCGATCGATGAAACACAAGTTGTCGTCCCTGTCGGGCGATATCGTGCAGCCCGAGCAATTGCTGGAACGCGCCAACGCGAACCGGCTGTTTATCGACGTCAGGCTGGGCGAGCCCGAGGACGAGTTCAGGGACTACCGCGATTGCCACATTCTCGGCGCCGTGTACGGACAGATACGCGAGGTCTTCGCGGCGCAGCCTGCGCCGGATTCCGGCAATCTGCCCTTGCCGGAGCGCGAGCAGCTCGAGCACCGGCTCAGGGCCTGGGGCGTGGATGCCGAGACCGAGGTCGTGGTGTACGGGCCGTCGGTGGCGCTGGCCGCGCGCGGCTGGTGGGTGCTGCGCTGGGCGGGGCTCAAGAACGTCAAGGTGCTCGACGGCGGCTTGGAAGCGTGGATCAATCATGGCGGGCCGGTGGCCCAGGGCGAAACCCATCGCGTCGCGACCGCCGCGTCGGAGCAGCTCAGGCTGCAGCCGGGGAACATGCCGCAGATCCTCGTCGACGAGGTGGAGCAACTGGGCTCCGGCACCTTGCTCATCGATGCGCGCGACGAGAATTCATTTCTTGCGGGCAGCATCCCCCGCGCCAGGAACCTGCCTTCCGCCGAGCAGTGGACGCCGGCGGGCGTGCTGCGCACCGTGAGCGAAATCGAGTCGCTGTACGAGGACGCCGGCGTGAAAGCCGGCCGCGATGTCGTCGTGTACTGCGGCGGCGGGGTGTTGTCGGCGCTATCCGTCTTGACGCTTAACGCGCTGGGAGTCGAGCCGCGCCTGTACGTGGGTTCGTGGTCCGAATGGAACAAGAGTCCCGAGCGCATGGCGCGCAGCGCCGCTGAAAGGGGGCAAGCATGACGCAGCATTCCAGGCACCGCGCCGTCGACCATTTCGACGTGGTGGTTTGCGGCGGCGGTCCGGTCGGGCTGTCCATGGCTTTCCCTATGAGCGGCTGCTGAACCCCTACCGGCTGATGGCGATTTAGCAGCGCGAGAGGGTGGGGGTATTTATGGGGGTAGTTGCCAAAAACAAAACCAGCTAGAGCAAGCATTCATGCGGATCATAGGCCATCTTTTGAATGACACCGCTCGCCAGATCAGATGTGCCAAGAAACCCCTTGAGAAATCAAGGGGTTTTTTGTTGTCGTCCGCTTCTCCGCATGGCGTGGCCGATCGCGGCAGTTGCGCCGCCGCGGCACGTTACCTGCGCCATTCAGGACTAACCCTATTCGCGTAAGTCTCAGTTTTATGTAAGGTATTTTTATATCAAGATACTTTATAAATATCGCCGCCATCGGCGCCAATAAGGGGGACCGCACTATGCATGCATCGGGTGGATATCTGGCTGTTGGGTGGGGCGCCGGAGGTTTGGCGGCGGTTCTGGCGGTTGCCGGCTGCGGTGGGTCGGGCGCGGTGCCTGAGCCTCAGGCGCTGACCGGAGAGGCAGCCTGCGCGGCAGTCAAGGATTTCAGCAGCGCAGAGCACAAGGGTGTCATCACCAGCGCCACCTGGGTACCGGCCGCCACGGAGAAGTCCGCTCCGACCGCGGCAACCTTCCTGCCGGCCCACTGTGTGGTCCAGGGTTCCCTGGAACCCCGGACAGGCGTGGACGGAAAGCGCTACGCGACGAAGTTCGAACTTCGTCTGCCGCTCGAGTGGAATCGGCGCTTCTTCTTTCAAGGCGGCAGCGGGCTCGAGGGCACGCTGGCTCCCGCGTATGGACCGACGGGCGGAGCGAAGACGGCCCTGGAGCAGGGTTTCGCGGTGGTTTCCCAGAACGGCGGCCACGACAATGCCGACCTGCCGGCGCCCGAGGCCTTCGGCTTCGATCCCCAGGCGAGGGTGGATTTCGGCTACGGGGCCATCATCAAGACGTCCAAGGCCGCCAAAAGCCTGATCGCGGACTACTATGGCGACGCGATCGAGCGCTCGTATTTCGATGGATGCTCCACCGGGGGGCGGCAGGGCATGGCTTTTGCGCAGCGTTTTCCGGACGAGTTCGATGGCATCGTCGCGGGCGCTCCGGTATTCGACTTCGGCCGGGTCGTGGCGGCCCGGATCTGGGGTTGGCAGAAGGCCGCCGCGGTGGTGTCCCGGGATATCAATGGCATGCCGCGCTTCCACGAGGCGATGCCGCAGGCCGATCGCCAGTTGTTCCAGCGCGAGCTGCTGGCTGCCTGCGACGCGCAGGATGGCGCGGTCGACGGCATGATCAGCAATGTGGCCGCCTGCACGTTCCGCCCGAAAGCGCTGCTTTGCACCGGAGAGAAGACCCCGGAATGCCTGTCGGCCGAACAGGTGGGTATCTGGGAAGCCGTCCTGGACGGGCCGGTCGACTCCGGTGGCGCCGCGTTCAAGGTGCCGGGCTATCGAGCCCCAGGCGAGGTCCCGGTCCGCGGCTATCGCATCGACGCCGCCTGGATGACGTCTTCCGGTCAGGCTGCGCGCATCACGGGGCAGGGGCCGATTCTGGATATCCAGTGGAAACTGAATATCGACCCGACGCCGATCCTGTTCATGACCCCGCCCCAGCCGGGATTCCGGCCCCTGGATGATGTCGATTGGGATACCTGGGGCAATTCGATGACCGTCAATGCGCCGTGGCTGATGTCGGACCCGGATCTGGGGCGCTATCGCGACCGGGGAGGCAAGATGATCTTCTATCACGGCACGGGGGACAGCGGACCGAACGCCGTCGACACCATCGACTACTACGAATCCGTCGTGGCACTCAATTCGAGCCGCGAGCAAACGGGCCGGTTCGCCAGGCTTTTCCTTGTGCCGGGCATGGGCCATTGCAGGGGAGGTCCCAGCACCGACACCTTCGACCGGCTGGCACCCATCATGGATTGGGTCGAGCGTGGCAAGGCACCGGATGCCATCGTTGCGCAGGCAACACCGGGCAACGCCGATCTCGCCGCGGTGACGCCCGCGATTCCGGCCAGCCGGACGCGTCCGCTTTGCCCGTATCCCGCGTACCCGCGCTACAAGGGAACCGGGTCGATAGACGACGCCGCCAGCTTCACGTGCACGCTGCCCGTAGCCGATCCGGCGTAAACCGTGCACGAGCCGGCGAGGCGGCCTTCGCGCCCGCCCCGCCGCGCCGGCCATGGTTTTTCCTCAGATCCCCATTTCCGCGAACACCTCCAGCATCACCCGCTGCCCGTCCAGAGCCGCGGGCACGCCGCAATAGATGGCGGCCTGCAGGAAGACCTCGTTGATCTCTTCCTTGGTCAGGCCGTTGTTGATCGCGCCGCGCACGTGCAGCCGCAGCTCGTGCGGACGGTTCAGTGCCGTGATCATGGCCAGGTTCAGGAAGCTGCGAGTGCGCCGGTCGAGCCCGGGCCGGTTCCAGACGTCGCCCCAGCAATGCTGCGTGACCAGCTGCTGCAGTTCCATGCGCAGCGGGTCCTCGGCGGCCTTGGCCAGCGAGGCGTCCACGTATTCGCGGCCGAGCACCTCGCGGCGGGTGGCCAGGCCCTGTTCGAACAAGGCTTCGTTGTAGCTGCCGCCAAGCGCGGTACGGTTGGATCGGGTCATGCTCGTCTCCTGGATCGGTACTGCGCGAGCATAACCCTTCCTTCAACCGCGGGCCGGGATCAGGGGCATCAGCAGGTAGCTGTCCCGTTCGCCACCGGTGTGGACGGTGGTCCGGCCGTCGAAGATCCCGGCCGGCCGGTCCTGCGGATGGTCGTGGCGCAAGCGCCCCGGCGGGTCGACGATGAAGTCATGGCCCTGCAGCGTCAGCACCAGGCGCCAGCCACGCGGGAAGACCATGCTGGTGGGCCAGATCTCGATATCCAGCGGATAGGCCTGGCCCGGCTCGAGTTCCTGGATTTCATCGTGCGTATGCCAGGGCCGGTAGGGCAGGCTGCGGGCGGGATCCGTCTTCCTGCGCGAGGCGCGCAGCCAGCCCAGCGCCATGGGTACCCGTTCGTGCGCGCCGATGAAGCTGGCTTCCTTGCCCTCCGGGTCGAACACGCGCAGCACGGCGAAGATGTCCATGTCGGCGGTCGATGACGACGCCCACAGGCGCAGGCTCGCGGGGCCGGTGAATTCGACGTCCTCTTCGAACGGCGCGGTCGAGAAGTGCAAGCCTTCGCCCATCGCGTCGAACACCGCCCGGCCGCCTGCCCCGGGCGCCTGCGGCGCCAGCATCAGCGCGTCCGCGTCCAGATGCAAGCGCGTCCATCGTGTCCGGGCCAGCGGCCATTCGTGTTCCTGGCGCAGCTCGGCGGTGCCGTCGGGACGGCGGATGGCCAGCTGGACACGAGGCTCGCGGTCCCAGCCGTTGTCCGCGCCGCGCAGATAGTGGTCGAAGAAACGTTTTTGCAGGGCGACGTAGCGGGGCAGGTAGAAGCTCTCGTAGTGGGTGCCGATGTGGGCGAACAGCCATTTGTCCCGCGATCCGGCACGCAGGAAACCTTCGAAGTTGCCGCGCAGGTGCATGCCCGGTCCGCCCCAGTTCGCGGCCGACAGGATGGGTACCTGGATCGCGGACAAGTCGGCTTCGCGGGCCTGGTTCCAGGCGTCGTCCAGTGGATGCTCCAGGCGGTCGCGCGGGTGGTCCGCGCGGCTGCCCCGCAGGATGGCTTCGGGCAGGTCGGGGCCGGTGGTGCGTTCGCCGGTCAGGCGGTCGCGGTGGGTGCTGGCGCCGCTGCCGTACTGATTGGCCAGCACCTGGCGCGGCCACCAGGCCTCGGTGAAGCTGTTGCTCAGGATGCCGCCGTGATAGCTGCCGTCGCGGTACAGGTCGCTGGATCCTTCCCAAGGCACGATGGCGGCAAGGTGCGGGGGCCGCAAGGCGGCCACCTGCCACTGCTTGATCGCGAGATAGGACACGCCGATCAGGCCTACCTTGCCATTGGACCATGGCTGGCCGCCCGCCCACTCTATCCATTCATAGAGATCGCGCGTCTCGATGGGCCCGAATGGATCGAGGTAGCCCTCGGAGCGGCCCGTGCCGCGCGAATCGACCTGGATCACGACGAAGCCGTCGGGCACCCAGCGCTCGGGGTCGACGACTTCCCAGCGCAGGTAGCGTCCGGTCGTGCCCTCGGTGTCCAGACCCGGGTAGATTTTCTTCAGGACCTGCCATTGGGGCTGGTAGGCATCCGCGAAATGGACGTCCTTGCCGTAGGCGCCCATGGCCATGACCACCGGGTGGCGGCCGGCGGCCTCGGGCCGGAAGACATTGGCGCGCAGCACGGTGCCGTCGGACATCGCCAGCGCGACGTCGCGTTCGAAGATCATGCCGTTCTCGGTGGTGGTGCGGGTCGGGATCATGGTGCGGGGAATCTCTTCATTGCATGGGTACGTGGGCAAGCTTGACGATGCGCGCGAACTTGTCCATCTCGGCCTGGAAGAAGCGGGTGAATTCCTGCGGCGACGATTGCGCGGGCGGACTGTCCCAGGCTTCCATCTTTTCCTTCACCTCGGGCACGCGCATGGCCTTGTCGATCTCGGCGTACAGGCGCTGCACGATGGGGGGCGGCGTTTTTCCGGGCGCGAAGATGCCGACCCAGCCGCCGTTGTAGTCCATGTCGGGCACACCGCTTTCCGCCATGGTCGGGACGTCGGGAAACGCGGCGATGCGCTGGCGGCTGGTGACCGCCAGCGGGCGGACCTGCCCGGCCTTGACCGCGATGATGGCCGCGGCCGTGCTCAGGAAGCATGCGCTGACGTCGCCGGCGATCACGGCGTTCAGCGCGGGCGCGCCTCCTTTGTAGGGCACGTGCAGCATGTGCGTGCCGGCCGTCGCGTTCAGCAGCTCGCCCACCAGGTGCAGCGTGTTGCCGGTGCCTGGCGAGCCGAAGGTGATGCGGCTTTCGGGCTTGCGCGCCATGTCGAGGAACTCGGCGAAGGTCTTGCCGGGGAACTTGGGATTGACCACCAGCGTCAACGCCGGGGCCACCGTCAGCAGGCTCACCGGCGTGAAGTCCTGCACCGTGTCGTATGGAAGCTTGCTGTAGATGCTGGGGTTGATCGCCTGCGAACCGGTGGTCAGCAGCAGCGTGTAGCCGTCCGGGGCGGCATGGGCGGCTGCCTCGGCGGCGATGATGCCGTTGGCGCCGGCGCGGTTCTCGATCACCACGCTCTGGCCCGTCTGCTTGCCGACCTGGTTGCCGATCAGGCGCGCCAGCAGGTCGGGGCTGCCGCCGGCCGCGAAGGCCACCAGGAGCCTGATGGGACGCGAGGGAAAATCGCCCTGGGCGCGGGCCGGCAGCGCAGCCGCCAGCGGCAGCGCGCCCAGCAGGGCGAGGGCTTGTCTGCGATGAGGCATGAGGGTCTTCTCCTGGGATCGGCGGCGGGGGCGCTGCCGGTTCGTTTGTCGGTCAGTTCGCCTGGGCGCCGGTTTCCTTCACGACCTTGGCCCACTTGGCCAGTTCGTCGTGCAGGTACTTCCTGGCCTGCGGCAGCGTGCCGCCCAGCGGCTCGAAGCCGGTGGCGGCCAGCCTGGCCTGGAACTCGGGGTCGCGCTGGATGCGCGCGACCTCGTCGTTCAGGCGCTGGAGCACCGCATCGGGCGTCCTGGCCGGCGCGAATACGCCCACCCAGGTCACGTCCTCGAAACCGGGGAAGCCCGACTCGGCCACGGTGGGCACCTCGGGCAGCGCCGCCGAGCGCTTGCTGCCGGTCACGACCAGGCCGCGCACCTTGCCGGCCTTGACCAGTTCCACCGCTGCGGGCAGGGCCACGCTGGCGAGCTGCGTCTGCCCGGCCGCGGCCGCCGTCAGCGCGGGGCCGGCGCCCTGGTAGGGAATGTGGGTGACGGGCGTGCGGGCCAGTACCTTGAACAGGTATTCGGCGGTCAGGTGCGGCGTGGTGCCGGCGCCGGCCGTGCCGTAGTTGTAGTCGCCGGACTTCGCCGCGGCGATGACCTCCTGCAGCGTCCTGGCCTTCAGGTTGGGCGCGGTCACGATCAGGTTGGGGCTCGAGGCCACCAGCGCCGCCAGCGTCAGGTCCTTCTCGGCATCGAAGCCCAGGTTGCGCTGCATGGCCGGATTGACGGCATAGGAACTGGTGTTGATGAGCAGGGTGTAGCCGTCGGAATCGGCGCGCGCCACGGCGGCCGAAGCCACCGAGCCTCCGGCTCCCGGCCGGTTCTCCACCACGATGCTCTGGCCCAGGGCTTCGCCCAGGCGATGTCCGAGCAGACGGGCGATGATGTCGGCCGGGCCGGCGGGCGCGAACGCGACGACGAAGCGGACAGGCTTGGCGGGCCAGGCCGGTTCGGCCAGTGCCAGGGCAGGGGATGCGAGGCCGCAGGCGGCCAGCGCCGCCGCGGCCATGCTCAGGGATTTCATGTTGTCTCCTCCGTGCGCGGTGCGCTGTTCAGATCGTGTCGAGGACGTACCGGGCCATCTCCTGTCGCGTGCCGATCCAGACGTCATCGGCCTTGGCCACGCGGCCCATGATCTCGTCGTAGACCCAGGCTCCCGAGGGACGGCCCATGACGTGCGTGTGGGCCGTGACGTCCAGCATCAGGGGCGCGGTCTCGCGTTCCCGGAAGGCGGCAAAGCAGTCCTCGAAGGTCTCGAGCATGTGCCGCGGCCCCTGGCCGTAGCGGATGCAGGTGGGCAGGTCATTGACGTCCATGGTGAGTGGGATGGCGACGATGCGGTGCTGCCCGAAGTCCATGACGTAGGGCCGGTCGTCGTCGTTCATGTCGCCGTGGTGCAGATAGCCGGCCTCGGCCAGCAGCCGCGAACTGATGAGGCTGCCCGTGCCGCGCGGGCTGATCCAGCCGGTGGGGGCCGTGCCGGAGGTGCCGGCCAGCAGGTCGTGGTTGCGGCGCAGGTTCGCGCGTTCGGCGGCCTCGTCCAGGTAGACCGGAATCACGTCCATGCCCCACGAGTGATTGACGATCTCGTGGCCGAGCTCGGCGATGCGGCGCACGGTGTCGGGGTCGCGTTCGCAGATGACGCCGTTGACCATCACGCTGGTCTTGATGCCGTGCTTTTCGGCGATGCCGATCAGGCGGTGGATGCCGCGGTTGACGCCGAACGATGCCCACGAGTGCGCATTGGTGTCGAAGTAGCCCGGCTTGAGCACGTTGCCCATGGGGCCGATGCCCGGCGCCTGGCCATCCGACCAGGCCTCGAACGCGATGTTGAAGATCACGGCGATGCGCTTGCCGCCCGGCCAGCGGAAATCGTCGGGCAGTCGGGTAATGCGCGGGGTGGCTGCGCTTGCTGCGATGTCGGTCATGCTTCGTCCTTCACGGTATTGGCCAGGGTGCCCAGGCCTTCGATCTCGATCTCGATGCGGTCGCCGGGTTGCATCCATACCGGTGGCTTGCGCGCATACCCTACGCCGGCGGGCGTGCCCATCGCGATGACGTCGCCGGGCTCCAGCGTCAGCGCCTCGGTCAGCAGGCACAGGGTCTCGGCCACCGGGAACAGCATGTTCGAGGTGTTGTCGCTTTGCATGACGCGGCCGTTCAGGCGCGATTCGATCTTCAGGCCCGATGCGCCGGGGGGCAGGGCGTCGGCCGGGACCAGCCACGGTCCGAAGGCGCCCGTGCCGTCGAAGTTCTTGCCTATGGTCCATTGCGCGGTACGGCGCTGGTAGTCGCGCAGGGTCGCATCGTTGAAGCATGCGTATCCGGCGACGGCCGACAGGGCGTCGTCCGGCGTCAGGTGCCGCGCCCGCTTGCCGATCACCACCGCCAGTTCCGCCTCGAAGTCCAGCTTGTCCGATACCCGTGGGCGCAGCAGCGGCGCGCCGTGGGCGATGAGCGAGGTGGCGCCGCGCATGAAGAAGCTCGGATACGAGGGCTTGGCGTTGCCGCCTTCGGCGGCGTGGTCCGCGTAGTTCAGGCCCAGGCAGATGATCTTGCCGGGCTGGGGTACGGGGGGCAGCAGGCGGACCTCGGCCAGCGGGACGCGTTTGGCGCCCGCCAGGGCGCAGTCGGCGGCTGCCCGCATGGCTTGCGGGCCTTGCGAGGCCAGCGCCGCCAGCGCGCCTCCGGGCTTGAACGGATGGCCGGAATCGGCGATTTCGGCGACGCTGCCGTCCGCGACCACGCCGATGCGGACGGTGTCCTGGCCTGGGAGTGTGAAGGAAACAAAAGGATGAGCCATTGTCGATAAAACTCCGTATGGAGAAAAATATCGACAAAATTCTATCGAGCTAAAATAATGTCGGTAACCTGAGGAAAACCCCCGCATGTTAGATGCCGATATCGCTCCCAGCATGACCGTGCAGATCTACGAACGCCTGCGCGCCGATCTGCTCGACGGTCTGTGGCCCCCCGGGCAGAAGCTGCCGATGCATCGACTGCGGCAGCACTACGCCATAGGCGCGAGCCCGTTGCGCGAGGCGCTCAGCCGCCTCGTCGCCGAGGGCCTGGCCGTGCACAACGACCAGCGTGGATTCGCGGCCGCATCGGTATCGGCCGACGAACTGGAGGACATCCTGCGCAACCGTGTGGCGCTGGAGTCGCTGGCGCTCGAGCAGGGGCTGGCCCGGCGCAGTCCGCAATGGGAGGAAGCGCTGCTGCTCGCCTTCCACCGCCTGTCGCGCACGCCGCGCTCGGTGGACGAGGACAGCTATGAAGAAAACCCGGTGTGGGAACGGCAGCATCGCGCGTTCCACTTCGCCCTGTTGTCCGCGTGCGGGTCGCCCACGCTGATGGGATTCTGCGAGCAGCTCTACGACCGCGCCTACCGCTATCGGCAATTGGCGGCGCGCAAGGCCTACAAGCGGCGCAACGAACTGGACGAGCACCGGGCCATCTTCGAGGCCGTGATGGCGGGGAACCTGGAAGCGGCCAAGGAGTTGCTGGCCCGGCACTACGAGCGGACGGCCGCGTTGTCGGGCCAGCAGGGTTAGGGCCTAGCCTTCGGCACGGCCCTCGCGGGCCGCGTCGATGGCGCGCAGCGCTTCCAGCGCATTCAGCGGCAGGCCGACGGCCTGGGGCAGCCCGGGGACTTCCGGTTCGCGGGGATTGATGCGGATGACCGGCGCCCGCCTGTCGAAGGCCAGTTGCTGGCTGAAGTGGCGCACGGTGGGGACGGCCTGCCCGGCGCCTATCTCCACCACCACCGGCCGCGACGACAGCCGCAGCCGCGCCTCCAGGCGGCGGGCCTGGGCCTGGGCACGGTCATCGATCCAGTCCGCGTCGCCGAACATCAGCACGTTAGGGCGGGCGCAGCCGCCGCAGCGCGGACAGGCGGGCGGTTCGCCGCGCAGCAGACAATGTTCCTCGTCGACGTCCGGGATGAAATCGGTAGCCGGCCAGATGGCTTCGCAGCAGGGGACCAGGCATTGCAGGAAATGCAGCGAGCCGTGGCATTCGGTGATGTCGCCGTCGTCGAATCCGGCGCGCTGGAACTGGCCGTCGACGTTGCTGGTGAAGACCACGCAGCCCCGGGGCAGTTCGCGGGCCCAGTCGCGCAGCAGCGCGAAGCCCGCGTGCGGCGCGGTGGTGCGGTACAGCGCCAGCCTGTGGCCATAGAAACCCCAGGCAAGCCGCGGATCCCGCCTGAAGGCCCGCGGCGAGGCGATGCTGGTGAAATCGAGGCCGTGGCGCCCCAGGGCCGGGTAGGCCCGCCAGAAGCCGTGCTGGCCGCGGAAGTCGGGCAGGCCCGAGTCGATGCCCATGCCCGCGCCGGCGGCGATGACGAGGCAGTCGGCCTCGTCGATGAGCCGGGCGGCCTGTTCGATATCAGGCTGGCGGATGGGGAATGGCATGGGGCCGTGTCCCCCTCAGGCCGCGATGGCTTCCTCGGCCGGCAGGTCGGCGCGCGAACGCCACGTCACGATGTCCTCGATCGTCAGCAGCGGCCAGCCGTGTTCGCGGGCATAGGCCAGCGCCGCGTCGCCGCGCATCATGCTGCCGTCCTCGTGCATCAGTTCGCACAGCAGCGCGGCGGGGGCGAGGCCGGCCAGCGCAGCCAGGTCCACCGATCCCTCGGTGTGGCCGCGGCGGCCCAGCACGCCGCGCGGATCGGCGCGCAGCGGGAACATGTGGCCGGGGCTGACCAGGGCCGCCGGATCGCCGGTCAGCGCGGCGCGCACCGTGGTGATCCGGTCCGCCGCGGAGACGCCCGTGCTGACGCCCTCGCGGGCCTCGATGCTGACCGTGAACGCGGTGCCGTTGCGGCTGCGGTTGCGGGAGGTCATCTGCGGCAGCCCGAGCGCATCCACGCTCTCGGGCGTCAGGCACAGGCAGACGATGCCGCTGCAATCGCGGATCATGCGCGCCATGATGGGTTCGGTGATGGATTCGGCGGCGATGATGAGGTCCGCCTCGTTCTCGCGATCCTCGTCGTCCAGCAGCACGACAGGCTGGCCGAGTTTCAGCGCGGCCAGGGCCGCGAGCAGCCGTTGTTCGGCGGTGGTGGCTTCGAAGTACTGTTGCAGGGACTGCATGAAAACGCTCCGTAGGAAACAGGAAGCGTTCAGGGCATGGCGCTGGTGGGCGCCGTAGGAGGCGCGCCGCCCATGGCTGCGCGGACGCAGGCCGGGACGCGGCGCGTGTTCCCGTCTTCTTTCATCCGGACTATGACCGTCGGCTCCGGCATGGGACCGGATCTGCTGACCTTGCCGGAGGGCCGGCAAGCGCTCGCGGGCTCGGTGTGCGAGGACACCCTACCGCCGGTGGGGATTTCCACCCCGCCCTGAAGACGCACCGCCCAGACAGGCGGCAGGGCTATCGTAGCAGATGTGCCGCCGGGCCTTGGCGAACGCCCTCACGGCGCCTCGGGTATTCTTGCCGTTCGAGGAGACCTGTCTTTGCCCATGCCCAACGATAACGATATGCGGCCGCCCCAGATCGGCGGACGGCAGTCCCTGTTGATCTTTGCCTGTTTCGCCGCCGCCTATTTCTTTTCCTACGGCCTGCGCTCGGTCAATGCCGCGCTGGCGCCGTTCATCACGCAGGACCTGTCGCTCAGCAAATCGCAGCTCGGCTGGCTGTCGTCGGCGTTCTTCGTTTCCCTGGCGGCCATGCAGGCGCCGCTGGGCGTCTGGCTGGACCGCTACGGTGCTCGGCGGGTCGAGGCCTGCCTGCTGGCCATCGCCGCCCTGGGTTCCTTCGTCATGGTCTGGGCAGGCAGCTTCGCGGTCACCTCGGCGGGCCGCATTCTCATCGGCGCCGGCGTGGCGGCCAGCCTGATGGCGCCGTTCTCGTATTTCCGGCGCTGCTATCCGGTGGAGCGGCAGGCGCAACTGGGCTTGTGGCTGCTGGTCGCCGGCACCGGCGGCGCGGTGTTCTTCACGTCGCCCGCGGCCACGCTGGCCGGGCATTTCGGCTGGCGCAGCGTTCATCTGTTGTCAGGCCTGTCGCTGGCGGTGGTCGCGGTCCTGCTGTGGCGCGTGGTGCCTGATCATGACGTGAGCGTGCTGGGGACCGGTCGTCCGGGCGCGGCGCAGGTCTCGCTGTGGGGGCTGCTCAGGCACCCCGAGATCCTGCGCGTGATGCCGCTGTCGGCCATCGGGCAGGGCGGCATCATCGCCCTGCAGACGCTGTGGGCCGGACCATGGATGACGGACGTCCTGGGCATGAGCCCCGCCGGCAGCGCCTCGATGCTGCTGGTCATGATGCTGGTGATGACGCTGGGCTACGTCGTCATGGGTTTCGCCAGTCCGCCGCTGCAGCGGCGCTTCGGCCTGCTGAACATCGCGCTGGCGGGCTATCTGTGCTGTTTCGTCGTGATCTTCCTACTGGCCTTCGCCGGCGGGTCGCTGGCCTGGCTGCTCTGGCTGGTGATGGCGGCGGGCGTTGCGCCCATCATGCTGATGCAGCCCTATCTGTCCACGCAGTTTCCCCGCGAGGCGGCGGGGCGGCTGGTGACGCTCTACAACATGTTCGTGTTCGTCGGCGCCTTCGTGATCCAGTGGGGCATAGGCGTGGTCGTCGACGGATTGACGCAGGTCGGCCTGGGGCGGGGCGCGGCGTTCGCGGTGGCGTTCGCCGCACTGGGGGTATTGCAGATGGCGTCGCTGGGATGGTTCGTCCGCGGGCGCAAGGCCGGCTGAGCCTCGCGGTAGAAAATGCCGCTATGCGGCGGCGCTGCCCCCCGAGGGGGCGCTTTTTTGCCTTGGGGCGGCCCGGCGGCAAAAAATGCCCCCACGCTTGCCGCTATGCGGCGGCGCTGCCCCCCGGGGGGGCGCTTTTTGCCTTGGGGCGGCCCGGCGGCAAAAAAATGCCCGCTTGCGCGGGCAGATGGAGATGTCGGTCAGGAGGGCAAATCAGTTGCGCCGCTTGTCGTCCCCGGGATGGCGGCGTCCTTCCAGGTTCGGGGCGTTGCCGCCTTCTCCCAGCATGCCCAGGGCCTCGGTCTTGAGCGCATGCACGCATTGCGCCAGAAAGCCATGGACGGCGGACAACTGATCGCGCTCGTAGCGGGCGCCGATGTGCGCGACGTCCTCGGCCACCGCGCGCATATGGCGTTCGATCTCCGCGCACTTCTCGCGCACCGGCCGAATGACGACGATGCGCCGGTCCAACGGCTGCTTGTCGCGGACCACGAAGCCGGTGGCTTCCAGTCGGTCGATCACCGCCGTCGTCCCGCCCGAGCTGATGCCTGCCAGGCAGGCCAGCTGGCCGGTCGTGATGGGCTCGAACTCGATGACGAGTTCGAGCGCCTTCACGTCGACCATGCCCAGCCCCAGTCGTTCGGCCAATGCTGTCTGGTATAGCGAGGTGTAGACCGTCAGGCGGCGGCCGAGCATCGTGACGATGCTGTTGAGCATCTCCTGGCTGTCGCTGTCCGTTTCCTCGGGTTCCCGGGGTATCGATCCGTGGACCGAATGGCTCGAGGAACTCATTACGTTCTCCCAGTGAAGCATGGCCTCTCCTTTCAATGCTTGCCCAAGCCGCCCAGCAGCCCGCCCAGCAATCCGGTGACCGGGTTCAGCAGGCCACCGTTGCCTTCGCCACCTCCCGTGCCGCCACCCAGGCCGGTGCCTTGTCCGACACCCGCGGTCAGGCTGTTGACGGCGCCGGTCAGGTTGGTCAGGACGTTGCCCACGGGGTTGGTGTTCTCGGGCGTGGCATGCACCAGGCCTCCCACGCTGGAGACGGTCTGTCCCAGGCCGTTCACCAGGCCGCCCAGGCCGGTGCCGACGGCAGGCACGTTGCCGCCGAGGTTGGTGCCGACGCCGCTCAGGCTGCTGCCCAGCGAGGTCAGGAGGCCGTTGACCGGTTCGCCCAGGCCGGTGGCCGCGCCCACCGTCTGCGTCGTGCCGGACACCAGGTTCGCGACCGGAGTGACGACCGGGTCCAGAGCCGTGCCGACATTGCCCAGGGTTTCCTTGGCGTTGAGCGGCACGAGGTTGTCGACCGCGCTTCCCGTATTGGCCAGCGAGGGATGGAGGATCGGCTTGGCGTCGCTGCCGATGCCGCCCAGCAGGCCGCTGGTGATCGGGGCGAGGAGTCCGTTGCTGCCGCCCAGCAGGCCTTCGAGATTGCCGGACAGGATGGGTTGCAGCAGTCCGCCGCCTTCGCCGCCCGTGCCGCCGGTCAGGCCGCCAAGCAGGTTGGTGACCGGAGCCAGCACGCCGCCTTCGCCGCCAGTGGCGCCGTTCAGCAGGTTGGTGACCGGGGCCAGCACGCCGCCTTCGCCGCCGGTGACGCCGCCGAGCAGACCGGTGACCGGAGCCAGCACGCCACCTTCGCCGCCGGTGGCGCCGTTCAGCAGGTTGGTGACCGGAGCCAGCACACCGCCTTCGCCGCCCGCGACGCCGCCGAGCAGGCCGGTGACGGGTGAGAGCAGGCCGCCGTCGGCGCCGGCGGCCGAGGGCGACGTGGCGCTGCCGGCCTTGTCGACCAGTCCGCCTTCGATGCTCAGGCCCAGGCCGGCGGTCAGGCTGTCCACCGATCCGGTCAGGTTGGCCAGCACGTTGCCGACGGGGTTCTTGTTGGCATCGGAAGCATGCACCACGCCGCCGGCGCTGGCGACCGTCGCTCCCAGCCCGGATACCAGGCCGCTCACGCCGGTGCCGGCAACCGGAAGCTTGCCACCCAGGCTCTCACCCAGGTTGGAGACGGCGCCGCCCACGGAGACGAGAAGATCATTCACCGGCGCGCCCAGGCCGGTCTTGTCGCCGACCTGTTGCGTGAGCTGCGTGGCGGTGCCGACGATGGGGCTGACCGCCGGATCCAGGCCGGCGCCTACTTGGCCCAGCGTCTGGCCCAGCTTCAGGTCCACCAGGTTGTCCACGGCGCTGCCCGTGTTGGTCAGGGCCGGCTGCAGCACGGGGTTCTGAACGGTGCCACCTTCGCCCAGGCCGTTGAGCAATTGCGAGACCGGGCTCAGCAGGCCATCGTCGGAGGCCAGCGTGCCGGTCAGGGTGGAGACCGTGCCGCTCAGGTTGTTGAGCACATTGCCCAGGGGGTTGGGATTGCCTTCGGTTGCGTTCACCAGGCCACCGGCGCTGGCGACCGTGTCGCCCAGGCCCGCGACCACGCCGCCCAGGCCCAGCTTGACGGGCAGGCCGGTGTCGTCCAGCGATTGGCCCAGGTCCTTCACCGAGCCGCCTACCGAGGTCAGCAGGTTGTCCACGGGGGCGCCCAGGCCGGTCGCGGCTCCCACTTGTTGCGTCAGGCCCGTCACCGTGTTGCCTACGGGGGCGACCACGCCGTCGAGCTTGGTGCCGACGTTGTGCAGCGTGCCGGCCAGTCCAGTGTCGACCACGTTGTCGACCGCCTGGCCGACATTGCCCAGCGTGGGCGCCAGGACGCCCGTGACGGGCGTGCCGCCAGGATTGCCAGGATCTCCGGGGTTGCCGGGATCACCCGGGTTGCCAGGATTGCCGGGGTTGCCCGGATTGCCCGGATTACCCGGGTCACCGGGGTTGCCGGGGTTGTTGGGATTGTTGGGGTTGTTCGGATCACCCGGATTGTTGGGGTTGTTGGGATTGGTGGGGTCGGAACCTCCTCCCAATCCGGAGGTGATCGCACCGGATCCGGAGCAACCGGCCAATGTCGAGAGTGCGAGTACCAAGGCGGCTACCAGGACGCGAGGGCCCGGCTTCGTTTGTTCTTTATGCATGGTTATTCCCCTTTATCGCTGAAGCGGCGACACTGCCTGCTGCGCCTATCGAGCAAAAGCTGTGCCAATGTGCAACCGCAAGCGGACGGAGAAGCGGGGCGATCGCCTCGGAACACCCGGAAAACCTTGCAAACAGGGGATAAATCGAAAACTCAGGGAATTCGTGCGGCTGAGACGATGGGCCGAAATTCCCTGGGAAGCGGGGCGAAAAGACGGGGGAGGCGGGGGTTCGTTACGTAGCAGGGAACCCCCTGTTACGTAACGAAGACGAGCGCGGGTCAGTCGAACCGCAGCGAGTAGTTGGCGTTCAGTCGCAGCGGCCGGTTGCCGCTGTTGACCGGCTTGTCGCCGACGGGCTTGGCCAGGTTCACGTCGAACGCGTAGTGGCGCTGGTCGGTGACCCGCAGGCCCAGGGCCAGCGACGTCAGCGTGTCCGTGGCCAGCGTGAAGTTCTTGTTGTTCAGGCTGACGTGGGCATAGTCGGCCAGCACGTAGGGCGTGACGCTCTGCAGGTAGGGCAGGCCCACCGCGAAGCGCCGGTTCAGCTCGATCGAGGCGCCGTAGCCCTTGTCCCCGCCCAGTTCGCCCGCGGGATAGCCGCGCCCGAAGCGCTGTCCGCCGAACGTGAGCTGTTCGGACGTGGGCAGCGAGTCGGAACTGTACTGGCCCAGCGCGGCCAGCGAGATTCCGAACTGATGAGGCAGCGTGAAGTTCTGGTTGGCCGCCAGCGTATAGCGAGTGAAGCCCAGGTCATAGCTGCTGTTGGCGCTTTGCTCGGCGCCCAGTCCGTCCACGCCTTTGTAGATCCCGGCCGTGATGCGCCGCGATTGCGTATCGCTGGCCTGGGCGTAGGCCAGCTCGGCGCGCAGCACGCGCAGGTGGTTGCTGAGCGTGACCTGGTTGCCGGTGATGCGGCTGCTGTACGTGTCGTTGTTGCGCGAGGCGTAGAAGCCCGCCGTTCCTGTCAGCGATTCCCGATTGGCCAGCAGGAAGGGATAGCTCACGCTGAGCCCGGCCCGCTGGTTGCGGACCCGGCGGTCGATGTTCTGCGCGTTCAGGCTGTCGTTCTCGGGGTTGGCTGCGTAGCTGTAGGCCTCCGCGCGTACGGTCATGCCGTCGCTGCCCACCGGCACGGCGACATTGGCCGCGTAGTACTCCAGGTGATCGCTGCCGCGCGGCACCGCCGTGGTGACCTGGATCTGTTCGGCCAGCGGCGTCAGGCTGTTGGCCGTCGCGGTCAGCATGGCGTGGACGCCGGTACCCAGGTTGCCGATGCCGGTGTCCAGCCGGAACGCCTTGTAGCCGACGTTCACGACCAGTTCCGTGGAGCCGTCGGCGCGCTTGGGAAGCGAGAGTTCCGGCTTGACCGTGGCGCCGGCCACCGTGGTCATCAGGTTCAGGTAGCGCTCGAGCGTCGCTCGCGTCAGGGGCCGCTCGGCCTCGATGCGCGCGGCGTAGTCGCGGATCTTGGCCGCGGCGTTGCCGGCGTCGCCCTCGATGCGGGTGCTGCCCACATAGCCTTCGACCACGGTCACCTTGACCAGCCCGTCGCGGAAGTCCTGCGACTGGATCAAGGCGAAGGACAGCGCGTACCCGGCGTCGCGATAGAGCTGGGTGATGGCATCGGTACGCTGGATCAGCTCGGCGACGGTGATCTCCTTGCCCGCCAGCGGCTCCAGCAGGTCGACCACCTTCTGGAAGTCGACCGCCGTGACGCCGGATACGTCGAACTGCCTGGGCACCAGCCTGTGCGCCAGCAAGGCCTGGATGGCCTCGTTCTGCGCGGGCGCCGGAACGGATACCGACGGGGCCGGCGCCGGAGCCGGGACCGACACCGGAGGCAGCGATTCCGCCGGGTTTCCCCGAAGGGGGCTATCGGCAGCCGGTGCCGCTAACGGATATATGGCAACCGCGGCCAGCAAGGCCAGATTAAGTGTGCGGAGTTCGGGTTTTCCCGATGAAAACGAGGTCATTGGGGAATATGAAGCAAATATGCGTAAACGATCGTCATCGCGCGAAGTGTGCCATATGAATACCCCCTTAGGGTGCGTTCAACAAGGGTAGGACGGTGTTTTTCATAGTGGGACGTTTGTAGGACGTTACCGGCAGATACTAAAACTCTTTTAATCGGACGTCTTTCGATCGGAATAAATAATCGCAAGCTTGCGATTATCTGGCCATTAACGAAGATGCCGGGAAAGATTAGCGATTTCCTGGCGCTTGCCTTCATCCGATTAATAGGGATTCTTGGGAAAGCAGATATTGACAAGCTCGGAACGATGCCTGTAGGGTGTGCGTAACCGAGCGTTACATAAAGAGAATCTATGCAGCCTGGGGATATTCTCTCTCTACGTTTTGACGCTAGCTTGGTCGCGCTGTCCTTTGTGATTTCGGCATTGGGCGCGTACGTGGCGTTATTGGCTGCCAGCCGTATCCGAACGCTGGATGGCGGCGTGCACGTAGGGTATGTCATCGTGGCCGGCATAGCCCTCGGCGGAGTGGGTATATGGAGCATGCATTTCATCGGCATGCTCGCCCAGGTTATTCCGCTGGGCGTGGCGTACGGACTCTGGCTCAACCTGCTCAGCCTGCTCGTCGCCGTGGTGTTTGCCGGCGCCGCGCTCTGGTACGTGGGCAGCGCGCGGTTTTCTCTGGACCGCTGCCTGACGGCCGGCATGCTGGGGGGATTCGGTGTGGCCGGCATGCATTACATCGGCATGGGCTCCATGCGCATGGACGCCTTCTTCGACTGGAACATCGGCTTGGTGCTGCTCTCCGTGGCGATCGCCATGGCCGCCGCGACCGCGGCCATCTGGCTGGCCTTCAACCTGACCAGCGAGCTGCAGCGCGTCATCGCCGCGATGGTCATGGCCATGGCGGTCTGCGGCATGCATTACACGGGCGTGGCCGCCGGCACCATCATCTGTTCCACCCCGCGCACCTTCGCCGGCTGGCAGCTGGACGGCAGCGTGCTGCCCTATGCGGTATTCCTGATTTCCGTCGTGACGCTGGTCGTCATGCGCATCGAGCTGCACCGCAGTTCCGAAGAGGTGCGGTCCAATGCCGCGCACCGGGTCGACCACGTCATTTACTCGCGCCAACGCCCGGAAAATCGCAAATAACCGGCCATGGAGATATTCGCTTTTCTGGCATTTTCTCAGGGGAGGTGTCATCGAAAATATAAGAATGCAGTCATGAATGAATCGGCTGTTAATGCCGATGTAAATGTTTCCTTTTTTTTCAGAGATGGAGATTAGAATGAATCAAGTGATGAAGTTCCTGAAGGAAGACGATGGCGCGACCGCCATTGAATATGGCCTGATCGCGGGATTGATTGCCGTGGTGATCATCGGTGTGCTGACCAACCTCGGTACAGGGCTCAAGGAAATGTTTGGAAAGGTGGTCGCGCAACTGCCGACCACCGAGGGCGGGAGTGACGGTCACTGATGTTGTCGAGCTAAAAAATCCCGGACCGATCCGGTCCGGGCCAGTAACCATGATTAATAGCAGCCAAACCCTCGCGTTTTTCTTTTTTTGTGCCTTGGTAATCGGCAGCGACCTGCTTTTCCGCCGGGTTTTCAACTGGCTGGTCCTGGCGGGATTGCTGGCCAAACTGGGGTGGCTGGCCCTGGGCGCAACGGCGCCGGAGGGTTTTACCGCCCAGTGGGCGAATGCCGGCATGGGCGTGCTGCTGGCGCTGGTCTTTCTCGTGCCGCTCTATGTGTTCAAGGCCATGGGCGCCGGGGATGTGAAGTTCTTTGCGGTACTGGGTTTCTGGCTGGAGCCGACGCCTTTGCTCGTTGCCTGGTTGCTGGGCAGCGGAATGGCGGGCATCCATGCCCTGGTTTCGGTGGTTCACCGGAATCATCCGCTGGGCAACTGGGCGGTCCTGCAGTTGGCCGGCGTGCAGGAAAGGATATGCAGTCCTGTCGCGGTGCAGCGGATGGCGTCGTGGGTGTCGGGTGTCCGGGCTGGACGCGTTGGCATTCCCTATGCAGCGTATCTCGCGCTGGGCGCGATATGGGCCGTTCATGCGGCATAGAAACTGGGCGGAAATCGAAGCAATGGTGGAACGCGCTGACATGAGCACGGTGGCGAAGAAGGTTCGACGGCATGGCGCCGCCTCGCAGCGGGGTGCCTATGCGACCGAATTCGCCTTGATCTTCCCCATTTTCTTCCTGGTCTTCTACGGCGTGCTGAGCTTCGGCCTGATCTTCACGACCCAGCAGTCGCTGACGCTGGCGGTCGAGGAGGGCGCGCGCGCCAGCCTGCGGTACTACATGCCTGCCACGGCGGGCGCCGGTTTCATGGCGCAGATGCAGGGGCGTCTGGAGCATGGCTGCGAAGTGGCGAAGCTGCGCGCGGCATGGCTGGGCGAGATTGGGGGCGGGGCGGTCACGCCGACGTGCACCGCCTCGATCAAGGGGCCTTGCCTGAAGGCGGACGGCACCATCGACACGGCATCGTCGTGCTCCGCGACGCTGGGGACGCCCGCCGCCGGATCATCGGTGGCCTGCGGCTACAGGCAGGAAGAAATGTGCTTCGCGACGCTGAACGTGAGCTATGCCTATAGCGCGAACCCCCTCGTGCCGTCGCTGCCGGGCACCTTTCTCGTCATTCCCGAGGTACTGAGCGCAACGGCCAGGGTGGCGCTGGATCCCGGCGCCTTGCAACTGGGTTCGTCCGGAGGTGGTGCATGAAATGCGCCCTGTTCGAATCCGTCCGGACGACCCGGTCGCAGCGAGGCATCGCCGCGCTGGAGTTTTCGCTGGTATGCGTGCTGTTCCTGGTGGTCCTGTTCGGGATCATCAGCTATGGCTGCATCTTCGTCGCCCAGCAATCGCTGTCGCGCGCGGCCGAAGAAGGGGCGCGCGTGGCCCTGCAGTCGAGGCTGGCGGGATTGCCGGAAGGGGCGTCGCTGCAGGCCGAGGCCTGCGGGGCCGTGGCGCAGTCGGTCGATTGGCTGACGCGGCGCCGCGCGGCGATGGGGCTGGCGCCCGTGTCCTGCGAGCTCAAGCCCTCGCAGGCATGTACCTACGCCGCGGGGCTGCGCTGCGCGTCGCTGGTCGTGACCTATGTCGACTACCGGAAATATCCGCTCATACCGGAACTGCTGCCGCTGGGCAATTGGCTGCAGTCGCTGTTCGGCGAGAACACGGCCTGGATCCCGCAGCATCTGTCGGCCGCGGCAACCGTGCAATTGGGAAGGAATACGTCGGGCTCGTGACCGGGGCCGACGCGTGAGGTTTTTTTCGAGTATCGAGGCGACAAGCAGATGAACAACGTAACCAAGATCGTCGCGGCCATGCTGGTGTTGTTGGCCGTGCTGCTGGGGGGCTATGCCTTCGTGTTGGCCACCAAGCCGGCACCGGTAGCCAAGCCGGCTGCTGCCCCCACGCCGCTGTCCGAAAAGCGGATTCCGGTGGTCGTGGCGGACAAGCTGCTGCCGGGCGGGGTGCCCATCGACACGGGCGCGCTCAAGGTCGTGGAGTTGCCTATCGATCCGGCCGGCGCCTACCGCGCGACCAGCGATCTGTCGGGCAAGATTCCCAAGTTCGACATCGGTCCCGGCACGCCCGTGACCGACAGCATCCTGGTCAAGGGCCTGACGCTGCTGCTGAACGACGGCGAACGCGCGGTGGCGGTGCCGGTCGACGAGGTCGTCGGCACGGGCAACCGTGTTTCGCCGGGCGATTTCGTGGACGTGTTCTTCACGCTCCGCCAGGGGCAGGATGTCTCGCGGACCCAGGCCAGGCTGCTGTTGTCGCGCTTGCGGGTGCTGACCTATGGCAGCGCGTCGGCCGCGGGCGATGCGCCATCGGACGACGGCGCGACGATGGTGCGCGCGAACAATCCGCCTCCACCGGCACGCACCGCGGTGCTTGCGGTGCCCACCGCCGATGTGAACCGCCTGCTGCTGGCAACGCAGAACGGCAAGCTGCAACTGGTGCTGCGCAATCCCACCGATGCCACCGCGCCCGACGCGAGCCTGTTTCCCGAGCCGCCTCCGGTGCTGGCCGGCAAGAGCGGCCTGACCAAGGAGCAGCGCGAGGCGCTCGAGCTGGCCGACAACCAGGCGTATGCCGGCCTGGAACTGACGGGCCTGTCGGGTGGGGCGACGAAGCGGCCGGCGCCGGTTGTGCAATACCGCCCGCGGCCACCCGCCCCCGCGCCCAAGGTCGAGAGCAATACGGTGGAAGTGGTGCGCGGCACCAAGCGTGAAGTCGTCGGGTTTTAACGGGTAGAACCTCAATGAAAATCAGCAAACAGGCTTTCGTGCGGCGTCTGGCGCCCCTGGCCATGGCATTGACGCTGTCCTTCGCCGTGCCGGCGCGCGCTGCCGACGAGAGCGGTCCGCGCCAGATCTCGGTGGCGGTGCGCGATCAATATCAACTGAACATTCCCGGCAACCTGGAGCGGGTGTCGGTGGTCGATCCCGACGTGGCCGACGTCGTGATCCAGAAGGGCAGCGGCGGCCGCAAGGGCGGGGTACTGGTCGTGGGCAAGAAGCCCGGCACCACCATGGTGTCGGTCTGGCAGCGCGGCTCGGCGGCGCCCCAGGCCTATCTCGTCCGCGTGACGGGCGATCTCGCCACGCTGCTGGGCGAAGGCGACGGTGCCAAGGCCCAGGTCTACGGAGATGCTGCCGTGCTGAGCGGACAGTCGCCGTCGATGCTGTCGCATCGCCGCACCGTTGCGGCGGCCAACGATGCCGTGGGCGGTGAAAACGTATTCGATGCTTCCACCATCGAGACCGGTGGCGTGGTCCAGGTGGAAGTGAAGGTCGTGGAATTCAGCAAGCAGGTATTGAAAGAGGCCGGCTTCAACTTTTCCGCCTCCAACCGGCGCGGCAGCTTCAGTTTCGGCCTGGCCAGCGACCTGGCGCCCACCGGCAAGGCTTTCGACCTGACCCTGGGGCTGACTCGAGGCAATTTCCTGCTCGACACCAATCTGCGGCTGCTGGAAACCAACGGCCTGGCGCGCGTGCTGGCCGAACCCACGCTGGTCGCGCTGTCCGGCCAGAGCGCCAAGTTCCTGGCGGGAGGCGAACTGCCCGTGCCGCAGGCCGGGGGCCTGGGCACCACCACGGTCATGTACAAGCCGTTCGGTATCGGCCTGACGCTCACCCCCACGGTGCTGGCCAAGGATCGGATCGCGCTGAAGGTGGCGCCCGAGGCCAGCGATCTGGACTGGACCAACGGCATCACCCTGAACAACATCCAGATCCCGGCCATCATCACCCGCCGGGCCGACACCACGGTCGAGCTCGGCGACGGCGAAAGCTTCGTGATCGGCGGACTGGTGTCGCGTTCCACCACCTCGAACCTGGACAAGCTGCCGTTCCTGGGCGACCTGCCCATCATCGGCACTTTCTTCCGGAACATGAAGTATTCGCAGAAGGAAAAGGAACTGCTGATCGTCGTGACGCCGCATCTGGTCAAGCCCCTGGCCAAGGGCGTCAAGCCGCCCATGCCCGGCGCGAACGAGAAGCGTGACTCGGCGGCCAATGCCTGGGGCCATTTTCTGCTGGGTGTCGCGAGCAATGATGAGTTGCCTGGTTTCTCGAAGTAGTCGCTTGGTGCCAGGTATCTGTAGGAGTCGTATATGAACGCCCCGAGCAAGGAGTTGGCGAGCTTGCTGGACACTCGCCGTTTCCTGTTCTTCACCGGCGACAGCTTGTCGGCACAGCGGCTGGCCGCGGTGCTGAGGCACGATGGCGTGGTCGTTCAGGAGGACGTGGTTCCCGATAGGCTGTCGGCGCGCCTGGCCGAACTCGGGCCGCAGATGGTGTTGCTGGATTTCGGCGCCGACGACAGCGAACCGGGCAAGCTGCTGCACGCCAGCGACCTGGCGCGGACGCTGGCGCGCGTGGCGCCCGCGCTGCCGGTCGTTGCGGTCGGCAGCATGATGCGGCCGCAGGGGGCCGTGGCTGCCCTGCGGGCGGGCGTGCGCGATTTCATCGACCCGGCCGACGAGGCCGAGGTGCGCGACGTCGTCCGGCGCGTGCTCCAGTCTCATGCGGGCAGCAGCGTGCCCGGTCGTGGCCAGATGGTCGTGCTGCTGGGTGTGCGCGCCGGGCTGGGCACGACCACGCTGGCGGCGCACCTGACCACGATGGCGCAACTGCACGGCGAAGCCGGGCAGGCCGCGGAAGGGCGGCCGGCCAGCAGCTTGCGTGGGCCCGCGGCACTGCTGGACCTGGGCCTGCCCGTCGCCGACGGCCAGCTCTACCTGAACGTTTCAGGCAGCTTTCATTTCGCCGAGGCGGTACGCAACCTGCGCCGCTTCGACGAAACCCTGGTCAACACCGCACTCACGCGCAGCGCCAGCGGCGTGGCCGTGATCTCGCTGCCGCGCGACCTGGCAGAGATGCGCACCGTGTCGCACGCGGATTCGCTGGGACTCCTGGACCGGCTGCGTCAGCACTTCGGCCTGCTGGTGGCTGACGTGGGCGGATTTTCCAACCCGGATTTCGTGGCCGGCATGGTGCGAGCCGCCGACCAGGCCTGGATCGTGACGGACCAGTCGGTGGGAGCCCTGGTGTCGCTGGCCGACGTCCTGCGCGACCTGGACGGACGCGACGTGGATCGCGCCAGGATGCGGCTGGTGGTGAACCGCTACGACGAGCGCTACGGCATGACCGCCAAGCAGATCGCCCAGCGGTTCGACGTACAGCTGCTGGGCACGCTGCCCGACCGCGCGCTGGCGTTGATGAACAGCACCAACCAGGGCCGGCTGCTGCACGAGGTGGCGGATCGCGATCCCTACGTGCGGGCCGTGCAGGGCCTGGTGGATTCGCTCGGGGCCTATGACCAGGCCTTGCCGCCGGGCACCAAATGGCTGTCGCGGTGGCTGCCCAACCTGCACAAGCACTTGGTGACGCGATGAAGAAAGATTCCGGTTTGAAGCGCGCGTATACGCGGCGGAGAGTGTGATCATGACGGCATCGATCGAGTTTGCCGACGATAGTCCGGCGTTTGCCAACACCCAGCGCTTCCAGGACGTCAAGGCCGCGGCGCACGAGCATCTGCTGTCGCGTATCGAGGAACTGGGCGCGGAGTTCGGCCGCTGGTCCCGGACCGCGATCCAGCAGTTCGTCGACCTGGAGGTCGACAGTTTCGTACGGCTGCGGCGGGTCCCCATCAACGAATCCGAGCTCCGGCAGGTGGCGGCCTCGTTGACGAAAGAACTGGCCGGGCTCGGCCCGCTGGAAGACCTGCTGGCGGATCCGGCGGTCGAGGACATCCTGATCAACGGCTACGACAACGTGTTCGTGTCGCGCCGTGGCGTGTTGCAGCGGGAAGTCCTGCGTTTCAGCGACAACTCGCACCTGCTGCGCATCGTGCGCCGCATCCTCGCGCCGCTGGGCCGGCGGCTGGACGAATCCAGCCCCATGGTGGATGCGCGCCTGCCGGATGGGGGCCGCCTGAACGTGGTCATCGAGCCGCTGGCGGTGGATGGCCCCATGGTGTCCATCCGGAAGTTCCGCCAGGATCCGCTCAAGCCCGCCGACCTGCTGGCGCTGGGTACCTTCAACGAAGAGATCCACCGCCTGCTGAGCCTGGCGGTGCGGGAACGCTGCAACATCCTGGTCTCGGGCGGGACCAGCTCAGGCAAGACCTCGCTGCTCAATGCGCTGGCGTTCTTCGTGCCCGAGACCGAGCGCGTGGTCACGGTCGAGGATACCGCGGAGCTGTCGCTGAACCATCCCCACGTGGTCAGGCTGGAAGCCCGCCAGGGCGGCTTCGACGGCGCGGGCCAGATCACCATCCGCGACCTGATACGCAACAGCCTGCGGATGCGGCCGGACCGCGTGGTCGTCGGCGAAGTCCGGGGGCCCGAGGTCATGGACATGCTGCAGGCCATGAATACCGGCCACGAAGGGTCGATGGCGACCATACACGCGAACTCCCCGCGCGAATGCCTGTACCGGATGGAGATGCTGGCGGGATTCGCGGGTTTCCAGGGCAGCGAGGACAGCCTGCGCCGGCAGATCGCCAGCGCGCTGGACTTCATCGTGCAGATCGCCCGCCTGTCCAACGGACGACGGCGCATCGTGTCGATCTCGGAAGTCACGGGCATGGGCGATAACGTGATTTCCACGCAGGAACTCTACCGCCACGAGAGTTTCGTCGGTCCCGACGGCGAAGAGAAGGATCGCTGGGTGTCGCTCGGCATCCATCCGCACACGCCCAAGCTGGCCAAGTACCGCGACCAGTTGCGGGTGACCATGGCGCCCGAACCGCCCCAGGGGGGCGGGGGCGGTTTCTGGTCCAGGGGACGATGATGTCCGCCCAGCTTCTTTCGGTGTTGTGCATCGCGCTGCTGCTGGTGGCGGCAGGGTTGTGGCTGTGGCAGAGCGCGAGCGAGCGGGGTCGCCGGCAGGCGACCAGCGCCTTCGTCGAGGAACAGCTCAATCGCTCCTTCGACCCTACGCGCGCGGTCGTCGCCACGGCCCAGCAACTGTATCCGCCGGTGCGCCCCCGGGGCGTGCGCGGGCGGTTCCAGAACATGTTGCTGCGCGCCGGCATCGAGCCCGGTCCGGCTTTCTACGGCCCGTGGCTCGTGGCGCTGGTGGCATTGCCCATCGTGGCGCTGTTGTTCGGCGGCGGTCTTGCCGCCGTGGTGACGTTGGCCCTGGTGGTGCTGGCCGTCCTGTTCCAGCTGTGGTGGCAGGCCGACAAGCGCCGGCGGAAGATGGTGCGTCAATTGCCGGGATTCATCGACGCGCTGGTGCGGCTCATCACCATCGGCAACAGCCTGGGATCGGCTTTCCAGACGGCGGTTTCGTCGGTCGATGCGCCATTGTTCGAAGTGCTGGAACGCGCCAACCAATTGAACCGGGCAGGCATGGAGCTGGATGCTTCGCTGGTGCATGCCGCGCGGCTCTATCGCTTCTATGAACTGGAGCTGGTCGCGGCGGTCATCGGCGTCGCATTGCGTTTCGGCGGTCGCAGCGACGTGGTGCTCGAACGCATGGCGGCCTTCATGCGCGACCTGCAGCAGGCGCGCGAGGAACTGCATGCGCTGTCGGCCGAAGTCAGGCTGTCGGCATGGATCCTGGCGCTGCTGCCGGTATTCGTCGCGGGGTTCATCGTCATCTTCAACAACGCCATGTTCGTGGGCATGTGGACCGACCCGGTCGGCCAGAAGATGCTGGTGGGCGCCTTCGCTTTGCAACTGGTCGGCTCTTTCTGGCTGTACCGCATGGCCAAATCGGTTTGAAGCTATGTCTACACAATTGTTGACCGCCGTCTCCCTGGTCCTGTTCGCCGCCGCCGCGCTGCTAGTGGGTGTGGCGATCCTGGTCCGCGGCTCGCGGCAGACCCGAAGCCGGCAGGTGGTGGACAGCGCCATCACTGCGCGGACCAATCCCGTGCTGGACGACGCCCTTGCCAGCGTGGCGTCGCCAGTCCGGCGCGGACGCGTGAGCGCGATGTTCGATGGCGCCGCGCAACTGGGCGAGAAGTGGGAACGAGGCAAGCTGGGCAACTATCTGCTCGAGGCCGAGGATCGGCAACTGATCGACCGATGCGGCTTTGGCGATCCGGCGCGCGCGCGTTCCCTGTTCATCTTCGCGCGGGTCGTGCTGGCTGTCGTCGTGCCGCTCCTGGCCTGGATGTTCGGCGGTGGCGGCGCGCTCGGAACGATGCTGTCCCTGTTCCTGGGGTTCGCCCTGGGCTACATGGTGCCGAAGTGGGCGCTGCGCCAGGTGGCGGCCTCGCGTACCCGCAAGGCCAAGGAAGAACTGCCGCTGTTGATCGACCTGCTGCGCCTGCTGCAAGGCGTGGGCCTGTCCATCGACCAGAGCTTGCATGTGATCGTGACCGAGTTCCGCACGGTGCTGCCCGTGCTGGCCGCGGAACTGGAGATCGCCGTCAACCAGCATGCCCGCGGGCTGTCGCGCGAACAGTCGCTGCAACGGCTGGCCACCGGTTTCGGCAACGAAGACCTGGCGGCGGTGGCGCGCCTGATCGTGCAGGTCGACCGGCATGGCGGAGCGGTCCAGGAACCCCTCAAGCAGTTTTCCGAACGCGTGCGCGAACAGCGGCGGATGGAGTTGAAGGAGCGCGTCGGCAAGCTGACGGTCAAGATGACGGGCGTCATGGTGCTGACCTTGTTGCCCGCGCTCATCATCGTCACGGGCGGTGCGGGATTCCTGGCTGTCTTCCGCGGCCTGGCGAGGATGGGAGGCTGAGATGACCGGGTCGATTCATTGCCCGGCGCGCATGGCCGGGTTGTTCGGGGTCTTGCTGCTGGCGGCGGGATGCAGCTCCACCGCGCCCTCGGGCTACGGCGTATCGGCGCCCAAGTTCAACGACGAGGCCATGATGCGCCAGCAGGTCGCGAACGACGAGCCGACGGCGGACAGTCGCGGCATGTATCTCTCGCTGATCCGGGAGATGCAAGGCAAGGGGCTCTATTTCGCGTCGCTGGCCCACATCGATGCGTTCGAGCAGCGTCATGGCGCGGCACCCGACGTGGAACTGCTGCGTGCCCATGCGCTGCGTGAGGCCGGGCAGTCCGAGGAAAGCGCCGTGGTCTATCGCCGCCTGCTCAAGACGGAAGTCGGCGCGGCGGCCGCACAGGGGCTGGGGCTGCTGGCGGGCGCGCGCGGCGATTATCCGGCCGCGGTGGTGTCGCTGCGCGAGGCGGCGCGCCTCGATCCCACCAATGCGCTGATCGTCAGCGACCTTGGCTACGCCTTGCTGCGCAATGGCGAAACGTCCGCTGCCAGACTGCCCCTGGCACAGGCCGCCGAACTCGCGCCGGAAAACTCCAGGATTCTCGCCAACCTGGCCTTGCTGCTGCTGGTATCGGGTGACGCCGGGCGGGCAGGGACCGTCATGGACAAGGCGGGCCTGTCGCCCGATGCGCGCGTGGCGGTGCGCAAGCTGGCCGACGATATCGCGCGCGGCGCTTCCCGGACATCCCGTCCGGCCGCGGTCGTGAAGGCGGATCCCGTCCCGGCCGCGGCGCCGGTGGCCAGTCCGTTCCCGGTCTCGTCCCTGGCACCCGAAATGTCCCGCGTACCCATGGCTCCTCCGCCCGAGCAGGCGCCGGCGGCACGCGGAGCGGCCGTGGTCAGGGCCGCAGCGCAGGAGTCCGCATCCATGGAGCCCGTGCGCGAGCCCCCGGTGCGGCCGGTTTCCGCGCCCATCCTGCAGCCGGTGCGCGCTCCCATGCAGTCCATGCTGGACCGGTTCAACTCGACCACCCCCTGATGCCGGCATGCCGAGGCGACCGGATCTTCTTCAACGATGACGAATACAAGTGGAATCAAGGCGATCATGAAATCTACCAGCCAATGCCCGCACGGACAGTCCGCTTCCCGGCATGTCAGCCGTTATCTGGTGCTGGCCGCGCTGCTGGCGGCCCCCCTGGCGCATGCGCAGAGCAACGCGCCGGTGACCGGTTCCATGCTGCAGGAGACGCCGGAGCAGCGGGCGCGCATGGAGCAGGCAGCGCGCCAGGCCCAGGCGGAAGAGCAGGCCCGGCGCGCGGCGGCCGCGCAACAACAAGCCGCGCAGGCACAACGCGAGGCGCAACTGCGCGCGGCCCCGCAGCAGGGGGCGGCGTCGACGCCGGCCGCGTCCCGGCCCGCTTCCTCGGTCGTGCGGCAGGTGCCGGGGCCGGGCCAGGCGCCGGCCGCCTCCGCCCAACCAGCGACCACGGCGCGCCCCCAGGCCGTGCAGTCTTCCGAGCAGCGCGTAACGACGGTGGTCACTCCGCAAGCGGCGGCGCCCGCCCAGCCTGTGGCAGCTGTCGCCGCGCCCGCTGCTGCTGCGCCCGCTGCCGTACCGCGATCGGAAGCAGCCGTGGCCACGGCATCCGCCGCGCCGCAGGGCAGGAGCCGGCCCAACGGCGATGTGACGAGCGAGGTGGTGCGCATGCAGGCCGAAGGACGCCAGGCAGGCCAGGCGCTGCCCATGCTGGGCGCGACCGCGTCGCCCAGCTGGAAGCGCTACATCGACAGCTTCTCGCATCCCATCCCCCAGTTCTACGAGACGACCTCGCAGCCGAAGCAATAGGCAGGTTTTCATGACACCGCATCGTCGTATCCCCTCGTCCGTTTTCCGGGCACCGCCGGCGCGCCAGCGGGGATCGGTGCTGATCGCGGCTGCGGCGGCGATGCTGGTATCGGTCACGCTGCTGGCTTCGGCGGACCTGGGCTATCTCTTCTACATGAAGCGGGAGCTCCAGAAGACCGCCGACCTGGCGGCTTTGGCCGGTGCCCAGCAACTGGAGCGGGACAGTTGCGTCGCCGCGAGCGCGGCCGCGCGCGGCAATGCCAACCTGAACCTGCAACGATTCGGGCTGTCGATGGGAACCTCGCCCGATCCGGTATGCGGGCGCTGGGATCCGAATCCGGATGCGGCCAAGAACACCGTGCAGGCCATGGAGCCTCCCTCCGAATCCTATAGCGGGACCGGCGGCAAGAAGTATTTCGGCACGCCCAAATCCTCGGTCGGCTTCAATGCGGTGAAGGTGGCCATTTCCCAGCAGGTCCCCCTGGTGTTGCCGTTCCTGGGCAATCGGTCGCTCTACGCCGAGGCCATCGCCGTCCAGGAAGCACCGATCGCATCCTTCTGGGTCGGCTCGAAACTCGCGACCACGAATTCCCAGACCGCCCCCTTGTGCGTGCTGCTCCGGGTCGTGGGCGCGAACCTTTGCGAAGACCTCAGCATCGGAACCTATGCCGGCCTGGCCGGCGTGAAGATCACGCCCAGCGGCTTGCTCAAGCAACTGGGCATCCCGGTGGGCGCGGACCTGAGCGTAGGCGAGTTGAACAGCCTGCTGGCCGCCCGCAAGGTCGAACTCGGGCAGTTGCTGAACGCCATCGTCAGCCTGGCGAACCAGAACAGCCTGCTGGGCCTGAACGCTTCGCTGCTGAACGCGTTGACCGCCAAGCTGGGCATCGATACGCTGCTGGTCCAGCTGGGTTCGAACAGCGTCACGAGCGGACTGTTCGCGCTGATCCAGGCGCCCAGCGCCGGTTCGGCGCTGAACGTGGACCTGGACGCGCTGGGGTTGTTGACCGCCGCGGTCGGCGTCGGCGTGTCCAATCATGCGGTAACCGTCAATCTGGGACTGCCGGCCGCCGTGAGTTCCGCCGTCGGACTCAAGACCAACGTGCGCGCCAGCATCATCGAACCGCCCTCGGTCGGCATAGGCGGCCTGGGTACCAAGGCCTACACGGCCCAGGTCCGCACCTTCGTCGACATCGCGACCGACGGCGGGCTGGTCGGCGGCCTGCTGGGGCTGCTCGGCACGCAGGTCAAGCTGCCCATCGTGCTGGACGTGGTCAGTTCGCAAGGCACGCTTACCGGCATGAGCTGCACGGCGCCGGCCAAGGCCACGATCAAGGTCGATTCGTCCATCGCCAAGCTGTGCATGGGCAAGATCAACGAATCCACGCTGTGGTCGACCCACGACGTCTGCGCGACCGGCCTGCAGGACGAGACCTTCGTCAAGCTGCTGGGCATCAACCTGCTGCACGGGCAGGTCAAGCCCGACATCCTGGCGCAGGATCCGGTCTACACCACCCTGGAAGTGGACCAGACCAAGACGGTGGGCCGGAACGAGCTGCCGCTGGGCGACACGGTGCAGGACCTGGTCAACCAGTTGCTGGCGCTGTTGCTGGCGCAGTCGTCCGCGGGCCAGGGCGCCCAGCTCGAAGCCTTCCCCGCCGACACGGCCACGCAGGTGGCGGACAAGTACCTGAACCAATACGGCTACACGCCCAGCGTGATCGAACAGAAGCTGCTCGGGGACGGCATCACCTGGCCCCGTCCGTGCGGCCTCCTGGGCCTGGGGACCTGCGCCATGCCGACGCTCTGGCGCCAGACCGTCACGCCGCTGCTGGGGTCCTGCAACCAGGCCTGCATGCGGACCGAACTGATCAAGGCCTTGCAGACGAGCGCCAGCAACGGCTTGCTGGGCGGGCTGCTCAATGCCGTGGGCGATCTGTTGGGCAGTCTGCTGGGCGGTGGAGGCAGCGGCCAATCGCAGAACCTGCTGCAGGCCATCCTGAGTCCGCTGGTCGGCTTGCTCAAACCCTTGCTGAACGAAGTGGGCAAGCTGCTGGCCAACCTGCTCGACGGGCTGGTCGGCATCAAGATCGGACAGACCGACGTGCATCTCATGTCATTGGAATGCGACAACGTTCGACTCGTCTATTGAGCGCGAACGACAACGATGGAGGGAACGGGCGTACCGCCATGAAGACACGACCTTCACAAGATGATCTCGACGTTTACGTCTGGGAAGGCAAATCGGATATTGCCGACCGTGTCGCACGGGCGCTGGCCAACTTCGACGTGGATGTGATACGGGCGGACAACATCGCCGTATCGCGCGACGTGACGAGTGTGCGCATGTCGGTCGCGATCATTTCGGTCACGGTCATCGACCGTCCGAGTTTCAGCGTCAGCGACTGGCAGGCCGGGCATGGCATGCCGGTGGTGTGGGTGGCGGCCGAGGCCCGGAACTCCGACCCGCGCGTCTATCCGCCCGAGTACTCCAATGTCCTGACGGCGGATTTCACCGCCGCCGAACTGCGCACGCTGGTCTTCAAGGTGGCTGGCGTGGTGCGGGAGCAGGGCGCCCGCGCCAAGGCGGCCGAGCCGCTCATCGCCACCTCCGCCTGCATGCGGGTCTTTCTGTCGGAGGTCGAGGCTTTCGCCGATTGTGATTCGACGGTGCTGATCCGGGGCGAGACCGGCGTGGGCAAGGAGCGCGTGGCGAGGCTGTTGCACGAGGGGCATCGCCGCTACGGGAAGGGCCCGTTCGTGGCGGTCAACTGCGGCGCGATTCCCGACGGCCTGTTCGAATCGCACTTCTTCGGCCACGCCAAGGGGGCTTTCACCGGGGCGACCTTCGCGCACAAGGGATATTTCGAGCAGGCCCATGAAGGCACGTTGTTCCTGGACGAGATCGGCGATCTGCCGCTGTATCAGCAGGTCAAGCTGCTGCGCGTCCTGGAGCAGAGCTGCGTGACCCGCCTGGGTTCGACTGCCGAGATTCCGGTGGATTTCCGTCTTGTGGCCGCGACCAACCGCGACCTGCGCGAACTGGTGCGCCAGGAGCTGTTCCGGGCCGACCTGTACTACCGGCTGGCGGTGATCGAATTGCAGGTGCCGAACCTGGAAGAGCGTGGCGCGGTGGACAAGATCGCCATCTTCAAGGCCCTGCTGGGACAGATCCTGCCCGAGCAGGAGGACGAGGTGCCCGACTGGCTGGCGGCGCTCGTCACGCGCACGCGCTTCCCGGGAAACGTGCGGGAATTGCGCAACGTGGCAGAGCGGGTGGGCGTGATGGTCAGGCAGTTCCGGGCCTGGGACCGGGAACGCATCGGCCGCATCTTCGCGTCGCTGTCCGAAGGCGTCATCCCGGCCAACGAGCGCAGCCCGCAGGAGCTGGCCGAGCGCAACCGGATCATCGGCGCGCTGGATGCCCATGGCTGGCGGCGCCAGGATACCGCCAATTTCCTGGGAATCAGCCGCAAGGTGCTGTGGGAGAAGATGCGCAAGTACCAGATCGTCGGCCAGGATGCGGAAGTGGCGGGCGAACTGGACTGACTGAAGCGGCTTGGCGCCAAAAAAGACTCAATAAAGAGCCCACGGCGCCGTACTTTCATTAAAATCGGACACGCTTTGTTACGGCCAGGCCGACGAACTCGATATGACCAAGGAAGCTGGAATGAAAATGAGGACATGCAGAATGTTCCGACAAGTGGGGATCGTACTGTCGCTTTCCATGGCATCCCTGGGCGTTTCCGCCCAGGTGGTCCAGAACACGACCGCCAAGCCAGGGACGCAGGCCGCGGCCCAGGCCGCGCCGGTCCGGCCCGTCGACGCGGCCCAGTCGGCTTCCAACAACAGCACGATGGCGGAACTGCAGCAGCTCATACAGAACCGTACGCTGAACGAACTGCGCACCACCTACAACGGCAACTACGGGGCCAGCCTGCTATTCAAGGCGGATGACCTGACCTATTACGTGGCGATGTTCCAGCAGAAGAACTTCTGGCGCGTGGTCAAGACCACGTCCGAGGCGCAGGCCGAGCAGACCTACAAGGCCTTTGTCGAGCAGACGGTGCAACTGGCCGACGTGGATATCCGCCGCATCAAGCTCGACGCCGAGCGCGCGGTGACCGAAAAGCTGATCAGTGCCAACGAGACGCGCCTGAACGCGCTGCAGAACGACCTGACCATGCAGCGCCAGCAGGAGCAGCAGGTGGCGGCCCGCCAGGAGCAGGCCCGCCAGGAAGCCGCCGCGCTGGCCAACGAGCGGCAGGCCGCGCGCGAACAGCTCAACACCCTCCAGCGCCAGATCCGCATGCTGGAAGAGCAGCAGACCAAGCTCGACAGCGCCAACAGCGTGACGAGCCAGGACGGCCGGCGCGGCCGCTGAGCCTCGATCGCCGCGCAGTGCCGGAACCGGGGCCCCAGGCCCCGGTTTTCATTTCGGAGCGCCAGGAACCAGCAAGGCTGCCAGCCCCAGCGCCGCGCCGGTCGCGCATATCGCCTGCCACTGGCCCAGGCTCCATGCCAGGCCGGCCAGTGCGGATCCGGCCGCGCCGCCAAGAAAGAACAGGCCGACGAACAGCGCGTTGATGCGGCTGCGCGCCGCGGGGTCGAGCAGGTTGACGGCGCGCCGTCCCAGTGTCTGGTCGCCGGTGACGCCGGCATCCAGGACGATGGCCGCCAGGCCCATCGCGATCCAGGACGCATGGCTGCCGTGCCCGGTGTTTCCGGCCCAGGCCGCCAGGGCAAAGGCGCCGATCATGCCGAGATGGGAGATCGCCGTTACCGGCCGCGTCCAGCCCCGGTCGCCGGCCCGGCCCACCCAGGGCGTGATGAAGGCGGCGGCCGCGCCCACCAGCGCGAACACGGCGATGCCGCGTTGTCCCACCGAGTAGGGCGGCTGCGCGAGGCGCAGCGCGACCGCGGTCCAGAACAGGCTGAAGGCCGCCATGCTGAGGGCAGCGCTGGCCGCGCGCCGGCGCAGGACCGGTTCGCGGCGCAGCAGCGATCCCAGCGACACGATCAGATCGAGGTAGCGCGGACCGGGCGGCGGCAGCCGGTCGGGAATGCCGCGCACCAGCGCCCGGCCGAGCGCCAGCGAGGCCATGGCGCTGGCGGCATAGAACGCGCGCCAGCCCAGCGTGTCGGCCAGCAGGCTGGCCAGCGGACGGGAAAGCAGGATGCCGACCATCAGGCCGCCCATGATGTCGCCGATCACCCGCCCCCTGATTTCGGGGCCCACCATGGCGGCGGCGATGGGCACCAGCACCTGGATGACGGAACTGGCCGCGCCCAGGACGAACAAGGCCGCCAGCAGCAGCGCGGCGAAGGGGCTGCACGCGGCGGTCGCCGCGGCCACTGCGGCGACCGCCAGCATCGCGAGCACCAGGCGGCGGTGCGGCGCCACGTCCGCCAAGGGCACGAGCAGGAATAGTCCGGCCGCATAACCCAGCAGCGTGGTCATGGCCATCAGGCCCGACGCCATCGGTGCCAGGCCCAGCGAGGCGCCCATGACGCCCACCAGTGTCTGCGGCGCGAAGAGATTGGTGACGAGGACGCCGGTGGCGGTGCCGAACAGCAGCACCGGGGGCCGGGTCGATAGAGACGCGCGAGGGGCCAGGGCCCCGGATTTGCCGCAGGTGGTCATGCAACGCTCCGTTTGATAAATTAATTGCATATCGAACGGAAACTTTATTTTTCTATCGCATGATCAAGCAATTCAATCCTTCGCATCATCATTATGCGCAGATGTCATGAATATCCATGACCTGGAAGCTTTCGTGGCGGTGGTGGAGACCGGTTCCATCGTCGGCGCATCGGCCCGCCTGCACCTGACGCAGCCGGGCGTCACCCGCCGCGTGCAGAATCTGGAGGAGCGCCTGGGCGCGACCCTGCTGGACAGGCAGTCCAAGCCCCTGAAGCCGACGGCGGCGGGCCGCGAGGCCTACGAGCACGGACGGCGGGTGCTGCGCTCGCTGGATGATCTGAAGGCCGGGGTGTCGCCCCACGGGGAAGTGCAGGGCGAATTCCGGCTCGGCATCATGCCCTATTTGTCCGAAGCCGCGCTGATGCAGCCCTTCGATCGGCTGCGCACCGATTTCCCGGCGCTGACCCTGCGCGTGACCTCGGGCTGGTCGCCGCGCCTGGTGGAGCAGGTCGCGCGCAGCGAGCTGGATGCCGCCGCGGTGTGCCTGGCCGACGGCGTGCCGCCGCCCGAGACCCTGGTGTGCGACGACCTGGGCGCCCAGCGGGTGCTGCTGGTTGCCGCGCGTTCGCTGAAGGTGCCGCGCCGTCCGGATCTGGAACAGCTGTCCCGCTTCCCCTGGGTCATGAACGAGAACGGTTGCGGCTTCCGGGCCTTCATCCGCCATCGCTTCGAGGCGGAGCGGCTGCCTTTCCAGGTAGCGGTCGAAGCGCTGAGCGTGGACCTGAGGATGTCGCTGGTGGCACGCGGCTTCGGCATCGGCATCGTGACGCCCGCCGCATTCGCGGGCGGCGCGTGGCGCGACGAGGTCCAGGTCATCGCGTCGCCCGATTTCCGTCCCTGCGTGCGCGCCTGGCTGTTGCACCGCGCGCCCGCGGGGCGGCTGGCGCGGCCCATCGCCGCGTTTCGGGAGGCGCTGGTCGATGTGTTGAGGGAGCCGGACTCGTTGCGCGAGCCTTGACCGCTGGTGGGTAGCCGGCCAGCGGTCAGGGCTCAGGTGGTGGACGTGGCACGGGCCGGAGCATGGCCGGCATCCGGGCGCCGGTCCACCCAGGCCAGCACGGCCAGCACCGCCAGCGCGGCCGCCGCTGGCGCGACCGCGGTCAGCACGATGTCCCGGGGGCTCCAGTTCAGCGCCAGCATCAGGCCACCCAGCGCCGGTCCGACGATGGAACCTATGCGGCCCGAGGCCGCGGCCCAGCCCACGCCGGTGGTACGGAGTTCCGGCGGATAGTAGGACACCGCCAGCGCGCTTTGTCCCACGCACCCGGTGATCAGGCCGGCGCCCATGCCGCCGATCACGGCCAGCACCTGCCCAGGCGCCAGCGCGACCTGGTTCACGACCAGTATCGAAGCGATCGCGATCAAGGTCGTGATCGCCAGGAGCCGCTTGACGCCCAGCTTCGCCACCAGCGCCATCATCGCCAGGCTGCCCAGCAGGCCGCCCATGCCGAAGGCGGCCGTCGCGGCCGGCGCCTGCGCGCGACCGAAGCCGAACTCGGCCAGCAGCGTGGGTATCCAGAAGGTCAGGGCATAGGCGTCCAGGAAGATCAGGAAGGCGAACAGCCAGAGCAGCCAGGTGCGCAGCCGCCACCGGCGGTCGAACAGCGCCGCCACGCTGCCGCCCTGGGCCGGCCGGGAGGCACGGGTTGCCGGGCCGCGGCCGGGAAGGACCTTCAGGAATAAGGGCAGCAGCACCAGCGGAAGGATGCCGCCTATCAAGAACACCGAGTGCCAACCGTACTGCCGCATCAAGGGCACGCCGGCCATGCCGCCGATGACGGCTCCCGCCGACAGTCCCGCCGCCACCAGCATCGCCGCCGTTTCCTTGTAGCGGGCCGGCGTCGCGCCGGCGGCAGCCGACACCGCCACGGGCAGCGCGCCGCCCAGACCCACGGCCGCGACGAAGCGCAGGGCTGCCAGCACGGGGACATCCGGCGACCAGGCGGACAGCAGCGTGCCCAGGCCGAATATCGCGACACTCAGGCCGCCCACCGTGCGTTGTCCCCAGCGGCCGGCCAGTGGACCGCATGCCAGATAGCCCACGACGGCGCCCACGCTGGTGGCGACGAAGGCCGGCGTGAACGCCGCGGGCGGCAGGCCCCATTCACGCGCCAATGCCGGCGCGACGAAGGCGATGGATGTGGTGTCCAGGCCGTCCAGCAGCACGACCAGGAAACAGATCGCCACGATACCGATGCGGGCAAGGCGCGAACGCGGAGCGTCGCCGGACGCGGCGGCCGATGCGGAGGAAGTGTCCATGGTGGTCCTTGCGAAGAAGGGATTCAACGCGGCGCGTGCCGGGCCTGGATGAGGCGGTCGATATGCAGAACGGCGCCATCCTGTCCATGGCTGGGCCACGGCGGCAACGTCGCGCGATTGGGATCGCCGGTGCTGGCAAACGCGGCGCAGATGTCCTGGAAACCGTGGCTGAGGTCGGCAAGCTCGGCGGAGTCGGCACCAGCCACCATGGGCGCGTCCCGCCAGGTGGCCAGGTTGCCGAACAGGAAGGGCAGATCGATGCAATGGCACGCGCCGATGCCCGGTGTAGGCGACTGCCAGTCGAACTGATAGACGAAAGGCGCGCGGCCCTTGGCGGCCAACGCGCGGGCATACGCCAGCGTAGGCTCGATGAAATCCAGGCGTGACCGCAGGTCCGTCAGCGCCGCGAGAGGCGTGCCCGGCGCCCGGCTGGCGCGCGCCTGCTCATACCGCTCGCCACCTGTCTGCCCGTAGTGGACGTGATATACCTCGCGCACCGTGTCCGCCGGCAGGCCGCCCATGACGGCGTCGCCCACATAGAACGCGGCATTTTCTTCGCGCGTGTAGCCGATGATGGTGTCGCACCAGGCGCCGGCCCCGGCGGCTGCCAGCGGTGGAGCGGCGATGACATCGCCGTCGACAGTCGGCATGAATGGCGGCGTGACCTCCCCGGTGCTGGCCGGGACGGTCTGCCGCAGTACCTGCAACTGGGCTTTCAGGATGGCGTCCACCGGCAGCCGCGACAGGTTGTCCGGCGTTGCGGTCTCGATTCCCGCGGCGCGGGTGAACATGTGCGCCACTTCGCGCTTCTGCGCCGGCGCCTGCAAGGCCACGCCCAGCGGCGTGCTCATCATGATGGCGCGGTCGAACCACTCGGGGCCGTCCGCGCGGGTCTGCAGCGCAGCGATCGAGTACGCGCCCGCCGACTGTCCCGCCACCGTGACGTTGGCAGGATCGCCGCCGAACGCGCCGATGGCGCGCCGTATCCACGACAGCGCGGCCATCTGGTCGCGCAGCCCCAGGTTGGCGGGTGCGATCCCGGGAATGGGCAAGAAGCCCAGCACGCCCAGGCGATAGGTCACGTTGACCACGATCATGCCGGTGCGCTCGGCCAGCACGGCGCCGTCGTAGCAGGGCAGCGAACCGCCGCCCGTCATGAAGGCGCCGCCGTGCAGGAACACGAACACCGGCGCGCGGGATGGGCGGTCGATAGGTACCCAGATGTCCAGGTGCAGGCAGTCCTCGTCCTGCCGGGCGGGATAGTCGCCCATGACCTTGGCCAGCCTCGACGGCAACTGCGGCGGGATGGCCGCGGGCGCCGTCGCGTCGAACCGGCCATCGCCTTCGGCCAGTGGCCGGGGCGGCGCGAAGCGGTGGCCGCCGGTGGGGGGGCAGGGCGTAGGGCACGCCCAGGAAACGGACCACCTTGCCCTCGCGGGCGCCCAGCAGGCGACCGTAGGGCATGTCCACGACGCTTGGATCGTTCGGGTTCATGGCATGGCTCCCCTTTGTGGTGAAGGAAGCGTAGCATCGCAAACTGCTCGAGTTCGTTCTGTTATTGGAACGTCAACGTACTGGAAAAGGAACGAATCCATGCGCGGCCTGGACGACATGTACGTGTTCAAGATGGTGGTCGACCATGGCGGCCTGTCGCCCGCCGGACGGCAGATGGGCGTGGCCAAGTCCACGCTGGCGCGCAGGCTGGCCGACCTGGAGCGCCGCCTGGGCGCGCCGCTCTTCCACCGTGGCCCCAGGCAGTTCGTGCTGACCAGCTTCGGACAGGAGTGCTACCGGCAATGCGCACGGGTGGCAGCCGAGGCCGACAGGCTGCTGGCACTGGCCGAACGCCTGCAAGCCGTGCCCACCGGATCCCTGCACGTCATCGCGCCGCCCTACCTGAGCGAGATCGCGGTCGAAGGACTGGCCACCGAGTTCGCGCTGGCTCACCCCCACGTACGGCTCCATTTCGAGGCCAGCGCGCTCATTTTCGATCCGCGCTTCGTTTCGGCCGACCTCGTCATCTATCCCGCGTTCGAAGCGCTGCCCGACGCCGACATCGTCGCGCGCAAACTGATCACCAGCCCCTTCGCCCTGATGGCCAGCCCGGACCTGCCCGGCCTGGACACCTTGGCGGACCCGTCCGGCCTGGCCGCCATGCCCTGCCTGGGCTTCGGGCGCAAGGCCACCGAGTGGCTATGGCGGCTTCGGCGCGGCCGCGAAACCAGCGTCGTGCGCTTCGAACCGCGCTTCACCACCTACCACCTGTCGGCGCTGTTGCAGGCGGCGCGCCAGGGCCTGGGCATCGCGGCGCTGCCCCTGGACCTGTGCGCGGACGAATTTCGCCGGGGCAGACTGGTGCGAGTCCTGGAGGACTGGCTGCCACCGCCGGTCAACATCTTTGCCGTCTATCCGGGGGGCAGGACCCTGACCACCGCGGCCCGGTCCTTCCTGGACATGCTGGTGCAGCGCCTGCCGGGCGCGGATTTCGACGTCTCGCAGACGTCACGGGGCAGGGCGCAGCAGGCTGGCAGAGCGGGGCGAAGCCGGGCGTCTGGCCGGGGTTGATGCGGGGTTTGCAGGTTTTGCAGCCCTCGATTTGCAAGCCGAAAAAAGTGTCGCTATAATTTCATTTCTTTGCAGCGCCCGTAGCTCAGTTGGATAGAGTACTTGGCTACGAACCAAGGGGTCGTGGGTTCGAATCCTGCCGGGCGCGCCAGAATTACCCTGTTAAATCAGGGATTTAAACGGCTTGAGGTCCACGACCCTCAAGCCGTTTTTCTTTGCCTGGGAGATTTGGGGGCGCCGCCTGCTTGGATGGCATCAATCTCGCGCAGGCGTGCGTGCGGTATCGGCTGACATCAGTGGGTGCGCATCCGGGCCGAGTTGCGCCCAGACAGCAAAGCCATCCCGAGGGGTGGTTTTTTCGTTGAGGCCAACTGGCCTGGCTTTCTTCCAGGAACGACAGTTGCTGCCCCGTCTCCTCCTTCCAGGAGGCCGACATGCTGACTATCAACGACGTTCAAGATGCGATGCGAGTCTGGGACGAGGCCCATGTCGCAGTCCACGACTATTTCGGAAACAACGACATCCTTGATCCGCACAGCTGGACGAGATGGCAGGATCTGGTCGAAACCGAAAATCTGGCGCGCACGCAGGCCTTGACGACCATCAACAGCTATCGAGGGTTGGAGCAGGCGAAGTAGGGGGTGCGATATATAGCTAGAAATTGAGCTGTTCCGGGCTGATGCCCAGCGCTGCCGCAATTTTTTCCCGAGTCGATTTGCGCAGACGGTCGCTGCTTTCCTGTTGAGCGTAGGCGGACTGGCTGATGCCCAGACGCTCGGCCACTTCAGCTTGCGTAAAGCCGAGATGCTCGCGCCACGCGCGAACGGGGGTGGCGCCGTCCACGGTTCGGCTGATTACGTCGTGAGGAATCAAATCCTTGCCGACGTTGCGCTGCGCCATGTATTCGCCGTAAGGGATCACCACGAAGGCGGGTTTGCCGTCCGCGCCGTTGATGACCTGGATATTAATACGTGCGTTCATCGCGCTTTTTTATCTCCTGGATTTCGATGATTCTGATCTCCCCGTCCCAATCGAAGAAGATCCGGTAGTTCCCGACTCGAAGGCGGTAACCATACTGTTGGTTGACCAGGGACTTGATGTTCTGACAATCCGGCATTGCCGACAGCGCGGAAATGCCATCACGAATCGATGCCTGATGAGGCCGATTGATCTTGCGCAATTGCTTGGCGGCCTTCAGGGTCCAGACGATCGAATTCATTAGTATTATAAGTTAATTATAAGTTTTATGCGTGATCTGTCCAAGTGCGCTTGACGAGGTCACCCGCCGAGCCGACGGCGCATCATTAACCACGATGAACATGGCCGACAACGTGGCAAAGGACATCTTGGTCCAGTTTCACGTGACCGCCGCCATGCCGAGCAAGTCCCCATGCGACGATCGGTCGCGTCCCATCCCCCGCGTTTCTCCACCAACCCCGGGTACACTGGCTGTGTCGAAACGCTGCCCAGGGGTGCGGTTTCACGCCGTTGCCCCACTGACCCATGCCATTCGTCAACTACAAATACAAAATCCTGGGGGGACTTGCCGCGATGGCCCTGTCGGCGCCGTTGTCGGCCCAGCAGCCCGAGAAGCTCGAGCCGGGCACCATGGCGGGACGCATGGCGGCCTGTACGGCCTGTCATGGCGAGCAGGGCCGCGCCGGGCCAGATGGCTACTACCCCCGTATCGCCGGCAAGCCGGCCGACTACCTGTACAACCAGCTCGTCTATTTCCGCGCCGGCCAGCGTCAGTACCGGCCCATGCAGCATTTGCTCGAGAACATGTCGGACGAGTACCTGAAGCAGATCGCGGTGTGGTTCTCGGACCAGCATCCTCCTTATCCCGATCCCAAGCCATCGCGCCTGCCCGCCGCCACGCTGGAGCATGGCCGGCAGCTCGTGATGGAAGGCGATCGTGCGCGCGGGGTGCCCGCATGCGTGTCCTGCCATGGGCAGGCGCTGTCCGGTGTGTTGCCGGCGGTGCCGGCGCTGCTGGGCCTGCCGCATGACTACCTGAGCTCGCAGTTCGGCGCGTGGACCAACGGCCTGCGCAAGGCGATCGCGCCCGATTGCATGGCGGACATCGCGCGTCGCCTGACGCCCGAGGACGTCAGCGCGGTGGCGGGATGGCTGTCTTCGCAACCGGTGCGCGAAGTGGTGCCGGCCGCCAGCCTGCCCGAGCCGATGCCGATGGAGTGCGGCAGCCAGGTGCATGTGGGGAGCCGGCCATGAACAAGCGCGGATTCCTGCTGGGTGTGCTGGCGGTGGCCGTCGTGGCGGTGGGGACGGTGTTCTGGATGGGGCATCGGGAGTACGACACGCCTGCGCGGACCATGGCCGCGGAGGATGGCGGGCAGCAGATCGAGCGCGGGCGTTATCTGGCTCGCCTGGGCAATTGCGTGGGGTGCCACACCGCGCCCGGCGGCGAGGCCTTCGCCGGCGGCCGTGCGCTGGCGACGCCGTTCGGCACGTTCTATGGCCCGAACCTGACGCCCGATCCGGAGCACGGACTGGGCAGGTGGAGCGCCGATGATTTCTGGCGCGCGTTGCACCAGGGCAAGGCGCCGGATGGCAGCCTGCTGTATCCGGCCTTTCCGTATCCCAGCTATCGCCACGTCTCGCGCACGGACGCGGACGCGTTGTTCGCCTATCTGCGTTCGCTGCCGCCGGCGGCGCGGGTGAACCGGCCGCACGAGCTAGAGTTCCCCTATGACCAGCGCTGGCTGGTGGCGGTGTGGCGGGCCTTCTATTTCCGGCCGACGTCGGACGAGCCGGCACCGGCGGAGCCGTCCGAGGCCTGGCTGCGCGGACGCTATCTGGTCCAGGGCCTGGCCCATTGCGCGGAGTGCCACACGCCGCGCAATCGCCTGGGCGCGATGGCGCTGGATGCCGGGCTGGCCGGTTCGCTGATCGGCGGGCAATCCTGGTATGCGCCGCCGCTGACGGGCGACCGCGTGACCGGCCTGGGAGACTGGACCCGGCAGGATGTCGTCGATCTGCTCAAGACCGGCATCTCGCCACGTTCGCACGCGGCGGGGCCGATGGCCGAGGCGGTCCATCAAGGGTTCCAGTACGCGAACGACGCCGACCTGGATGCGATGGCGGTCTATCTGAAGTCGCTGCCGGCGGTCGGCACCGATACGGCCTCGGTGTCCGCGGCCGCGGCGCCGGCGTTGATGGAGATCGGCGGCAAGCTGTACGAACAGCACTGTGCCCAGTGCCACGGCGCCGATGGCAAGGGGCGCCCGCCCGCCTGGCCGCCGCTGGCGGGCAATATCTCGGTGGTGGCCGCGTCGTCGGACAATGCGGTGCACATGGTGCTGTCGGGCGGTTTCGCGCCGGCCACGGCGGGCAATCCGCAGCCGCACGGCATGCCGCCGTTCGGCCAGTTGCTGGGCGACCAGGACGTGGCGGCCGTGGTGTCGTTCATCCGGCAGAGCTGGGGCAACCAGGCCAGCGCCGTCAGTCTGCCCGAGGTGCGCCGGGTGCGCGAGGCCGTGCGATAGGGCCCGGTCCGGCGTTCAGCGCGCCGGGCCGGCCTCGAACCGGCGCGTGAGCGTCTGGCTGTCGAATTTCCATCCTTGCGCGGTGTGCACGAGTCCGGCCGTGCCGGCCAGCAGCATGGCGGGGCCGGCCATGGGCGCCGCCGCGTCGTCCGCGATCTCGCCCGCGTGGCGATACACCGTCAGGTAGTAGGTCGCACTGGCCGTCGAGGCCGTGGCCGGCTCCACGCGCAGGTTGGTCACGACGTGGGCGACCCGCTGGTTGCGCGGGCGGCGTTCCAGTTCCTCCAGGATGCGGGCATGGCCGCGCAGCGCGGCGCCGGCGCGGTGCCAGACGCCATCGGGCGTATACAGGTCCAGCATGCGCCCATAGCGCCAGTGGTCGTAGTGGTGGAAGAAGTCGTGCACCACGCGGCTGCACGCCCACGCGGTCTCGAGTTCGGAGGTCGCCATGGCGGTCGGGTCCTTGGAAGGTTGGGTGGGCATCAGTTCACCGCGAGCACGATCTTGCCGGTGTGGGCGCTGCTTTCCATGCGTTCGTGCGCACGTGCCGCGTCGGTCCATGGAATGACGCTGTCGATGGCGGGCGTGCCTTGTCCGGCCGCCAGCCGGGGCCACCAATGGCGTTCCAGTTCGCGGGCGATGGCGGCCTTCAGGGCGACCGAGCGGGGCCGCAGCGTGGAGCCGGTCAGCGTGGCGCGCTTGCGCAGCAGGGCGGGGATGGGCAGCATCGCCTCGGGACCGCCCATGAAGGCGATCAGCGCGATGCGGCCGTCCAGCGCCAGGGCCTCGAGGTCGCGGGCGACATAGGGGCCGCCCACCATGTCCAGCACGACGTCGACGCCGCGTTCCTGGGTGAAGGCCAGCGCCTGTCGTACGAAGTCCTCGTTCCGGTAGTCGATCGCCAGGTCGGCGCCCAGCATCCGGCAGAAGGCGGCCTTCTCCGGCGTGCCCACGGTGGCCAGCACACGGGCGCCGAAGGCCTTGGCCATCTGGATCGCGGTAACGCCTATGCCGCTCGAACCGCCGTGGACCAGCAGGTTCTCGCCGGGCTGCAGGCGTGCCCGCGAAAACAGGTTGTCCCAGACGGTGAAGCAGGTTTCGGGCAGGGCCGCGGCCTGTTCCAGCGAGAAGCCGGCCGGCACCGGCAGGCAGTGTTCGGCCGGGGCGAGGCAATGGCTGGCGTAGCCGCCGCCCGGCGTCAAGGCGCAGACCATGTCGCCCGCGCGCCAGCGTTCGACGCCGGGGCCGACGGCGGCGACGCGGCCCGAGACTTCCAGGCCCAGGATGGGCGAGGCGCCCGGAGGCGGCGGATAGCGGCCGACGCGCTGGGCGCAATCGGGCCGGTTGACGCCGGCGAAGGCCACTTCGATCAGTACCTCGCCCGGACCGGGGGCGGGCACGGTGCCTTCGGCCATGCGCAGGACGCCGGGCGGTCCGCCTTTGCCGTGGTCGATGTAGCGCAGCGTGCTCATGGCCGGGTCCTCCTGTTCCGCTGTTCGCCCACGAGTTCGCGCGCGGCCTGGGCGATGCGGCCGGCGTCGGGGATGAGCGCGGCCTGCAGGTGCGGCGCCGCGGGGATGCGGCAGTCGGCCACGCCCAGGCGCCGCACGGGCGCGTGCAGGCAGCCGAACAGCTCGTCCTGCACGCGGGCCGCGATCTCGGCGCCGAAGCCGCCGGTCACGTTGGCCTCGTGCACGACCAGCAGGCGGCCGGTACGGCCGGCGCTGGCCAGCAGGGCGGGCCAGTCGAAAGGGGCGATCCAGCGTGCGTTGATCACTTCGGCCTCGATGCCTTCGCGCGCCAATTGCGCGGCAGCCTCCAGCGCCGGGAACAGCATGGCGCCCCAGGCCACCAGGGTGAGGTCGCGGCCGGGCCGTGCCACGCGGGCTCCCCGGGCATCCTCGATGGGCCCTCCCAGGCTGACGGGCTGCGGGTCGCCGTGATACATGGCGCGGTTCTCGATGACCAGGGTCGGGTCGTCGCAGCGGATGGCGGCCAGCAGCATGTCGTAGGCATCCTGCGCGGTGGCCGGAATGCCCACGCGCAGCCCCGGTATGTGGGCGTACAGCGCCTCCAGGTTCTGCGAGTGCTGGGCGCACGAACCGGGCGTGGCGCCCTGCTGGGTGCGCACGGTCAGCGGCGCGGCCAGCCGGCCGGCCGAGACGTAGCGCACGTTGGCGGCCTGGTTCACGAGCTGGTCCATGGCGACCAGGCTGAAATCTATCCACATGATCTCGACCACGGGCCGCAGGCCGCTCATGGCCGCGCCCACCGCCACGCCCAGCATGGCGGTCTCGCTGATGGGGGTATCGAACACGCGCGCGGCGCCGGCCTGTCGCTGCAGGTCCTTGGTCACGCCGAAGACGCCGCCGGGCTTGCCGACGTCCTCGCCATACACGACCACCTCGGGCATCTCCTCCAGCGCGCGGGCCAGCGCGGCGTTCACCGCCTTGCCGAAACTGAGCTGGGCGACTCCCGTGGAACAAGAAGCTTCAGGCATACAGGTGCTCCATGACGGTGGCGGGATCGGCCAGGGGCGCGGCCAGCGCCGCGTCGGCCGCGCGTGCGATGTCGGCCGCGGCGGCCGCTTCCAGCGCGGCCAGGGCATCGGCCGCCACGCCGTCCGCCGCAAGGCGCTGCCGCAGGCGCGCGATGGGTTCGCGCTGCCGGGCCTCGGCCAGTTCGCCGCGCGGCCGGTAGCCCTGCAGGTCGCCGTAGTAGTGGCCGACCAGCCGCTGGGTCATCATCTCGATCAGCGCCGGGCCTTGCCCCGCGCGGGCGCGCGCCGCGTGATGGGCCACGCAGTCGCGCACCGCGGCCACGTCGTTGCCGTCCACCCGTTCCCCGGGCATGCCGTAGGCGGCGGCCCGCTTGTGCAGTTCGGCATCGCGCACGGTCTCGGCCACCGGCGTCAGTTCCGCATAGGTGTTGTTCTCGCAGATGAACAGCACCGGCAGGTTGCGGTAGGCGGCGAAGTTCATCGCCTCGTGGATGGCGCCCTGATTCATGGCGCCGTCGCCGAACGCGGTCAGTGCCACGCGTTCCTCGCCGCGCAGCGCCGAGGCCAGCGCGGCGCCGCAGGCGATCGGGGCACCGGCGCCGACGATGGAGTTCTCGCCGTAGAAACCGTGGTCGGCGGCGCTGAACATGGCCGATCCGCCGCGCCCCCGGCATACGCCGGTTTCGCGGCCCAGCAGCTCGGCCAGTATCCCTTGCGCCGGCACGCCGCGCGCCAGCGCCCACCCGTGGCCGCGATAGGTGGAGAACACCGGGTCGTCCGCCCGCAGCGCCTGGCACGAGCCCGCGTAGATGGCTTCCTGGCCGATGCACAGGTGGACCGAGCCCTGGATGGATTGCGCCTTGCGCAGCTCGGTGATCTTTTCCTCGAGCAGGCGGATGCGCAGCATGGTCTCCAGGGACGCGAGTTCGCGCGCGAACGGCCCGTCGCCGGATGTCGCCTGGAGGCTCATCGGGCGGCCTGCACGTGCTTGGCAGCCAGGGCGTCGGCCGTGCGCACCAGCAGCGACAGGTCAGAGCCGACGATGACCACCGTGGCGCCTGCCGCGACGTAGCGTTCGCATTCCGGGGAACCCGCCAGCACGCCGGCCGGCATGCCCAGGGCCACCGCGCGCCGTATCCCTTGCTCGATGGCTTCGACCACCTCGGGATGGTTGGGCTGCCCCATGTGCCCCATGTCGGCCGACAGGTCGGTCGGCCCGAAGAACACCATGTCCACGCCTTCCACGCGGCAGATCGCGTCCAGGTTGGCCATGGCCTCGCGCGTCTCGATCTGCGCCAGCAGGCAGGTCTCCTGCGCGGCGCGCGCGTAGTATTCCTTGTCCCGGCCATAGCGCGTGGCGCGCATGGTGCCGCCCAGGCCGCGCACGCCGCCCGCCGGCGGGTAGCGGGTGTAGCGCACGGCCGCGCGGGCTTCGTCGGCGTTCGAGATGTTGGGCACCATCAGCGCCTGCGCGCCCAGGTCCAGGTATTGCTTGAACGAGGCGGGCTCCAGGATGGGGACGCGTACCGTGGCCGCCGTGTGGCCAGCCGCCAGCGCCGCGAACTGGGCATGCAGGTGGGGCATGCTCTGGGGCGAATGCTCCAGGTCGAACATGATGAAGTCGAAACCGCTGTCCGCCAGCGCCTCCACGGTCTGCAAGGCGTTGGAGACACAGAACAGTCCATACTGGGGGTGCCCGGACTGGATCAGGCGCTTGAAGCGGTTTTGCACGGGGGATGAAGTCATGTCTTACTCCGGTGAAATGCCTGCCTTGCGTTGGACCTCCTGCCAGATCGGCAGGTCGGCCTTCATTTGCGCCATCATCTCGGCAGGGGTGCTGCCGGTCAGCTCGACGCCGCTGCTGCGGAATTTCTCGCGCAGCGCGGGTTGGCGCAGGATGGCGCGCAGCTCGGTCGACAGTTTGTCGACGATGGGTTGGGGGACGCCGGCCGGCGCGACGATGCCGAACCAGAACGAGGCGTCGAAGCCGGGCACGGTGTCGGCGATGGGCGGGATGTCGGGCGTGCCGCTGGCGCGCGTCTTGCTGGTGACGCCCAGCACCCGCAGCCGTCCGCCGTGCACCAGGGGCAGGGCCGAGGTGCCGACGTCGAACACCAGCTGGATCTGGCCGCCGACGAGGTCGCTCAGCGCCGGCATGCTGCCCTTGTACGGAATGTGGACCATGTCCGTGCCGGTCATGGACTTGAACATTTCCGCGGTCAGGTGCAGCGAGCTGCCCGCGCCTATCGAACCGAAGCTCAGCTTGCCGGGATTGCCGCGGGCATAGGCGATGAGGTCGGCCACCGACTTCACCGGCAGGGAAGGATTGACCACCAGGTACAGCGGGGTGGTGAAAGCCAGCGATACCGGCGCGAAATCCTTGAAGGGATCGTAGGGCAGGTTCTTCTGGGCCGCGATGTTCAGCACGAGGCTGGACAGGCTGCCCAGGAACAGCGTGTAGCCGTCGGGCGGCGACTTGGCCACGAACTCCGCGCCTATCATCTGGCTGGCGCCTGGCTTGTTCTCGACGATGACCGGCTGCCCCAGGCGCTGCGCGAGATTCAGCGCGATGTCGCGCGCGGCGGTATCGCCAATGCCGCTGGGCGGGTAGGGCACCACCAGCTTGATGGGTTTGACCGGGTAGTTCTGGGCGTGCGCGCCCGGTGTTGCCAGAGCGCAGGACAGCACTGCGCTCGTTGCCGCGAGCAGCTTGAGTAGTCTCATCATCGTCTCCGGTATGGCGGCGCTGTGTCCGCGCCGCTTCAAGCTTGAGGGAAATCAGCGGGTCATCGCTCCTGCCCGACGTAGCCGTGGGGGTTGCCGAAGCGCTCGGTCATGACTTCGCCCAGCGCCTTGGATTTGTGCGCGACCCAGCCGCCGGACAACACGGCGTACTCGTCCGGGTGGGACAGCGCCTGGGGCGTCCTGCCCGCCATCTCGTCGCGGATCAGGCCCAGCAGCAGGCGGCGCATGCGCACGATGCCCAGGTCGGTGGGACCGAGGTGTTCCCGCGTGCGGTCGGCGATCGGTCCTTGGCTGTCCTGGATGGCGGCGTCCTGCTCGGACACGCCCTGGATGCCGGTGAAGCTGTTGTGCTTCTGGTCCTCGCGATCGATCAGGTAGTCGTTGCGCAGGTTCCGGTAGGGCACGTAGTGCTCGTCCACCTGGGCGTGGATGGTGTGTCCCTGGCGCGCCGCCTCCCGCTCTTCCTCGGTCAGCGGCCGGTCCGGGTTCCAGGTGTAGGTGTAGATCCAGCACGAGGTGTCGTTCACGGGCACGAAGGTCTGCCCATGGTAGTTCTCGCCGGGAAACGCGCTGGGCGCCAGCGCATGGTTGGGGACCAGGTAGTGGGCGATGCGCCAGTACAGGTCGTCGCCGTCGGCCTTGCGCGCCCCGCCCACCACCAGGCCGGCGGGGAACTCGTCCACCGAGAAGGCCGGCATGGGATCGTCGCGCACCCATTTGAAGCGGTCGTTGCGCACGGCCTGCGCGCCCAGCGCGGCGTGCTTGATCCGTTCCATCACCGCTTCGGCCGTCCCGGCTTCTTCCGTACCCAACAGCATGTGCAGGAACGAGAAATGGGTCGTGTCCAGCGCGCCCTCGACGCATTGCAGCCAGTTGCAGTCCTGCCACTTCTTGCTGACGTAGCGGTGCGAGGGCGGCACCAGCGCGAAGGCCAGCTTCGGCAGCGGGGGCGGTTCGGCGGCCGGCCCCATGTAGGCCCAGACGCATTCGCCCCACTCCCGCGCGGGATAGGCCTTCAGGCGGATGCGATCGCGGTAGGGCGAATCGGCCGGCATGGTGGGCATGTCCAGGCAGCGTCCGTCCACGTCGAACTTCCAGCCATGGAACACGCAGCGCAGCCCCGCGTGTTCGTTGCGGCCGTAGTAGAGATTGGCGCCGCGGTGCGGACAGACCGGATCGACCACGCCGACGCGTCCGCTGCTGTCGCGAAAGGCCAGCAAGTCCTCGCCCAATACCTTGATGCGCTTGGGCGGACAGTCCGGCTCCGGCAGTTCCTCGGACAGCAGGACCGGCACCCAGAACTGGCGCAACAGGCGGCCGGCGGGGGTGCCGGGACCGGAACGGGTGATCAGTTCGTTGTCTTCCGCGCTCAGCATGATGTGGCCGTCTCCTTGGTGTTCGTGCAGGAAGTGTCGTGCCGTGCGGGAAATCGCTGGTAGGGAAGTTCGGATATTTTGAATAGCATTCTGCAATGCCGAATACGCCCTGGAACGCCATGCCGCGCAATCCCTACCAGATCGACGAGGAGCCCAGCGACATCGAGTTCGACGCCTACGAGGCGCACGAGGGCGACCGGCTGTTCGCCTCCACCCTGGCCAGGGGGATGCAGATCCTGCGCTGCTTCACGCCGCTCGAGCCGGCGCTGGGCAACAAGGAGCTGGCGCGGCGCACCGGCCTGTCGCCGCCGACCATCTCGCGCTTCACCTACACCCTGGTGAAGCTGGGCTACCTGCGGCCCGACACGCTGTCGGGCAAGTACCGCCTGGCGCCGGGCGTGGTGTCGCTGGGCTACCCGCTGCTGGCCTCGATCACCTTGCGCCAGTTGGCCCGCCCGCTGATGAACGTGCTGGCCGAGTCGATGAACTGCTCGGTGTCGATGGGCATACGCGACCGACTCAGCATCGTCTATGTGGAGACGAGCCGCATCACGAGTTCTTTCGCGCCGCAGCTCTCGGACATCGGCCTGCGCTTTCCCATCGTCTCGACCGCTATCGGCCATGCCTTCATCTCGGGGTGCGAGCCGGTCGAACGGCAGAAGCTGCTGAACGAGATCCGGGTCAAGACGCCGCGCATGTGGGCCGAGCACCAGGATCATGCGGCGCGCTCGGTCGAGGCCTTCGCCAAGAAGGGGTTTTGCAGCGTCTACGGCGAGCAGCACCCCGACCACTATGCGGTGGGCGTGCCCATGGGCCGGCTGCGCGACGGCGAGCTGATCGTGTTCAACGCGGTCATTCCGCGCTTTCGCGCCTCGCGGCAAAGCGTGGAGGAAGGGCTGGCGCCCAGGCTGGTGGAAATGGTGGCGCAGGTGCGCCGCAGCAGCTACGCGGTCTGACGCGGCCGCCGCCGCAGGGTATCGTCGAATGCCGCCGCGTTGCGCACGCCCTGGTCCTCGAAGTTGGTGTTGAACAGCACGTGGACATTGGCCGCGGCCTGGGTGAGCCGGCGCACCAGCTCGGCGATGCGCTCCAGTTCCTCGGGCGTGTATTCGTAGACGAAGCGGCCCGACGAGGCGGCAAGGCCCCGGCGGTTCCAGGCCTGGCTGTTGCGCCCGTGCAGGCGCACCACCGCCAGGTCGGGGCGCGTGGCGGCCCAGACGGCGGGTACGCTGTTCACGTACTGGTCCGGGCTGTCGACCACGGTGTGGGCCGCGCCCAGTTCGCGCAGCAATGCCAGCGTGCCGGGCCGGCCCGCCGGGTCCAGCCAGCCGCGATGGCGGAATTCCACCGCGTGCACCTGGTCCTCCATGCGGCGCGCGCCATCGCGGACCAGGGCGCGGCCGGCGGCGTTGTTGCGCACCCGGGGCGCGTACTGGAAATGGACCGCCGCCAGCTGGCCGCTCTGGCGCAGCGGCTCCAGGCCTTGCAGGAAGCGGCTCCACAATTCGTCGCGCAGTTCGCCCGGCAGGGTGGCATGGTCGACGACGCGGGCGCCGGACGGGAGTTCGGCGGCGATGTCGGCCGGCAGCGCCGCGACCGGGGTCAGGTGTCCGGTGAACAGGCGAAAGGCCTTCAGGTGGAAGACGAAGTCCGGCGGCGTGCGCCGGGTCCACAGATACGCCGTGCGCGCGGCGGGCAGGCGGTAGTAGCTGCTGTCCACCTCGACCAGCGGGAAGCGCGAGGCATAGAAGCGCAGCCGGTCCTCGGCCGTGCGGGCGGAGGCGGGATAGAAGCGGCCGCAGGCCAGCAGGGTGGGATCGGTCCAGGACGAAGTGCCGACACGCACGGCCATGGCGGGAAATCCGAAAGAGGGGAGGGGCGTTTATACTGGATGAATATACAGTTTTCCTGCGTCCCATGTCACATGTCCCCGACACGCCGGCCCACGATCCCTGGGCCGACCTGAACCCCCGCCAGCGCGAGGCCGTCGAGTACGGCACGGGCGCCGACGCCGACCGTTGCGGACCGCTGCTGGTCATCGCCGGCGCAGGCTCGGGCAAGACCAGCACGCTGGCCCACCGGGTGGCCAACCTGGTCCTGAAGGGGGCCGATCCGCACCGGATCCTGCTGCTGACGTTCTCGCGCCGCGCCGCCATCGAAATGGAGCGCCGCGCGGGCCGCGTGATGCAGGCCGTGCTGGGCATGGGCGGGCAGCCGCCGTCGCTGCCCTGGGCCGGCACCTTCCACGCCGTGGGCGCGCGGCTGCTGCGCGACTACGCCTCGCGCATCGGCCTGTCCGACGCCTTCACCATCCACGACCGCGGCGACGCCGAGGACCTGATGGGCTTCGCGCGGCACGAGCTGGGGTTCTCGGGTACCAAGTCCCGCTTTCCCCTGAAGGGCACCTGCCTGGCCATCTATTCGCGCGCGGTCAACAGCCAGGCGCCGCTGCACGGCGTGCTGGCCCGGCACTTTCCCTGGTGCGCCCAATGGGAGGAGCAACTGAAGACGCTATTCGGCGCCTACGTGCAGGCCAAGCAGGACCAGCACGTGCTGGACTACGACGACCTGCTGCTTTATTGGGCCGAGATGACGAAGGAGCCCGCCATCGCCGCCGAGCTGGGCGCGACCTTCGACCACGTGCTGGTCGACGAATACCAGGACACCAACCGCCTGCAGGCGGAGATCCTGCTGGCCATGAAGCCGGACGGCCGCGGCCTGACGGTGGTGGGGGACGACGCCCAGTCCATCTATTCGTTCCGCGCCGCCACCGTGCGCAACATCCTGGATTTCCCCTCGCAGTTCTCGCGCCCCGCGCACGTCGTCACGCTGGACCGCAACTACCGTTCGACCCAGCCCATCCTGGATGCCTCCAACGCGGTCATCGCCGCGGCGCCCGAGCGCCACGCCAAGCAGCTCTGGACCGACCGCGCCTCGTCGCAGCGGCCGCAACTGGTCTACGTCAGCGACGAGCCGGGGCAGGCGCGATGGGTGGCGGACCAGATCCTGGCGCGGCGCGAGACCGGCGTGCGGCTGATGTCGCAGGCGGTGCTGTTCCGCTCGGCCAGCCACAGCGCCGGGCTGGAACTCGAACTCACCCGCCGCAACATCCCCTTCGTCAAGTTCGGCGGCCTGAAATTCCTCGAAGCCGCGCACGTGAAGGACGTGCTGGCCCTGCTGCGCTGGGCGGCCAATCCGCTGGGCCGGCTGTCCGGCTTCCGGGTGGCGCAGCTCATGCCCGGCATCGGCCCGGCCAACGCCGCTCGACTGCTCGATGCCATGGCCGGGGCCGGGTCCGCGGTGCAGGCGCTGGCCGATTTTTCCCCGCCGGCCGCCGCCGCGGAAGACTGGAAATCCTTCGCCGAGACCTTCGTGGCGCTCAGCGACCCCGGCCTGGCCTGGCCCGCGCACCTGGACCTCGCGCTGCGGTGGTACGGCCCGCATCTGCAGCGGCTGTACGACGACGCTGTCGTGCGCCAGGCCGACCTGGAGCAGCTGGCACGCATCGCCGGCACCTACGGATCGCGCGAACAGTTCCTGACCGAACTGACGCTGGATCCGCCCGACGCCACCAGCGCGCAGTCGGGGCAGCCGCTGCTGGACGAGGACTATCTCATCCTGTCCACCATCCATTCGGCCAAGGGGCAGGAATGGAAGGCCGTCTACGTGCTGAACGTGGTCGATGGCTGCATACCGTCGGACATGAGCACCGGCGATGCCGACGAGATCGAAGAAGAGCGGCGGCTGCTGTACGTGGCCATGACCCGCGCCAAGGAAGACCTGCAACTGGTCGTACCCCAGCGCTTCTACGTGCACCAGCAGAGCGGAATGGGCGACCGCCACGTCTATGGCACGCGCAGCCGCTTCATCCCGGAGCGCATGCTGCCGCTGTTCGAGATCCTCCCCAAGGCCAGGCAGGGCATGCCGGCAGCCGCGCCGGCGGCCCAGCCGGCGGTCCGGATCGACATCGCCAGCCGCATGCGCAACGCCTGGCGCTAGGCGCCAAATGCTTGACGCAAAAATATTTTAAGTATGAAATAATAGCCACCAGACAGGCGGATACGCGTGTTCCGCCGCCATTTTTCCAGCCGTCGAGCCGGCCAGCGGAGGACTCATGAATATCGCGTGCATCGGAGGAGGGCCCGCCGGGCTGTATTTCGCGCTCTTGATGAAGAAGCGTGATCCATCATCGCGCATCGTCGTCATCGAGCGCAACCGTCCTTACGATACCTTCGGCTGGGGCGTGGTGTTCTCGGACCAGACGCTGGGCAACCTGGTGCAGGCCGACGAGCCCACCGCGCGCCGCATCCTCCAGTCCTTCAACCATTGGGACGACATCGACGTCCATTTCAAGGGACGTACCATCACGTCGGGCGGCCATGGCTTCTGCGGCATCGGCCGCAAGCGCCTGCTGAACATCCTGCAGGACCGTTGCCAGGAGCTGGGCGTCGAGCTGGTGTTCGAGACCGAAGTGGACGACGACCAGGAAGTCGCCCGCCGCTACGGGGCCGACCTGGTCATCGCCTGCGACGGGCTGAACAGCAAGGTCCGCAAGCGTTACGAGGACGTCTTCAAGCCCGACATCGAGACCCGCGCCTGCCGTTTCGTCTGGCTGGGCACCAAGAAGCTGTTCCCGGCCTTCACCTTCGCGTTCGAGGAAACCGAGCACGGCTGGTTCCAGGCGCATGCCTACCAGTATGACGGCGATACCTCGACCTTCATCATCGAGACGCCCGACGAGGTCTGGCAGCGCGCCGGCATCGACAAGATGAGCCAGCCCGAGGCCATCGCCTTCTGCGAAAAACTCTTCGCCAAGTACCTGGACGGCCAGCCGCTGCTGAGCAATTCGCCCCACCTGCGCGGGTCGGCGAACTGGATCCGTTTCCCGCGCATCGTCTGCGGCAGCTGGGTCCACTGGAACGACATCGACGGCAAGCGCGTGCCGGTCGTGCTGATGGGTGACGCGGCCCACTCCGCGCATTTCTCCATCGGTTCCGGCACCAAGCTGGCGCTCGAGGACGCGATCGAGCTGGCGCGCTGCTTCGATACCTACCAGGGACAGGATCTCGAGGGCGTCATGGCCGGCTACGAGGCGGTGCGGGCCATCGAGGTGCTGAAGATCCAGAGCTCGGCGCGCAATTCCATGGAGTGGTTCGAGAACGTCGACCGCTACGTCGACCTCGAACCCGAGCAGTTCGCCTATTCCATGCTGACGCGCAGCCAGCGCCTGTCGCACGAGAACCTGCGGCTGCGCGACGCGTCCTATGTGGAAGGCTACGAGCGCTGGTTCGCGCGCAAGGCGTTCGCGGCGGCCGGCCTGGCCGAGCCCCCCGAGCCGCGCGGCAAGCCCATTCCCCCCATGCTGACGCCGTTGCGCGTGCGCGACCTGGTCCTGAAGAACCGCATCGTCATGTCGCCCATGGCCCAGTATTCGGCGGTGGGCGGCACGGTGGGCGATTTCCACATGGTGCACCTGGGCAGCCGCGCGATGGGCGGGGCCGCCATGGTCGTCGCCGAGATGACCTGCGTGTCGGCCGACGCGCGCATCACGCCGGGGTGTCCCGGGCTCTACCGCCCCGAGCATACCGAGGCCTGGAAGCGCATCGTCGATTTCGTGCACGAGCATACCGATGCCCGGATCGCCGTGCAGATCGGGCACGCCGGCCCCAAGGGGTCGACCAAGCTGGCCTGGGAAGGCACGGACATGCCGCTGGAGTCCGGCAACTGGCCGCTCATCGCCGCGTCCGAGGAACAGTATCTGCCGGGCGTGTCGCAGGTGGCTCGCGCGGCCACGCATGACGACATGCGGCGCATCCTGGGCGATTTCGTACGGGCCACCCTCGAGGCCGAGAAGGCCGGCTTCGACTGGCTGGAGCTGCACTGCGCCCACGGCTACCTGCTGTCCACCTTCATTTCCCCGCTGACCAACCGCCGCACGGACGAGTATGGCGGCAGCCTGGAGAACCGCTGCCGCTATCCGCTCGAGGTCTTCGCCGCGATGCGCGAGGTCTGGCCCGCGCACAAGCCCATGAGCGTGCGCATCTCGGCGCACGATTGGGTCGAGGGGGGGATCACGCCGGACGACGCGGTAGCGATCGCCCGCCTGTTCAAGGCCGCGGGCGCGGACATGATCGATTGTTCGTCGGGCCAGGTCAGCAAGCGCGAGCAGCCGGTGTACGGGCGCATGTTCCAGACGCCGTTCGCCGACCGCGTCCGCAACGAGGCCGGGATCCCGACCATCGCGGTGGGCGCCATTTTCGAGGCCGACCATGTCAACGGCATCATCGCGGCCGGGCGCGCCGACCTGTGCGCGCTGGCCCGGCCGCACCTCGCCAATCCGGCGTGGACGCTGCTGGAATCGGCGAAGATGGGATGGGACGTGACGTGGCCCAAGCAATACTATGCGGGCCGCCTGCAACTGGAACGCAACCTGGAACGCGAACGCCAGATGGCCGCCGCGACCCAGGGCATGTCGCCGCGCGAAATCGCCGCGCGCCTGTTGGAGTAAGGAAGGGACCACCCCCTACGCCCTTCGGGCGCCCCCTCAAGGGGGCGGCACTGGCGGACCGGCAAAGCCGGATCCGCGGTGCCCTGGGTCTGGGCATGAGTCATACGATGGAGTGGTGACATAGCTCATGGATCAATTGAACGGAAAGCATGCGCTGGTGACCGGCGGCGCGCGGGGCATAGGCCTGGCCATCGCTCGCGAACTGCTGCGCCAGGGGGCCGCGGTCACGCTGACGGGCCGGGACCTGGCCGCGCTGGATGGCGCGGTGGCGGCGCTGGCGCCGCTGGGCGCCGCGCACCGGGTGCGGATGGACGTGGCCGAACCGGCGTCGGTCGAGCAGGGCATGGCCGACGCGGTGCGCGCGGCGGGCCGCATCGACATCCTGGTCAACAACGCCGGCCAGGCGGAATCGGCGTCCGTGGGCAAGACCGACGACGCCCTGTGGGCCCGCATGCTGGCGGTCAACCTGAGCGGCACCTTTTATTGTTCGCGCGCGGTCCTGCCCGGCATGCTGGAAGCCGGCTGGGGGCGCATCGTCAACGTGGCCAGCACCGCCGGCCTGATCGGCTATACCTACACGGCGGCCTATTGCGCCTCCAAGCACGGCGTCGTCGGGCTGACGCGCGCGATGGCGCTGGAAGTCGCCACCAAGGGCGTCACGGTCAACGCCGTGTGCCCCGGCTTTACCGAAACCGACCTGGGCCGCGAGGCCATCGCCAACATATCCGCCCGCACCGGCCGCAGCCAGGCCGAGGCCACGGCGGCGCTGGCCGCGTTCAACCCGCAGAAGCGGCTGGTGCAGCCCGACGAAGTGGCCAATGCCGCCGTCTGGCTGTGCCTGCCCGCCTCGGCCGCGATGAACGGCCAGGCCATCGCGGTCGCGGGCGGCGAAGTCACTTGAAGGAGTAAAGATGGCTCGCAAGCCCGTCGACGAGACCGCAACCGGCGCGGGGCGCGAACCCGCGCCGGTGCTCGACCTGGAAGCCAGGTTGACCGAGGACCACCACCAGTCGCTGGTGCTGTGGCTGCGCATGCTGTCCTGCACGGTGCGCATCGAGACCGAGATCCGGTCCAGGCTGCGTGCCGAATTCGACATCACCCTGCCGCGCTTCGATCTCATGGCCCAGCTCGAGCGGCATCCCGAGGGATTGCGCATGGGCGAGCTGTCGCAGCGCATGATGGTGACCGGCGGCAACGTCACCGGCATCACCGACCAGCTCGAGCAAGAAAAATTGGTGGTGCGCGAGCCCTCGCCCGAAGACCGGCGCGCCTTCGTGGTCAAGCTCACGCCCTCCGGACGCAAGGCCTTCGCCAAGATGGCGGCCGTGCACGAGCAATGGATCGTCGAGCTGTTCTCGACCCTGCCCGCGGCTTCCAAGGACACGCTGATCGAACTGCTGTCGCAATTGAAACAGGGGCTGACCGACCGGTTGCCCACCACCGAACGCAAATAGAACAGGGGATGACGACCATGCGCTATGTTCATGGGGAAAAACAGATGCTGCACGGCGGCCGTACCGCCATGGCCGACTACGCGGCCCGGCATTTCTCGCTGCAGGTGCGCGACGCGGTCGCCATCGTCACGCTGGACCGGCCCGAGCGCAAGAATCCGCTTACCTTCGACTCGTATGCCGAGCTGCGCGATTTCTTCCGCGCGCTGGCGTATGCCGACGACATCCGCACGGTGGTGGTGCAGGGCGCCGGCGGCAATTTCTGTTCCGGCGGCGACGTGCACGACATCATCGGTCCGCTCACCCGCCTGGACATGCCGTCGCTGCTGGCCTTCACGCGGATGACGGGCGACCTGGTGAAGGCCATGCGCGCCTGCCCGCAACCCATCGTGGCGGCGGTGGACGGCGTGTGCGCGGGCGCGGGGGCCATCCTGGCGATGGCGTCGGATATGCGCCTGGGCACCGCGCGCAGCAAGACTGCCTTCCTGTTCACCCGCGTCGGCCTGGCCGGCTGCGACATGGGCGCGTGCGCGCTGCTGCCGCGCGTGATCGGACAGGGCAGGGCGTCCGAACTGCTGTACACCGGTCGCTCGATGGGCGGCGACGAGGGCGAGCGCTGGGGGTTCTTCAACCGCCTGTGCGAACCGGAAACCTTGTCCGACCAGGCCTACGAACTGGCGTCCAGCTTGGCGCAGGGGCCGATGTTCGCCCACGCGATGACCAAGCGCATGCTGCACCAGGAATGGAACATGGGTATCGAGCAGGCCATCGAGTCCGAGGCGCAGGCCCAGGCCATCTGCATGGCCACCAATGATTTCCACCGCGCCTATCACGCCTTCGTTGCGAAACAACGGCCCGTCTTCGAAGGGGACTGAAGGGGAGGCCCCCCCTTCGCGCTGACGCGCGCCCCCCAGGGGGCGGCGCTGGCTGACTGGCAAAGCCAGATCCGCGGCGCCCTGGAAAGTAATTCAGTGGAGTTGAGATGAGTGAGACATCGAATTTGAGCAGGGGGCAGCACCTGGCCTGGCCGTTCTTCGAGCTGCGGCACCAGGAACTGGTGGCGGAGCTCGACCCCTGGGCGGCGCGGCGGGTGGCGCATGCCCATGGCGGGGATACCGACGCCACTTGCCGCGGGCTGGTGCGCGCGCTGGGCGAGGACGGCTGGCTGCGCTATGCCGTGGCCGGGCTGGAGCACGGCGGGTTGACCGACACCATCGACACCCGTGCCGTCTGCCTGATCCGCGAGACGCTGGCCTATCACGACGGCCTGGCGGATTTTTCCTTCGCCATGCAGGGCCTGGGGTCGGGCGCGATCAGCCTGTTCGGCACCGGCGAGCAGCGCGCGCGCTATCTGCCGCGCGTGGCCGCCGGCCAGGCCATCGCCGCCTTCGCGCTGTCCGAACCCGAGGCGGGCTCGGACGTGGCCGCGATGGCCTGCGCGGCCACGGAGGACGGTTCGCACTACGTGCTGAACGGCAGCAAGACCTGGATCTCGAACGGCGGCATCGCCGACTTCTACGTGGTGTTCGTGCGGACCGGCGAGGCGCCGGGCGCGCGCGGCATCACCGCCCTGGTGGTCGATGCCGATACCCCCGGGCTGGAGATCGCCGAGCGCATCGACGTGATCGCGCCGCACCCGCTGGCGCGGCTGCGTTTCGACGGCTGCTGCGTGCCGGTGTCCCAGCGGCTGGGCGAGCCGGGGCAGGGCTTCAAGGTCGCGATGGCCACGCTGGACGTCTTCCGCACCTCGGTGGCCGCGGCGGCGCTGGGCTTCGCCCGCCGCGCCCTGGACGAGGCGCTGGCGCGCGCGACCTCGCGCCGCATGTTCGGCCAGACGCTGGCCGATTTCCAGCTGACACAGGCCAAGCTGGCCGAAATGGCCACCGGCGTCGATGCCGCGGCGCTCCTGACCTACCGGGCGGCCTGGATGCGAGACGGCGGGGCGCGCATCACCAAGGAAGCGGCCATGGCCAAGATGACCGCCACCGAGACCGCGCAGCGCGTGATCGACGCGGCGGTGCAGATGTTCGGCGGGCAGGGCGTGGTCAGCGGCGAGACGGTCGAACGGCTGTATCGCGAGATCCGCGCGCTGCGCATCTACGAAGGCGCCACCGAGGTCCAGCAACTGATCATCGCCCGCGAACTGCTGCGCGCGGCGGGCGCGGCCTGAAGAACGAAGAAAGGAGAACCCATGGCATCGAACATCGAGATCCTGCAGCCGGCGGGATGGCCCCGCCCCCGCGGCTACAGCAATGGAATGGCCGCTCGCGGCAAGCAGGTCTTCATCAGCGGGATGATAGGCTGGGAGCCCGACGGCGTGTTCCGGGCCAAGGACTTCGCCGGCCAGGTCCGGCAGGCGCTGGCCAACATCGTCGAGGTGCTGGCCGAGGCCGGCGCGGGGCCCGAGCACATCGTGCGCATGACCTGGTACGTGCTGGACAAGCGGGTCTACGTCGCGTCCTACGAGGACATCGGCAAGGCCTATCGCGAGATCGTCGGCCGCCATTTTCCCGCGATGACGGCGGTGCAGGTGGCCGGCCTGGTCGAGGACGAGGCCCAGGTCGAGATCGAGGTGACGGCGGTCGTCCCCGACTGACCGCATCCGGGTCGCGCGGCGCGGGGGGGATGGGTATCATTTCACGTATGGACGCTTGCACACACGGAGAGCCATCGTGAAAGACACCCCCCACAGCCTCAAGCCCGGGTACTACTGGTATTTCATCGACACCGACCCGCCGTCCGTCATCCACATCCACGACACGGGCGCGGCCAGCCTGATGGGCACCGACTACGAGGTGCCGCCCGAGGACGTGGCGGAAATGATCCAGCGCGGCGAAACCTTCGTCTGGATCGATCCGCCGCTGGTGCCCTAGAAGGCGGGCGCGCGGTTCAGTGCCATTCGCCGGCCTCGACGAAGATGTGCCGGCTGGCTTCCAACAGCTCGGCGCGGGGCGCGCCCAGCTTGATGGCTTCGCCCACCTGCAGCGGCACGTACTTGGTGGCCGACACCAGCACCGGCTGTCCGGCCGGCTGGCCCGGCCAGCTCAGGGCCAGGCAATGCTGGTGGTGCGGTTTCTCGCCTTCGTACTTGGCCACCACGACGCCGCTGCGCAGCTCGATGGCGGTGCCCGCATGATGGTCGATCTCGAACTGCGGCAGACTGCCCAGGAATCTGATGTAGGGATGCAGCGCGGCCATCGTCGTCTCCCCCGCGTACCGGGTGAAGCTATCCTACTTCAACGGGGGATTTCGTCCAATGCCTGCGCGATACTGCGCTTGCCCTTGCCGAAGGTATCGGCGTATTGCCGCGTGAAGGCGGCGCCGAAGAAGAATATCTGCGCCGAATAGTAGATCCACAGGATCAGCGCGATGACCGAACCGGCCACGCCGTAGGACGACGCCACGCTGCCGTGACCCAGGTACAGGCCGATGACGCCCTTGCCGATCAGGAACAGCACGGCCGTCATCAGCGCGCCCGGAACGACCTCCCGCCAGGGGATATGGATACTGGGCAGCAGCTTGAACACCACCGCGAACAGCGCCGTGACCACGGCGAACGAAAACAGGTTGGACACCAGCAGCGCCGCCGTCGAGAACACCGATTCGGCCCAGTACGCGTGCCAGTATTCCTGCAGGGCGGCCAGCGCGGCGTTGATGGCCAGGGAGATCAGCAGGAACAGGGCCAGTACCAGCACCAACCCGAACGACAGCAGCCGGCCGCGGACCAGGGCCCAGATGCCGGACGTCCTGGACGATGGCACGTCCCACAGCTCGTCCAGACTCTCTTTCAGTTCCGAGAAGGCCGTGGTCGCGCTGAACATCAGCAGCACGGTCGAGATCAGGGCGGCGGCCCAGCCCTTGTCCGATTGCTGGGCGCTGGCCAGGACGGTCTGGATGGCCTCGGCCCCCTGGCGCCCCGTCAGCGAGCCGATCTGGCTGACGAGCTGGTTGCGCACGGCATCCTCGCCGAAGAAGGCGCCGGCGATGGCGATGACCAGCAGCAGGATGGGCGCCAGCGAGAACACCATGTACAGGGCCAGCGCCGCGCCCTTGCTGGCGGCGCGGTGATCGGACCACCGGCGCGCGGTGTCCCACAGCAGCGCGACGATGAGCACGCGGCGCAGACGGTCCAGGTAAGGGCCCAGGGGCATGGCGGCGGCGTCTCCGAAGGAACGGCATGGCTCCATTCTGGGCGTGGGGCGGCGCAGCGTCAGTATCCGAACACAAACCGACGCAAATGTAGATTTTGCTAACGCGTTACCGATGTGCGACCATCGGCCGGTTAAATGTGCATCGCGGCGCGACCTGGAACATTCGGAAAGGACATTCATGAGGCATCGAATCCTGCTGGCCATGCTGGGGACCCTATGCGCCACGGCGGTCCACGCGCAAGGCGCCGGATCCAACGTTTTCGGCGTGGGCTGGATGCATCTCGCCCCCCAGGATTCGAGCAAGCCGTTGACCATCGTCGCGCCCGGCGCGGTGGCGGGGCCCGTACCCGATACCGGATCGTCCCTGGAAAGCGCGGATACCCTGGGACTGACCTATACGCGTTTCCTGACCGACCACGTCGCGGCCGAACTGGTCCTGGGCGTGCCGCCCCGGTTCAAGCTGAATGGCGAACAGGCATTGGCGCCGGTGGGGCTGCTGGGCTCCGCCCGCCAGTGGAGTCCGGCCGTGGTGTTCAAGTATTTCTTCGGCCCGGCCGACAGCGCTTTCCGGCCTTTCGTCGGAGCCGGGCTGAGCTACATCTGGTATTCGGACGTGCGCCTGACCGATGGCTTCCAGCGCGCGGTGTCGGCCACCGTCACCCGGAACACCAATCCCGGCTTGAAGACCGATGCCGAGGTCGACAGCAAATGGGCGCCGGTGCTCAATGCCGGCGCCGCCTATCAGATCGGCAGGAACTGGGGGGCGCTGCTGTCGGTGTCCTACCTGCCAGTCAAGACCCGTGCCCGCCTGCGTACCCATGGCACGCCGGTGGGTACGATCGAAAGCCAGGCGGACCTGAAGATCAACCCCATCGTGGGCATGCTGGCCGTCACCTACCGTTTTTGAACGGCGCCGGCGTCAGTCCTGCGCGCTGAAGCCGGTCTGGGCCACGATGTTGCGCCAGCGCGCGATTTCGCTGCGCGTGTAGGCGGCCAGCGCGTCGTGCCCGGCGTAGGCCGGATTCACGCCTTGCTCGATCAGCTTGCGCTGGACGTCGGCGTCCTTCATCACCTGGCCCACGGCCTCGTCCAGCTTGTTCACCACGGCGGCGGGCGTGCCCTGGGGGGCATACAGCCCGTACCAGCCGGTGGCGTTCACGTCGGGGTAGCCGGCTTCGGTCATGGTCGGGACGCCGGGGGCGGCGGGTTGCCTGCGCTCTCCGGTCACGGCCAGGATCTTCAGCTTGCCGCCCTGGGCCAGCTGCTGCGCGACCTGCAGGACCACGAAACCGAACTGCACCTGGCCGCCCACGAGATCGGTCACCAGGGGCGCCGAGCCCTTGTAGGGGACGTGCTGCATGTCCAGCTGCGCCTTGCGGTTGAACATGTCGCCGGCGAACTGCGACGGCGAGGCGGCGCCGAACGATCCATACGAGTACTTGCCGCGCCCGGCCCGCAGCCAGGACACCAGCTCGCCCAGCGAGGCCGCCGGCACGCTGGCCGGAGTGGCCAGGGCCAGCTCGAAATCCACCAGCCGCGCCACGGCGGTGAAGTCCTTGACGGGGTCGTAGGGCAGTTTCTTGAAGGTGACGGGATTGACCGCCATGGTTTGGGCAAAGCCCATCAGCAGCGTGTAGCCGTCGGCCGGAGCCTTGGCGGCGGCGGCCGAGCCGATGAAGCCGTTGGCGCCGGCCTTGTTCTCGACGATGACGGGCTGCCCCAGGCGGGTGCGCAGCTTGTCGGCGACCATGCGGGCGACGACGTCGGGCGTGCCGCCCGCCGGGCCCGGCACCACCAGGGTGATGGGGCGCGAAGGATAGGTGTCGGCCTGCGCGGCGGTGGCCGCGAGCAGGCAGGAGATCGTCAGGATGGCGTGGCGGAACATGATTTCCCTCTTTGCTGCGAACCCCCCATCCTAAGGGCGGGATCGCCGCGCCGGGTAATGAAAATCCCCGCCCGGGATATGCCGGTTGCCTATATCGACATGCCTGGCACGGGAAGTTTCGGGGTATTCCTTAACGAAACCGGTGTGGGCAACGGTACGGTTTTTGCTATTCTCGAGAGGACGCTACTCCGGGGAGGTGGTCGATGCGCCTGACGTGCGCTGCGGGTTTGAGACAGGGCGCACAGGGCGCGCGCGGTTGGGCCGGAACGTTCCTCCTGGCGATGGCGGCGGTCGTCGCGGCCGGGTGCTCGCCCGGCGGCCCCGACGGCGGCACGCCGCTGAACAGCCCCTACGCGGCCGGCGCCGAGCGCGAGAACGTGATGTACACGGCGTTCACGCAGCGCTCGCCCAAGTACCTCGACCCGGCCAGTTCCTATTCGGTCGACGAGACCCCCTACACCTACCAGATCTACGAACCGCTGTACGGCTACGACTACCTGAAGCGGCCCTACCAGCTCGTGCCCCGCGCCGCCGTGCGGGTGGTCGACCCGGTCTACCTGGACGCGCAGGGCAACCGCCTGCCGGACGACGTGCCGGGCGAACAGGTGGTGCAAAGCGTCTACGACATCCCCATCAAGCCCGGCATCCGGTTCCAGCCGCACCCCGCCTTCGCGGTGGACGAGGCCGGCAGGGACCTGTACCGGCACCTGGCGCCGGCCGACCTGGAAGGCAAGTACGCCATCCCGGACTTTCCCCGCACCGGTTCGCGCGAGCTGACCGCCGACGACTACGTCTACGGCATCCGCCGCCTGGCCACCACCCGCGTGGTGTCGCCCATCTACGCGCACATGACCGACTACATCGTCGGCTTCAAGGAGTACGGCGACCGCATCCGCGCCGCCGACGCCGAATTGCGCAAGGGCCTGGCCCCGACCACGCGCGACCTGCCGTGGCTGGACTTCCGCAAGTACGGCTTCGAGGGCGTGGAGGCGCTGGATCCCCATACGCTGCGCATACGGATCAAGGGCAAGTACCCCCAGTTCAAGTACTGGCTGGCCATGACCTTCTTCTCGCCCATCCCCTGGGAGGCCGACCAGTTCTACAGCCAGGCCGGCATGGCCGAGCGCAACCTGACCCTGAACTACTGGCCGGTGGGGACCGGGCCGTACATGCTGACGGAGTACCGCGAGAACCGCCGCCACGTGCTGTCGCGCAATCCCAATTTCCGCGGCGAACCCTATCCCTGCGAAGGCACGGACGAAGACCGCGCCGCCGGCCTGCTGGAGGACTGCGGCAAGCCCACCCCCTTCATCGACCGCATCGTCTTCAACATCGAGAAGGAAAGCGTGCCGCTGCAGGGCAAGTTCCTGCAGGGCTACTACGACGTGCCGCAGGCCGAGCGGGGCGAATACGGCGTCGCCTACCTGGTGGCGGCCGGTGATTCCAAGGAGAAGGCGGCCTTGTACGCCGAGCGCGGGCTCAAGCTGCCGACCACGGTCGAGACCCAGAATTGGTACATGGGTTTCAACTGGCTGGATCCGGTCGTCGGCAAGGGCGACAACCCCGCCCAGGAGGAGCGTAACCGCAAGCTGCGCCAGGCCATCAGCATCGCGGTGGACTGGGAGGAATACGTCACCATCTTCGAGAACAGCCAGGCGCAGGTCGCACATGGGCCGCTGCCGCCGGGCCTCCTGGGCTATCGCGATCCGCCCGCCGGCGCCAATCCGGTGGTCTACGACATAGACGGCGACAAGGTCACCCGCAAGCCGCTGGCCGAGGCCAAGAGGCTGCTGGCCGAAGCGGGCTACCCCGATGGCCGCAACGCGCAGACCGGCCAGCCCCTGGTCCTGAACTACGACGCGATGGGCGGCGTCTCGCCCGGCGCCCGCTCGCAGTTCGACTGGCTGCAGCGCCAGTTCGGCAAGCTGGGCATCCAGCTCGAGATCCGCTCCACCGACTACAACCGCTTCCAGGACAAGATGCGGCGCGGCGTGGCGCAGATCTTCCTGTGGGGCTGGAACGCCGACTATCCCGATGCCGAGAACTTCCTGTTCCTGCTCTACGGCCCGAACGGCAAGGCGAAGGAGGGGGGCGAGAACGCCTCGAACTACGTCAATCCCGAGTTCGACAAGCTGTTCGAGCGGATGAAATACCTGGACGACGGGCCCGAGAAGGAAGCCCTGATCGCCCGCATGGTCGCCATCGTGCAGACCGATGCCGCGTGGATGTTCGGCTACTTCCCCAAGTCGGGCGGCGCCTACCAGCAATGGGTGGGCAACGGCAAGCCGACCCAGATGATACGCAACAACCTCCAGTTCATGAAGATCGATTCCGCCCTGCGGGCCCGCAAGATCGCCGAATGGAACCAGCCGGTCTGGTGGCCGGTGGCGCTGGCGGTGGTGCTGCTGGTCCTTCTGGCCGTGCCCGCATGGCGCATGGTCCGGCGCCGCGACCGCGCCGTGGCCGTCCATACCGACCGTCCCACGGGAGATGCGGCATGACCGCCTACATCGTGCGCCGGATCCTGTACGGGGTCCTGATCCTGATCGGCGTCAACCTGTTCACCTTCATGCTGTTCTTCGCGGTCAACACGCCCGATGACATGGCGCGCCTGTCCATAGGCGGGCGTCGGGTCACCGCCGACGCCATCGAGAAATGGAAGGTCGAGCGCGGCTACGACAAGCCGCTGCTGATCAATACCCAGGCCGAGGGCGCGCGGCGCTATACCGATACCATCTTCTTCGACCGTTCCGCCCGGCTGTTCGTGTTCGACTTCGGCGCCTCGGACGCCGGCCGGGACATCGGCTACGAGATCCGGCAGCGGGTGGGGCCCAGCCTGGCGCTGGCGGTGCCGACCTTCCTGCTGGGCCTGTTCGCCAGCGTGGCGTTCGCGCTGCTCCTGGTGTTCTTCCGGGGAACCTACCTGGACTTCTGGGGCGTGGTGCTGTGCGTGGCCATGCTATCCATCTCGGCGCTGTTCTACATCATTGCCGGACAATATCTCTTCTCCAAGACCCTGCGGCTCGTCCCCTTGTCCGGCTTCGCCGGCGGACTGGATGCCGTGCGTTTCCTGGTGCTGCCCGTGCTGGTGGCCATCATCGCCAAGCTGGGGCCCGAGGCGCGGTTCTATCGCGCGCTGTTCCTGGAGGAGATCGGCAAGGACTACGTCCGCACCGCCCGCTCCAAGGGCCTGTCCGAGCGCCTGGTCCTGTTCCGCCACGTGCTGCGCAACGCCATGCTGCCCATCCTGACCAGCACCATCTCGGCCATCCCGCTGCTGTTCATGGGCAGCCTGATCGCCGAATCCTTCTTCGGCATCCCCGGCCTGGGCAGCTACACCATGGACGCCATCAACGCCCAGGATTTCGCCATCGTGCGCGCCATGGTGTTCATCGGCTCGGTGCTCTACATCATCGGCCTGATCCTGGCCGACATCTCCTACACGATCGCGGATCCGCGCGTGCGTTTCGAGTAAGAACATGCCCAAGATCGTCTTTCTGTGGACCGACGTCGCGCTGTTCCTGCTGGTGCTGGGAGTGGCCTGCTATGCCTGGCACGCCCGCCGCACGCCCAATCTGCGGGCCACCTGGGCCAGGGTGGCGCGGGATACGCCGGCCATGTGCGCCGTGGTGGTGCTGGGCGTATTCGTGGCGATCGGCTTGCTCGATTCCATGCACTACCGGCCCCTGCTGGAATCGGTGGAGGTCAATGGGGGGAAGGGCGCGCGCGCCTACTCCCCGGTCACCCGCTCGGTGCTCGACGCCTTGCTGGAAAAACCCATGGCCGGGCGCGAGAAGACCTACTCGGCCCCGCTGGCCGTGCGCCAGTTCACCAAGGAATCCATGCTGGTCGACGGCAAACCGGTGCGGGACTATCCACGCCTGCGCCACGGCGGCGCGCACCTGGCCGACCCCGACAGCCAGTGGCTGGGAGACGTGCTGCGGCGGACCGCGGTAGGCGTCGTGGCCGGCGGCCTGCTGGCCGGCGTCGTGGCCCTGCTGGTGGCGGGGGCCCTGGCGCAGCGCGGCGGGCAGACTTTTCCCGGGGCGTGGCGCGACATTGTCCAGCGGCGCACCGCCGTGCCGCTGGCGCCCATGCTGCTGACCTTCGGCATCATCGCCATCCTGGCGGGGGCGGCCGTGTCGCTGTCCACCGGCTATCACGTCATGGGTACCGACAGCACCGGCAATGACGTCCTGATACAGACGGTCAAGAGCTTCCGCACGGCCCTGGTCATCGGCAGCCTGACCACGCTGGCGACCCTGCCGCTGGCCCTGGCGCTGGGCATCATGGCGGGCTACTTCAAGGGCTGGGTCGACGACATCATCCAGTACGTCTACACCACGCTGACCTCCATCCCGGGCGTGCTGCTGATCGCCGCCTGCGTGCTCATGGTGCAGGTCTTCATCGACAACAACCCCGACCTGTTCGAGACCGGCGCCGAGCGCGCCGACCTGCGCCTGTTCCTGCTATGCATCATCCTGGGCGTGACCGGCTGGGCGGGGCTGTGCCGCCTGCTGCGGGCCGAGACGCTCAAGCTGCGCGAGCTGGACTACGTGCTGGCCGCGCGCGCCTTCGGCGCCTCGCCCGTGCGCATCATGACCCGCCACCTGCTGCCCAACGTCATGCACATCGTGCTGATCACCGTGGTGCTGGATTTCTCGACCCTGGTGCTGTACGAGGCCGTGCTGTCCTACCTGGGCGTGGGCGTCGATCCGTCCATGAACTCGTTCGGATCCATGATCAACCTGGCGCGGCTGGAGATGTCGCGCGACCCCATGATCTGGTGGAGCCTGCTGTCGGCCTTCGCCTTCATGCTGGCCCTGGTGCTGTCCGCCAACCTGTTCGCCGACGCCGTGCGCGAGGCCTTCGATCCGCGCGCCCGGGCCTACCGGCCGGCGTGGGCCAGGGCCCGTTCGGCCAAGATGCTGGAGGACCGCTGATGAACGCCCCCGCGGAAACCGCCATGCTGGACGTGCGCCGCCTGGACGTCCGGCTCGACAGCGACCACGGCGTCGTCCATGCCGTGGATGCGCTCGACCTGGCCATCGCGCGCGGCCAGACCTTCGCGCTGGTGGGCGAATCCGGCTGCGGCAAGAGCATGACCGCGCTGGCGCTGCTGCGGCTCCTGCCCGACGCCGGGCGGATCGAGCGCGGCCAGACCTTGCTCGAAGGCGTGGACCTGAACCGCCTGCCCGAGCGCGACATGCGCACCGTGCGGGGCCGCAAGATCAGCATCATCTTCCAGGAACCCGCCACCAGCCTGAACCCGGTCATGCGGGTGGGCGACCAGATCGTCGAGACCATCGCCACCCATACCTCGCTGCGCGGGGCGGCCGCGCGCGCCAAGGCCGTCGAGTGGCTGCGGCGGGTCGGCATACCCGAGCCCGAGCGGCGGGTGGACGACTATCCCTTCCAGTTGTCGGGCGGCCAGAAACAGCGCGTCATGATCGCGATCGCGCTGGCGGCCGAACCGGAACTGCTGATCGCCGACGAGCCTACCACGGCGCTGGACGTCACCATTCAGGCGCAGATCCTGGAACTGCTGCGCGCCCTGCAGGCCCAGCTCGGCATGGCGATGATGCTCATCACCCACGACCTGGGCATCGTGCGCAGCATGGCCCACCACGTGGCGCTGATGTACGCCGGCCAGATCGTGGAGTCGGCTCCGGCCGAGGAATTCTTCCGCCATCCCCGCCATCCCTATGCGCGGCTGCTGTTCGGCGCGCTGCCCAGCATGGGCCGCCGCGGCGAGCACCTGGCCGCCATTCCGGGCACCGTGCCGGCCCTGAACCAGGCGTTCGGCGGCTGCCGTTTCGCCCGGCGTTGCCCGGCCCACGCGGCCGAATGCGACGCCGCGCCGCCGCCCCTGGCCCAGGAAGCGCCCGGCCACGCGGTGCGCTGCGTGCGGCTGACCCAGATCGACGCCGCCCGCGCGGCGGGCAAGGGCGAGCCGCTGCCCGAGGTGCACGTCGTGGAATCACCCGAATCCGCCATGGCGGCTCCCGCGCCGGCGGCCGCTGCCGGCGAGCCCGGATCCACCCTGTTGAGCGTGACCGACCTGAAGGTCCATTTCCCCATTCGCAAGGGCGTGCTGCGCCGCACGGCCGGCTGGGTCAAGGCCGTGGATGGCGTGAGCCTGTCGCTGGACACCGGCAGGACGCTCGCGCTGGTCGGCGAATCCGGCTGCGGCAAGACCACCACCGGCAAGGCCCTGCTGCGCCTGCTGGACGGCGTGGCCACCATTTCCGGCCAGGCCAGCCTCCACGGGCAGGCCCTGCTGCGCGCCGGCGGCCGCTCGCTCAAGCGCCTGCGGCGCGATATCCAGATCATCTTCCAGGATCCCTATGCCTCGCTGAACCCCCGCATGCGCGTGGGCGAGATCCTGGACGAGGGACTGGCCTCGCTGCGGCCCGACATGGACGCGGCCAGCCGCCAGGCCGCCTTGCTTCGCCTGCTGGACCAGGTCGGACTGCGCGCCGATGCCCGCGACCGCTACCCGCACGAGTTCTCGGGCGGCCAGCGCCAGCGCATCGCCATCGCCCGCGCGCTGGCGGTCGAACCCAAGCTCATGGTGTGCGACGAACCGACCTCGGCGCTGGACGTCTCGGTGCAGGCGCAGATCCTCAACCTGCTGCACGCCCTGCAGCGGGACATGGGCATTGCCTACCTGTTCATCACCCACAACTTCGGCGTGGTCGAATACCTGGCTGACGACATCGCCGTCATGCAGGGCGGCCGCATCGTCGAGACCGGCCCGGCCGAACGCGTGCTGACCCGGCCGGACCACGCCTATACCCGGCAATTGCTGGATGCCGTGCCGCGCTTCGACGTCGAGGCGGCCTGAACGGACAAGGAGACCAAGCATGTCGTACGAAGGGAGTTGCCATTGCGGGGCCGTCGCGTTCGAGGTCGACGCCCCCGTGCCCACGCAGGCCATGAGCTGCAATTGCTCTCATTGCCGCCGCAAGGGTTTCCTGCTGAGCTTCGTGCCTGAAGGCCAGTTCAGGCTGAAGCAGGGCCAGGAACAGTTGCGGTCCTATTTTTTCCACGCCCACAAGATCGAACACATGTTCTGCGCGACCTGCGGCACGCAATCCTTCGCCCGGGGCGCCATGCCCGACGGGACGCCCATGCGGGCGGTGAACCTGCGCTGCGTGCCGTCCATCGACCTGGACGCCCTGCAGATCAAGCGGGTGGATGGGGCCAGCTTCTAGGCGGGCCGGCAGGGGCGGGAGGGCTAAAATGGATTATCATTCCGCTCCTGGCGCCGCATAGGGAAGCGTGGCAGAGTGGTCGATTGCACCGGTCTTGAAAACCGGCAACGGGCAACCGTTCGTGAGTTCGAATCTCACCGCTTCCGCCAGAGAACGTGAAAGCCCCTTGATTCAGTTGAGGATCAAGGGGTTTTTCTTGCCGCCGGGCCGCCCCAAGGCAAAATGGCTTCAAAATGTTCGCGGACCCGCCCGCCATCCCCGACTGGCGTAATCTTCCCAGACGTCTTCCCGATGCAGGAGAACCCGCCATGACCATCGCCAAGAACACGATCTGCCTGTGGTACGACAAGGACGCCGAGGAGGCGGCCCGCTTCTACGCCAAGACTTTTCCCGACAGCGCGGTGCACGCCGTCCACCGTGCTCCCGGCGACTATCCATCCGGCAAGACCGGCGACGTGCTGACGGTCCAGTTCACGGTGGCCGGCATTCCCTGTCTGGGCTTGAACGGCGGGCCGGCCTTCAGGCACAACGAGGCGTTCTCGTTCCAGATCGCCACCGATGATCAGGAAGAAACCGATCGCTACTGGAACGCCATCGTCGGCAACGGCGGCCAGGAAAGCGCATGCGGCTGGTGCAAGGATAAATGGGGTATTTCCTGGCAGATCACGCCGCGCGTGCTGACCGAGGCCCTGGCTGCCGGCGGCGGGGAAGCCAAGCGCGCGTTCGCGGCGATGATGGAGATGAAGAAAATCGACGTCGCCGCGATCGTGGCCGCGCGGCGGGGCTGACGCGCGATATCCGGCTCAGGCCGGCGCGCAGCCGGCCAGCAGGTCGATGACCGCCCGCGCCGCGCGTGTCTGCACCCGGCCCCTCCGGCAGCACAGCACGGTGGCCGTCCGCGCCGCCGAGGCGCCTTCCAGTTCGATCATCACAAGCTCCCCGGCCGCCGCGTCGGTGGTCACGGCATAGTCCGGCAGCACCGTGGTAAGTTCCCCGCCACGCACGGCGCGCTTGATGCTCTCGATGTGGTCCAGGTTGAGGACGGCCGTGAGCGGCAGTTGCCGGCGCGTCGCGGCCTGGTTGAGCCAGCGCCGGGTCTCGAAGTTCGCATCGAGCAGGGCCAGCGGCTGCGCGAGCAGCGTCTTCAGGTCGACGCGGCGGCGCCGGGCCAGCGCATGGTCCGGCGCGACGGCTACGACGTAGCGCGTGACGAAGCGGTGGACGATCTCCAGGTCGGGGTCGTGTTCGTCCGGCGCCAGCGCAATGCCGAGGTCCACCGTGCCGTCGTGGACCAGGCGCAGGACCTGTTCCGAGCCGGCGACCCGGGCATCGAAGGTGATGCCCGGGTGCGAGGCGCGGAACCGGGAGATGGCGGGCAGCAGCCAGCCGGTCATGACGCCTTCGATCGAGGCGAGGCCGACGTTGCCCCGCACCAGCCCGTGTAGTTCATCGATGCGCGCCCGCGCAAGCTCCATGTCGCGCAGGCTGTTGCGCATCTGCGCGGCCACGATGCGGCCTTCTTCGGTCAATATCATGCCGGTCTGGTTCCGCTCGAACAGGGGGGAGCGAAACGCGTGTTCGAGCAGTTGGACCTGGCGGCTGATGGCCGACGGGCTCAGATGCATCAGCTCGGCGGCACGCCGGATCGACCCGGTTTCGGCGACGGCGAGGAAGTAGCGGTAGGCGGGGATCTGCATGGGAGTCTTGTGTCCTGGTGTGCAGTTTATTAGAACATGATGTTCGATACGTTCGGATGGACGGGACACCAGGCTGTCACGAGAATGGAGGCCCACTGAAAATGTCGCCTCGGGAGTATGTGGATGTTCAAGGCTGCTGTCGTCCAAGCATCGTCGGTCCCCTTCGAGCCGCAGAAGACGGCGGAGAAGGCTGCCGGCCTGATCCGTACCGCCGCGGGGGAAGGGGCGTCGCTGATCGTGTTTCCGGAAGCCTTTCTTGGGGGATATCCCAAGGGTTCCGCGTTCGGGACCGTGGTCGGCCGCCGCACGGATATCGGACGGGCGCATTTCCGGCGCTACATGGAGGGTGCCGTTACCCTGGATGGTCCAGAGCTGGCGTTGCTGGGCCAGGTCTGTGCCGAGACGGGTGTCCACGTCGTGATGGGGGTGATCGAGCGGATGGGGCGCACGCTGTACTGCACCAGCGTCACGCTTGCCCCTGGAGCCGGCCTGGCCGGCTTTCACCGCAAGCTGATGCCGACCGGCCAGGAACGCATCATCTGGGGTTTTGGCGACGGCTCGACGATCGCTCCGGTGGATTCCCCGCTGGGCCGCATCGGTTCGGTCATCTGCTGGGAGAACTACATGCCGGCATTCCGGCAGGCGATGTACGCGCAGGGGACGGAAATCTACTGCGCCCCGACCGCCGATGACCGTGCCAGCTGGGCGCCCACGATGATCCACGTCGCCCTGGAAGGGCGGGTGCACGTGCTGAGCGCGTGCCAGGCCATCAGGCTGGGCGAGTATCCGCCGTTCTATCGCGAGGATTTCGGCATGCAGGCGGCGGACGAAGACTATCTCATGCGTGGCGGCAGCATGATCGTGAGTCCCCTGGGCGAGGTCCTGGCGGGGCCGGTGTTCGATACCGAGACGATCCTGTACGCGGACATCGATACCGGGATAGGCAGGGCCAGCAACGTGGATTTCGACGTCTGCGGCCATTATTCCCGCCCGGACATTTTCAGTCTGACCGTGAACACCACGCCCATGCAGCCAGTCACTTTCGTGGCCGACTGAGCGCGTCGATAGTCGTTGGGGAACTGGGAGAAATCATGTCGGCACAAACATCAACGATCAAGCATTCCAAGAAACACGAACGTCTCGTCATCGTCGGGTCCACGCTGGGCACGCTGTTCGAGTGGTACGACTTTTTCCTGTTTGGCGCGGTGGCGTCGGTGTTCTCGAAGCTGTTCTTCGCGCCGTTGTCGCCGTCCAGCGCGTATCTGTTCGCGCTGATCGCCTTCGGCGTCGGCTTTGCCGTGCGTCCGCTGGGGGCGCTGCTGTTCGGCCGCCTGGGCGACATGATCGGGCGCAAGTACACCTTCCTCATCACCATCGTGCTGATGGGCGGCGCCACATTCTGCGTGGGCCTGATTCCGACGTATGCGCAGGTCGGCATTCTGGCGCCGATTCTCCTGCTCTTGCTGCGGGTGCTGCAGGGCCTGGGCCTGGGCGGCGAATACGGGGGGGCCGCGATCTACGTGGCCGAGCATGCCAGCCGGGGCAGGAAAGGGCGCAATACCAGCTGGATCCAGATGACCGGCGCCGGCGGCTCCATCCTGGCGCTGCTCGTGGTCTATGTCTGCCGCACGAGCTTCGGCGAGGCTTTCGAGGAATGGGCCTGGCGCATTCCGTTCCTGCTTTCCGCGGTCATGCTGGCGATCTCGGTCTATATCCGCACGGTGCTGCATGAATCTCCCGTCTACATGAAGATGAAGGCCGAGGGCAAGACGTCCCGGCAGCCGATCAAGGAAACCTTCGGCAGCTGGGCCAACATCAAGGCCATGCTGATCGCCCTGTTCGGCCTGGTCATGGGCGTGACGACGGTGCTCTACACGGCGCAGACCTATTCGTTCTTCTTTCTTACCCAGACGCTCAGGCTGGACATAGGCACGGCCAGCTTCCTGAACGCCATTTCCCTGGCGATCTGCCTGCCCATGATGTGGTGCGCCGCGGCCATCTCGGACAAGATCGGCCGCAAGAAGGTGATCCTGACGGGCTGCCTGCTTGCTGCGCTGACGATCTTCCCGGTCTTCAAGGCGCTGACGCAATACGCCAATCCCGGCCTGCAGGCGGCCTCGACGTCCAGCCCGGTCACGGTGCGCGCCGCGCCCGGCACCTGCAACGTGCAGATCGACCTGCTGGGCAAGAATCCGCCCGTGACGGAATGCGACAACGTCAAGGCCTTGCTGGCCAAGTCGGGCGTGCCCTACGACAACGTCGCGGATCCGGCCGCCGTCAGCCCCGTCACGCAGATCGGGGGCACCACGCTGACCGGCTTCGACGCCGCGGCGCTGAAGTCCACGCTCGAGCAGGCCGGCTACTCCAGCCAGGCGGATCCCGCGCGGGTCAACCACGGGATGGTGATACTGCTGCTGGTCATCCTGTGCGTCTTTTTCGCGATGGTCTATGCTCCTCTTGCCGCCGCGCTGGTCGAGATGTTCCCCGCCCGTGTCCGATATACCGCGCTGTCTTTCCCCTACCATGTGGGGAACGGGATCTTCGGGGGCTTTTTTCCCGCCGTGGCGTTCGCGATGGTCGCCTTTACCGGCGACATCTACTTCGGCCTCTGGTATCCGGTGATCTTCGCGGCCTTGTCGGTGGTGATAGGCGGCCTGTTCCTGCGCGAGCAGCCCGTCGAAGAAGAGTCGCCGGGGCTGCACGGCGCCCCTGGCCGAGCCTGAGCATCCGCATCAGTGAGCCCAGCATGAGTTTTCATATCGAATACCCGCGTACGATACCGGCCCGGCGGCCGGGGGACTTCGCCCCGGCGGCACCGAAGTTCCAGGTCCGGTGGAGCGCACCCGTCACGACGGTCGTGGCGGACTACATCGCCGTGCAGCGCCAGCCCTCGGACCTGGGCGCGGAACGGGCCTTCTTCGACAGGGCCCGGGCGGCATTCGCCAGCCCGTGGGGGCCGGACTGCTTCGACGAGGTTCGGTGCACGGACGAGGCCGGCGTCGCCAATTCCATCGTCATCGCATACTGGGTCGACCTGACGCGGTACGCGGCCTGGAAGCACCGCGACGCATTCAACGGCTGGTTCGCATCGCCGGACCGGGAAAAGGAAGCGGTGGGCCATTGGCGCGAAACCCTGGTCGTGCCCTACGACCGGGTCGAGACGATTTTCTCCGAACCTTACTACCGTGCGGGCATCGCGCGCACGAACGGCTGCGAACTGGAGCCCATGTATGTCGCCGGCTATTTCGGCGCCATGCGCGACCGGCTTCCCATTTCGGCCGTGGATCCGCTGGACTCCCCCCATGGGGACGAGGCTCCCGAAGGCGGGTTCGATGCCGGCGCCGGCAGGCGGATCAGGATAGACGTACCGCCCAACGTGGTGAACATCCGCTCGGGCCAGTATTGGGCGCGGGCCGAAGGCGAGCAACTGGACGACTATTACGCCAATCTGCAGCCCAAGCTGGACACGGGCATGGCGTATCTCAAGGACCATGCCGGCACGACAGGGTGCCTGTCCCTGCGTTCGCTGGTCGCGCTGGACCGCGAAGGCAACGAGCTTAGGGAAACGTCCAAGCACGGCTATTTCCTTTCCCTGGCGCCGCTCGAGCGGTGGGCGGCCAGCCACAAGAGCCACCTCGACATCTTCAGGCACGCGCTGGCCAAGCGCCGGCAGTACGGGGCCGAACGCAGCGTCGTCACCTGGCACGAAGTCTTCGTGATCGGCGCCACGCCTTCTTTCGAATATGTGAACTGCCATGCCGGCACCGGCCTGCTGCGCTTCGCCCGGGCGTGGGGGCATGGTGTGGCATCGCCTTGACCGGGGCCCCCGCCATGCCCATCCGTCTGTATTCGATGACTTACTCGGGACATGGCCATCGCGTGCAACTGATGCTGTCCCTGCTCGGCCTGCCCTACGAGAAGATCGACGTCGATCCGCACGGAGGGACCTTGCGGACGCCCGGATTCCTGGCGATGAATCCTTTCGGGCAGGTCCCCGTCATCGTCGATGGCGACACGGTTCTTCATGACTCGAATGCCATCCTGGTGTACCTGGCGAAGAAATACGGCGGGCCTGCCTGGCTGCCCGAGGACCCGGAAGGAAGCGCGCTCGTGCAGCAGTGGTTCTCGCTGGCGGCGGGGCCTATCGCATTCGGCCCGTGCGCGGCGCGACGATGGCGGGTCTATGGGGAAGAACTGGTCCCCCTGCGCAATGCGGTGGAGACCAGCCTGAAGCTCTTCCCGGTCCTGGAGTCGATATTGTCCGGGCGCTCGTTCGCCACCGGGGAACGCCCTTCGCTGGCGGATGTCTCGGCATACACCTATATCGCGCATGCGCCGGAGGGCGGGTTGTCGCTCGAGGCGTATCCGGCCATCCGGGCCTGGCTAGGCCGAATCGAGGCGTTGCCGGGTTTTGTCCCCATGCCAAAGGCGGGGACTGAAGCGTAGCGACGTCGCTTGCCTTTCGCCCCTGGATTTCGTGAGAGATCCAGGGGCTTTTTGTTTATGCAAGTGCTTGGGGCAGACGAATGAAGCAGCAGAGGGACGGTGATTCATTTGTCGAATCGATCGTTTTTCTCGGGAAAACACTCGTGGGAATGTTTCGATTATCCATGCTCATGTGTAGATAGTCTATTTTCATTAAAAACGTCGAGACATAAGATTCAAGCGATTCATGGCTTGATGACGTGGCTCTGACCGGAATGTTTTTGGTGGGTTTTTAGAGAATTTTGTTCAAAAAATACAAGAAAAAATCATTTTCTATAAAAACGTGTGAACGAGTGGCAGGTCATGAGCCAATAGGGCGCATCGCGCTTGCCTTCGCGAGGAGACGGACAATGAAAATACGTTTGTGGGGTTGTGTACTGGGCATGGCGCTGAGCGGCACGGCCGCGGCGCAGACCCCGTTGAAGATCGGTTTCGTGGGCGAGATGTCGGGCCAGCAGGCCGAATACGGGCTGCAGATGAGCAACGGCGCCAAGCTGTTCCTGCAGGAACACGGCGACGTGGTGGCCGGCCGCAAGATCCAGCTCATCATCAAGGACGTGGGCGGACCGAACCCCGAA